>VBLD01000350.1:0-5406 GCA_005879205.1 Deltaproteobacteria bacterium
ATCGTCGCCGCGCTCCGCAACGGTGACAAGGTGAACATCTCCGGCTTCGGCACGTTCGCGGTCTCGGCTCGCAAGGCGCGCACGGGCCGCAATCCGAAGACCGGAGAGACGATCCAGATCGCTGCCTCGAAGTCCGCGAAGTTCAAGGCCGGCAAGACCCTCAAGGACACGCTCAACTGAGGACGCGCACCGCGGGCGGTTAGCTCAGCGGGAGAGCATCGGCCTTACAAGCCGGGGGTCGGCCGTTCGATCCGGCCACCGCCCACTAGCATTCCCCGCTTACCGTGCGCCCGATGCCCTGGCGAGCCAGGGAAGCGGCGTCCCCGCCCAGCCGCTTCCCGATGCCGTCGGCGTCATCGCGGGACCTCGGAGTTTGGCCTCCTCGGTGAGCTTGAGGAGCGCCTGGATCAGCGGCGACATCGTCTGCGGCCCCACCGCTTCAACGACTTCGACACCCATGCGCGCGTCACGAAGGTGCTGCCTTGACTCCGTCCGGGTGGTAACCGGGCCTTCGCACAGCGGAGGACGATGTGGGGGCGGATATCCCTTTTTTGCAGTGCTCCTTCGAACCGTGCGGAGGCTATTCGGGCGCGAGGCGGTCTCGGACGGAGACAGGCGGAGCGAATATCTCCGGTCACCCGCATTGCGCCGTCATCGCCAGTCCGATACATTGCGTGCGAGGCCGTTCAGAGCCCCGCAGCGCGACCTGGCAGGGGCGTCCGTTCCCTACCCACGTGTGCTCGGCGCGGACTCCGAAAAGGAGATTCGTGCTATGGTCACACGCGATGCCGACGACCTCGTACCGTTCCAGGACGTGAGGGTCATCAGGTCGACGGTGCCAGCCCTGCTCTGCAGGATCGCGGGGAGGAGCATCTGGCTCTCGCGTCGCCACATCAGCGGCAAACTCTGGGGCACGGGCGATCGCGGTAAGCTCTTCATCCGACGCTGGGTTGCTCGCGAGCGGCACTTGATCGACCTGCACGGCGTGGCGATCACGGCGGCCGCGCCACCACTCGCGCGGGTGCGACTGCCGGTTCGGCTGTACCTAGTGCGAGGAGACCATTGACGTGCGCAACCGTCTCGTCCAGATGCTAGCGCGCCATTGGGCGGCGTTTCGGAACCGAAGAGACACGGCGCATCGTCCCATCGCGAAGACAGATGGGACTCACGAGAGCATCCGTCGAGCGGAGGCGCGCCGACGTTTCTGGGCCGAGCTGCGCGCGGGACAGCTCGAGGCAGAAGCCCAGTGCTCGAAGTGATCCCCGTCGTCGTACCGTGTCAGTACTTTCGCCGTGGCAACGCGGGACCTGAACCGCACAAACGGCTGATGGCAGCCGTGCTGCAAACCGCCGTCGATGACCGGTGGGGCTCCGTCTACCGACGAGTGCCGCGGCATGGGACTCCGACCCACATTCAGGCGGTGCGCCGGGCAAACGCGTACCTGGCGAGCACGGATCGTGCATGGCCGTTCAGCTTCGAGAACCTTTGCGAGGCCCTCGGTCTTGATCCCACGTCCATACGGCTGCAGCTACAGAGGGAGCGGAGCACATGACGGGACGATCGAGGCAAGCCAATCCATGCGACAACATGAATCATCGACGTGCGAACGCGCCCGTGGGGCATTGCCCGCAGTGCGGCGGAGTCGTGAATGATCGCATTCGTGTCGCGCCATGCAGCGAGTCCAACCATGCAGCCGCGCGGCGGCACCAGTCGGTATTCTGCGTCGATTGCGGCGCGCAGTTGATCCTCGGTCGGTGACCGCCGTGGGAGCCATTGCGCGGTGGCGATGCTCGGCAACCACCTACCGCGTCAGTGCGGCATCGTCACGTTCACCACTGATCTGAGCGACTCTTCAGGCTGACCCAGAACGCTATCCGGAAGAGCTCTGGGAGATCGAGGATCCAGATCAGGCGCAAACCGCGGGCCTTGCCGACGTGCACCCCCGCTGCCATGCCGGGAGCATCGTCCCCAACGGGCAGGTTTCCGCCGCTGCAGCATTGCGACGCGCGCGTTGCGGTCCCGGGATCACCCTTCAGTTGCAAGACGGCCCGCGCTCCGCTACTAGCTAACGCTTCCTAGGAAGCACGGGGTCGTAGTTCAGTTGGTTAGAACGCCTGCCTGTCACGCAGGAGGTCGCGAGTTCGAGTCTCGTCGGCCCCGCCATTTGCGAAGGGACGTGCGCGGCGGGCGTCCCTTCGAGACGAATCGCTGAGCCGGGCATGTCGACGACACGGATGACGAGAAATCTGAGCGCGGAGGACGCACGTGCGGCTCGTGGCTGGTACGTGGCCGATGCCGACGGGAAGGTGCTCGGGAGACTCGCGTCCCGCATTGCTTCGGTGCTGCGCGGCAAAACGAATCCATGGTGGTCAATGCAGCCAAGATCCGCCTGACCGGGCGAAAGCTGGCCACCAAAGAATACCTGCGTCATACGGAGTATCCGGGAGGCATTCGGCGGGCCACCGCCGGCGAGGTCCTCGCCAAGCACCCGACGCGCCTTATCCGCGAAGCGGTGGAAGGTATGTTGCCGAAGAACCGCCTCGGCCGGCGCCTGGCGACGAAGCTCAAGGTCTACCCGGGACCCGAGCATCCACATCGCGCGCAGAAGCCGGCCCCTCTACCCGACGTGGGGTAATTTGCCATGGCCGATCGCGTCACCGTGCTCTGGGGAACCGGCAAGCGAAAGTCGTCGGTCGCGCGCGTGCGCCTGCAGCCGGGCGACGGCACGATCGTCGTCAACGATCGTCCGCTCGACGGCTACTTCGGCCGCGAGACCTCGCGCATGATCGTGCAACAGCCGTTCGAGGTCACGTCCACGCAGGGAAGCTACCGGGCGGACGTGAATGTCCGCGGTGGGGGCGTGTCGGCGCAAGCGGTCGCCATCCGGCACGGCATCACGCGCGCGCTCCTCGAGGCCAATCCCGATTTCCGCTCTCCGCTCAAGAAGGCCGGCTTCATCACGCGTGACTCGCGCGAGGTGGAGCGCAAGAAGTACGGCCGCCACAAGGCTCGTAAGCGGCCGCAGTACTCGAAGCGCTGACTGAGCCGCCGTTGCGCGCTCGACGCGCGCTGCGTAGGGTACGCGAATGGAGGCGGTTCAACCGGCGACGCGCACGCCCGTCTCGGTACTCGGCGCCACGGGCTACACGGGCGTGGAACTGCTCAGGCTTCTCGCCCAGCACCCTGCGGTCGAGCTCGCCTACCTTTCCTCGGAGCAGTATCGGGGCCAGCGCGTGTCCGACGTGTATCCATTCCTCTCCGGTCTCGTCGACGAGACGCTCGGCGCACCGGAGCCCGCCGCCGCGGCCAGGGGCGAGGTCGTCTTCACCGCGTTGCCTCACGGGGCCGCGGCCCCGCTGGCGCGCGAGCTCCTGCGGCGCGGGCGGCGAGTGATCGATCTGTCACCCGACTTCCGGCTCCACGATCCTGACGTCTACGGACGCTGGTACGGCGAGCACACGGCGCCCGAGCTGCTGCCGCAGGCAGTCTACGGGCTTCCAGAGCTCCATCGCGAGCGCCTACGCCCGGCACGGCTCGTCGCCAATCCCGGCTGCTACCCGACCGCTGCTCTCCTCGGCCTCGCCCCGCTCGCGCGGGCCGGGCTGCTCACCACGCCGGCGATCATCGACGCCAAGTCCGGCACTACGCGCGCGGGTCGGGCCGCCAAGGTCGAACAGCTCTTCGCCGAGGTGAACGAGAACTTCCGCCCGTACGGGATCGCCGCCCATCGTCACGGACCGGAGATCGAGCAAGAGCTGGCCCTGGCCGGCGCCGCCGCTCCACCCCTCTTCGTGCCACACCTGCTTCCGGTGAGCCGCGGCATTCTCGCGACCATGTACGTACGGGTCTCGGGCCAAAAGCCGCCGCTCGATTCCCTGTTCGAGACGGCCTATGCGCAGGAACCGTTCGTCGTCCTTCGCGGTGACGGGCCACCTCCGGAGCTGCGCGAGGTTCGGGGGACGAACCGCTGCGTGCTCGGCTGGCGCTGGGACGAGGCGACGGGGCACGCGGTCGTGGTGAGTGCCATCGACAATCTGGGGAAGGGTGCGGCGGGGCAGGCGGTGCAGTGTCTGAACATTCTGCTCGGCCTGCCGGAGACGACGGGTCTCGAGTCACCGGCTCTGGTGCCTTGACGATATCGGGGCTGGGCGGCGCTCGGGCGCGGCTGCGCCGCGCTCTGCTCTCCTCAGATGCCCCCCGATCCCCGCCCGCGCGCAGAGCAGGACCGCCCAGGACTACTCTTCGCCGAGGACCAGGTAGCCGCCGATCAGGCCGAACAAGGCGTTGGCAGACCAGGCGGCGGCGGCAGCGGGTAGGGCGTGGCTCTGGCCGAGGGCACGGGTGAAGGCGAGCACGACGAAGTAGGCGAAGCCGAGCGCAAACCCGAGGCCGATGCCGCCGGCGAGGCTCGTGACTCGCGTGCCACGGAAGGCGAGCGGCACGGCGAGGAGCATCATCATGATGCTCGCCGCGGGCAGGGCGAGCTTCAGGTCGAGATCGACCCAGCTCTCCGACACGTCGACGCCCTTGCGCCGCAGATCAGTGATCTGGCGGTGGAGCATGGCGTAGCTGAACTCCTCGGGTTCCACGGAGACCACCTGGAAATCGGCGAGGGTCTCGGGCAGCGTGAAGTCGTCGGGCTCGCGTGGCGTTTCGCGGACCCCGCCCGCGCCGAACTCGCGAGTGTGGGCCCCGACGAGCTGCCAGCGGTCGGTGTCCCAGAGGGCGGCGTTCGCCTCGATCAGCCGCCGGAGGCGAAAGTCTGGCCCGAGCTGATAGACCGTGAGGCCGTACAGGGCGCCGCGGCGGGGCGCCACCCGGTTGATGTTATAGAAGCCCGCACGGCCGTGGTACCAGACGTCGCGCCCGGTGAAGACGCTCGCCACGCCGCGCTTCTTGATCTCCAGATCCTCGATCGCGTGCCAGCGGCGCGCGCTCTCGGGCACCAATGTCTCGTTCCAGACGAAGACGCCGACGCTGATCGCGGCGGCCACCGCGAGCAGCGGCGCCGCCACCTGCCAGAGACTCACTCCGCAGGCGCGCAGCGCGACGAACTCGTTGTGTCTGGCGAGAAGGCCGAGGCCCACGAGCGCCCCGGCGAGCACGGCAAACGGTGTCACCTGGGTCACCACGAGGGGCAGTTTGAAGAGGAAGTAGCGGATCATCGCGCCGGGCGGCGCTTCGTGGCGGAGAAAGCCGTCGAACCGATCGAAGAAGTCGACGATGATGTAGATCGTCACGAACGTGACGAGCGCGAGGGCGAAGATGCGCAGGAACTCCCCGGCCACGTGTCGGGCGACGACCGGTGCGAGGAGGCGCCGGCGAGTGCTCACGGCCAGGCCTCGGCCCCCAGGCGTGCGACGAGCTTCTGCCGGAGCGCCGCGAACCCGATCTGCATGCGCTCGA
>VBLD01000350.1:5452-5880 GCA_005879205.1 Deltaproteobacteria bacterium
CAGGACCGCGAGCACGATGTTCGGCAACCAGAGGCCGAGCACTGCCGAGACGGTGCCGCGCTCCGCCAGTGCCTGCCCGGCGGAGAGGAGGATGTAGTAGGCGAAGATCACGACGAGGCTCACGACGAAGCCGCGCGCACGGACGGCCCGCGCGGGTTGGATGCCGAGAGGGACCCCGACCAGCCCGAGGACGATGCAGGCGAACGGGATCGAGAACTTTCGGTGGTACTCGACCAGCTCCGGACCGTAGGGCCTGCCATCGGCCTGCTTCGTGGCGATTACCCGGGCGAGCTGTCCGAGTGTGAGCTCCTTGGGGTCACGCTCGCGCTGTTTGAGACCCGCAAAAGCCTGACGCAGGTCGAGGTTCACGTCGTAGGACTGGAAGTCGGTCTGGTACTCGGCGCCGCCCCGGGGGTCGGTCGTGTGGA
>VBLD01000350.1:6036-6647 GCA_005879205.1 Deltaproteobacteria bacterium
CCTCAAGCCGGCGCTCGCGCGCGTCCGCGCCATGTCGTAGAGGGCCGCCTTCAGCGAACGGTTGCCCCACGGCCGGGCATAGAGCGCGATGCCGGCGGTGGCCACGCTGGTCAGCGCGACGAAGATGGCCACCGGAGGCATGAGCTGGTAGAGGCTCAGCCCCGAGCTGCGCAGCGCCACCATCTCGGAGTCGGCCGAGAGTCGTCCGAAGGCGATCAGGATGGCGAGCAGCATCGCCATGGGGACGGTGACCTCGAGGAACGCCGGCATGATGTAGGCGAAGAGTCGCAGGATGCTCGTGAGCGGGAGGCCGCGGCTCACCACCAGCTCGATCAGCTTGAGCAGCCGGGCGACGAGCAGCACGAACGTGAAGACGGCGAGGCCGAAGGCGAACGGGAGGACGATCTCCCGGAAGACGTATCTGTGGAGGATCCTGGGAATCGGGCGAGGGTAGCAGGATGAGGGCGCATCGAACAGCAGATCGACCGCTCGTCGTGTACGGTACCAACCCGGTGCTGGAGCTCCTGCGCAGCAGCCACCCGGTCACGAGCGTCCACCTCGGTCCCGGCTCGCGCGCGCGGGAGCTGGCGGCGGTGGCCCGCGCCCGGGGC
>VBLD01000350.1:6682-12353 GCA_005879205.1 Deltaproteobacteria bacterium
CGCGCTGGCGCGCCTGGCCGGGTCGCCGCATCATCAAGGGGCGGTTGCCGTCGCACCTCCGTTCCGGTACGCCCCCCTCGAGTGCCTGCTCGTTCCGGAATGCCGGAGCGCGCTCCTGCTCGACGGCCTTCAGGACCCCCGGAACCTGGGGGCGATCATCCGCACGGCCCGGGCGGTGGGGCTTGGCGGTGTCGTCCTGCCGCAGGATCGCAGCGTCGGCGTGACCGGGGTGGTGGCCGCGACGTCCGCCGGGCTCGTCTTTGGGCTCACGGTTGTTCGCGTCCCCAACCTGGTCCGCGCGATGGCGGCGCTGAAAGACGCCGGCTACTGGCTCGTAGGCCTTGCCCCCGGGGCGCCCGAGAGCCTCGAGGAACTGGAGCCGCCCAGACGGATCGTCGTCGTCCTGGGGGGCGAGGGGGAGGGGCTTCGCCCTCTGGTCCGCCGGGGCTGTGACTTCGTGACCTCGATCCCGATGGCCCCGGGGGTCGATTCGCTGAACGTGGCCGTCGCAGCAGGGATTGCCCTCTACGCTCTCGTCAAGCCCCCCCGCCGAGCCTCCGGAGTCCCGGGAATTCCTTGACAGCTTCTAGGGCCGATGTTAGGAATGCAAATTTCGTCCGACATCTAACGGGGATTTCTCCCCACCACTACGGGTTCGGCTTCGGTACTGAAGGGCCTGCAAGCGGCCGAGGAGGGTTCCGCGGGAAGGCTGGGAGCGTGGGGCGCCGGCAGGAAGCGTCCGGCCCGCCGATGTAGCTCAGGGGTAGAGCAGCTGACTTGTAATCAGCAGGTCGTCGGTTCGACTCCGACCATCGGCTCGCGCGTCAAACGATTCACGAGGCCAGGTGCGGAGAGGTACCCAAGTGGCCAAAGGGAGCAGACTGTAAATCTGCCGGCGTATGCCTTCGGAGGTTCGAATCCTCCCCTCTCCATTTCGAGACGCGGGAGTAGCTCAGGTGGTAGAGCGCGAGCCTTCCAAGCTCGGGGTCGCGGGTTCGATTCCCGTCTCCCGCTTCGCCCACGTAGCTCAGGCGGCAGAGCACTTCCTTGGTAAGGAAGAGGTCACCGGTTCGAATCCGGTCGTGGGCTCCGCGGAGGGAGCCGCATGCGTGATCTGATCACCCTGGTCTGCGACGGATGCAAGCGACGGAACTACACCACGACGAAGAACAAGAAGCGTACGACGGACAAGCTCGCGCTCAAGAAGTTCTGCCCGGCGTGCCGCAGCCACACCGTCCACAAGGAGGGCAAGGTCTAACGGACCGGGGAGCACCCCGGTGTGCGGGGTCAGTAGCTCGAACGGTTAGAGCACCGGACTCCAAATCCGGGGGTTGCAGGTTCGAATCCTGCCTGACCCGCGAGATTCAATGAACGTCATCGAGTCGTTGAAACAGCCGATCACCCGTTCGCGGGAATTCCTGGAGGAATGCTGGGCGGAGCTCAAGAAGGTGCACTGGCCGGCACGGAAGGAAACTCAGGCGGCGACAATCGTGGTCATCATCGGCGTGGTCATCGTGGGACTCTACTTGGGGCTCGTCGACTTCGTGCTGTCCGTGATCATCCGACGGACGCTTCCCAGTTGATGGCCGAGGAAGGGGGACGGAACTGGTACGTGGTGCACACGTACTCGGGCTACGAGCACAAGGTGAAGGCAGCGCTCGAGGAGCGCGTCCGCTCGCTCGGAAAGCCCGACCTCTTCGGGTCGATCCTGGTCCCCTCCGAGAAGGTCGTTGAGCTCGTGAAGGGAAAGAAGAAGACGTCGTCCCGCAAGTTCTTCCCCGGCTACATCCTCGTCAACATGAGGCTCAACAACGAGACCTGGCACATCGTCAAATCGACCCCGAAGGTCACCGGCTTCCTCGGCGGGGGTATGGACCCGAGCTCCATCCCCCCCATCTCGGAGGAAGAGGTGCGTGAGATCACGCACCAGATGGAGGAAGGCGCGGTCAAGCCGAAGCCGAAGGTTCTCTTCGAGCAAGGAGAGCAGGTGAAGGTGGTCGAAGCCCGAGAAGGGCAAGCTGCGCGTCCTGATCAGCATCTTCGGACGCGCCACTCCCGTCGAGCTCGACTTCGTCCAGGTGGAGAAGGCTTGAAGGGAGGCTGGGCGGATGGCGAAGAAGGTCATCGCGGAGATCAAGCTGCAGATTCCCGCCGGGCAGGCCAATCCCAGCCCGCCGGTCGGGCCGGCGCTCGGCCAGCGTGGCGTCAACATCATGGAATTCTGCAAGACCTTCAACGCGCAGACCCAGGCGCAGGCCGGACTGATCATCCCCGTCATCATCACCGTCTATGCGGACCGGTCGTTCACGTTCATCACCAAGACCCCGCCCGCCGCCGTGCTGCTCAAGCGCGCGGCAGGCATCGAGAAGGGATCGGGCGAGGCGGGTAAGAAGAAGGTCGGCCAGGTGACGCGGCAGCAGGTGGAAGAGATCGCGAGGCTCAAGATGCCCGACCTCACCGCGGCCGATCTGGCAGCCGCCGTTCGGACGGTCGAGGGCACCGCGCGCAGCCTCGGGCTCGAGGTCGTGTAGCGGATTCGCGAGGCGACGAGACATGGCGAAGAAAAGCAAGCGATATCGGGCGGCAGACGCTATTCCCTGGAAGAGGCCGTCCGGACCATCGCCGCGGGCGACGGGAAAGCCAAGTTCGACGAGACGGTGGAACTCGCCGTCAAGCTCGGGGTGGATCCCCGCCAGGCCGACCAGAACGTGCGCGGGACGGTCGTCTTGCCGCACGGCACGGGCAAGAGTGTGCGCGTGCTGGTTCTCGCGAAGGGCGAGAAGGCCAAGGAGGCCACCGAAGCCGGCGCTGACCACGTCGGCGCCGACGACATCGTCAAGCGCATCCAGGAAGAGCAGTGGCTCGAGTTCGACACGGCCATCGCCACCCCCGACATGATGGGTGCCGTGGGCCGGCTCGGAAAGATCCTCGGCCCGCGGGGCCTCATGCCCAACCCGAAAGTCGGGACCGTCACCTTCGACGTCGGCAAGGCCGTACGCGAGGCCAAAGCGGGCAAGGTGGAGTTCCGGGTCGAGAAGGCAGGTATCGTCCACGTGCCGATCGGCAAGCGAAGCTTCGGCCCCGAGCGGCTGCTCGAGAACGCGCACGCGCTGCTCGCGAGCCTGCTCCGCGCCAAGCCGGCCGCCGCCAAGGGCAACTACATGCAGAGCGTCGCGCTCTCGACCACGATGGGGCCGGCGGTTCGGATCGATCCCATGGCGGTGCGGGCGACGGCGGCCTGAGGAGCGCGATGAGACGGGCAGAGAAGCTCGAAACGATACAGGAACTGGAAAGCGATCTCCGTCGCGCGACCGTGGCGGTGCTGGCCGACTACCGCGGGCTGACGGCGGGGCAGATGAACCGTCTCCGCAAGGCGGTCCGTGAAGCGGACGGACGATGCCGCGTGGCGAAGAACACCTTCGCCCGGCGCGCCGTCGACGAGTCGCGCCGGCCGTCGCTCGAGCCGCTGCTGCGGGGTCCGCTCGCCATGATCCTCGGCTTCCGTGATCCGGTGGCGATCGCCAAGCTGGCGGTCAAGTTCGCCGAGGAGATGCCGAAGCTCGAGATCAAGGCGGCAGTGCTCGGCGAACGCGTTCTGCCGGCAGCCGAGGTGAAGGCGCTCGCGACGCTGCCGTCGCGGGAGGTTCTGCTCGCCCAGTTTCTCGGCTTGCTGCAGGCGCCCGCCACGCAGCTCCTGCGGACGCTCAATGAGCCCGGAGCGCGCCTGGCCCGTCTGGTCGACGCGCTCGCGAAGCGAGCCGGCAACGCCGACGAGGCGCCCGCCGGCGAGCCGCGCGAGTGAGTGGATTTTTCCAAACCCGGAAGGAGTGATGATCCGATGGAAGTGACGCGCGAGCAGGTGAAGGACTTTCTGAAGAACATGAGCCTCATCGACGCCTCGACGCTCGTCAAGGAGCTCGAGGCCGAGCTCGGGGTCTCGGCCGCGGCGCCGGTTGCCGTCGCCGCCGCAGGTCCGGCGGCCGGCGGCGCTCCCGCGGCGGCTCCCGAGAAGGAGGACTTCACGGTGGTCCTCGCCGGCGGCGGCGAGAAGAAGATCCAGGTGATCAAGGTGGTCCGCGAGCTCACCGGCCTCGGCCTCAAGGAGGCGAAGGACCTGGTCGACGGCGCGCCGAAGCCGCTGAAGGAAGCCGTGCCGAAGGCGGAGGCCGAGGCGATCAAGAAGAAGATCGAGGACGCCGGCGGCACCGTCGAGCTCAAGTAGGAGTTCAGTGGAGACCTATTGATGAGCACTCACCTGGTTCAGACCTCTCACGTACCGAACAACCTTCGCGCGCGCCGTACCTTCGGCCGCATCAAGAAGATCATCGACATCCCGAACCTCATCGAGATCCAGCGTCGCTCGTACGAGGAGTTCCTGCAGAAGGACGTCACGCCAGAGCAGCGTAAGGATCAGGGCCTACAGGCCGTCTTCAAGTCCGTCTTCCCGATCAAGGACTTCAACGAGACCGCCTCGCTCGAGTTCGTGAGCTACACGCTCTCGGAGCCCAAGTACGACGTCGAGGAGTGCCATCAGCGGGGCATGACCTTCGCCGCGCCGCTCAAGGTGACCGTCCAGCTCGTCATCTGGGACGTCGACCCGGACAGCGGCGTGCGCTCGATCAAGAACGTGAAGGAGCAGGAGGTCTACTTCGGCGAGATCCCGCTCATGACCAGGCACGGGACGGTCATGGTGAACGGGACCGAGCGGGTCATCGTTTCTCAGCTCCACCGCTCGCCCGGCGTCTTCTTCGACCATGACAAGGGCAAGACGCACGCCAGCGGTAAGCTCCTGTACTCCGCGCGCATCATCCCGTATCGCGGCTCGTGGATCGACTTCGAGTTCGACCCGAAGGACATCCTCTACGTGCGCATCGACCGGCGCCGGAAGTTCCACGCGACCGTTCTTCTGCGCGCGCTCGGCATGACCACCGAGGACCTCCTCAACTACTTCTACCGTCGCGACACGGTCGTGCTCGAGGGCCGCAAGGCGGCCAAGCTCTTCCACGCCGATCACCTGATGGGCGTCAAGGCCACGCGCGACATCCGCCATCCGCAGTCGAACGAGCTGCTCGTCAAGGAGGGTCGCAAGTTCACCAAGATGGCGCTGCGGCAGATGGAGCAGGCCGGCGTCACGCAGATCCCGATCGCGCTGGAAGAGGTGATCGGGCGGGTGTCCGCGCGCGACGTCAAGGACGCAAAGAGCGGCGAGATGCTGCTCGCGACCAACGAGGAGATCACCGAGGAGAAGCTCGAGCTGCTCCGCCAGCGGGGCGTGAGCAAGGTGGAGGTTCTCTTCCTCGACGACTCGCACATCGGGCCCTCGCTCCGGAACACGCTCCTTCAGGATCGCATCGCCAGCCCGGAGGAAGCGATTCTCGAGATCTATCGGCGGCTCCGTCCCGGCGACCCGCCCACGCCCGAGACCGCGACGGCCTTCTTCAACAATCTCTTCTTCAACCCCGAGCGCTACGATCTCTCGCGGGTCGGGCGCCTGAAGCTCAACTTCAAGCTCAAGCTGAACGTGCCGCTCGACCAGGGCACGCTGCGGCGCGAAGACATCCTCGAGGTGGTCCGCTACCTGATCCTGCTGAAGAACGGCATCGGCCAGATCGACGACATCGACCATCTCGGCAACCGGCGCGTGCGCGCGGTCGGCGAGCTCGTCGAGAAC
>VBLD01000038.1 GCA_005879205.1 Deltaproteobacteria bacterium
CGGAGATAGGTGTCCGCCCGGCCGTACGCCTCCTCGGTGAAGACGCGCCCGCGAACCACCGGGAGATGGTCGAGCAGGAGCGTCCGCTCGTCGGGCGGCAGCTCGGCGCCGGCGAGCGTCACGTCGACTGCGGCGACCGTGACGGGCTTGCCCACCTCGATGAAGACGACCGCGACCAGCGCGTCGCCCGCGCCCGGCAGCTCGAGGTCGTACGCGACGCGGGCGTGGTAGTAGCCGCGGCTGCGGTAGAGCTGGCGGATGCGGTCGAGGTCCGTGCGAAACACGACCGGGTCGAACAGGGGTCGCGCGCGCCACACCGCGAACCATGGGCGCGGCTTGGTGACCATCGCCTTGCGGAGCTCGGCGCGCCGGAGGACCGCCGGACCGCGGAAGCGCAGCGCCCGCAGCCGCCAGTTGCGTGCGAGATCCAGCTCCTCGAGCTGAACCGCGGACGCGCGGAGCGGCGCGAGCGCCGCGAGCAGGGCGACGAGCGCGGCCAGGCGGCGCATGGCGCCTCACACGTAACAGGGCCGGTCGGAAGTGCAATCGGCCCGCCCTCGCGGCCACGACCCGCGGCCGGACGAGGGGCATTGACGGTACTCCTATAACGGCGCTATAGGAGGCCCATGCCGGCACCGGCGCTGCTCCGGGCCCGCGACGGCGGATCGGCCGCGACCCGTCGCGCGATCCTCGCTGCGGCCGAGGCGCTGCTCGCGCAGGGCGGCGAGGCGGGACTCTCGATCCGCGAGCTGTGCGCCCGGGCCCGGGTGACCGCGCCGACCGTCTATCATCATTTCGGCGACAAGGGTGCTCTCCTCGACCGTCTGGTCGACGCCTGCTTCGCGGAGCTCGACCGTGCCTTCACGCGCCGCCGTTCGCCCGCCGACCCGGTCGAGGCACTGCGCTGGGGCTTCGATCGCTACGTCGAATACGGGCTGGCGCACCCGTCGCACTACCGGCTCATGTTCCAGCGCTCGATGCCGCGGCGGCCGACGCCGGCTGCGCTCGCGTCCTACGATCGGCTCCGGCGACGGGTGGCCGCGATCGCCGCGGCCGGGCGCCTGGTGCCGGCGGTCGAGGACGCCACCGCCGCGTTCTGGTCGGCGGTGCACGGCGTCACCTCGCTGCTGATCGCGGGGTTCTGGAAGTCCGACGCACCGGCCGTGACACTGGTGCGCGAGGCGATGCTCAATCAACTGACCACCCAGCTCACCTCATAGGAGGCCGCCCATGGCGAACGACTCGCGTCCCAATACCTTTCTCCAGGGCAACTTCGCGCCCTGGCGCGGAGAAGGCGAGGTCCGGGACCTCGCGGTCGCGGGAGAGATTCCTCGCGAGCTGAACGGCACCTACTTCCGCAATGGTCCCAATCCCGCCTTCGCGCCGCTCGGCCGCTATCACTGGTTCGACGGCGACGGCATGATCCACGCCGTCACGCTTGAGGACGGCCACGCCGTCTACCGGAACCGCTACGTGCTGAGCCGCGGGCTCCGGGAGGAGCAGGAGGCGGGCCGCGCGCTCTACCGCGGGCTCCTCGAGTTCCAGGCCACCGAGGTTCCCACCTTCAAGAACACCGGCAACACGAACATCGTCTGGCATGCGGGACGGCTCCTCGCCCTCATGGAAGCCGCGCTCCCGACGCGCATGCGGCCCGACACCCTCGACACCGTCGGCGAGTACGACTTCGACGGCCGGCTCATCGGCCCCATGACGGCGCACCCGAAGATCGATCCCGAGACGGGGGAGATGCTCTTCTTCGGCTACTCGCCGTTCCCGCCCTACCTCACGTACCACGTGGTGGGCGCGGACGGTGCGCTCGTACGGAGCGAGGTCATCGACGTCGCCTGGCCGTCGATGATGCACGACTTCGCCGTCACGCGGGACCACGTGATCTTCATCCTCTGCCCGCTGGTGTTCAGCTTCGAGGGGCTCGCGGAGCGGGGCGGGGCGTTCTCGTGGGAGCCCGAGCGCGGTACGCGGCTCGGAGTCATGCCGCGTGGCGGCAGCAATGCCGACGTGCGGTGGTTCGAGACCGACGCTTCCTACGTGTTCCACCCGATGAACGCCTACGAGGACGGGGACGCGATCGTGCTCGACGTCGCGCGCTACGGGCGGCTCGACTTCATGAGCCCCGGGGCGGTCGAGGATCCCGCTTACCGCGACGAGAATGCCGCCCGCCTCCACCGCTGGCGCATCGACCTCGCGCGCGGCGGCGTCGCCTCCACGCCGCTCGACGACATCGTCGCGGAGTTCCCGCGCGTCGACGAGCGGCGGCTCGGTCGCCGGCATCGATTCGGATACATGGCAGCGCGCGAGCCGGATCTGAACGACGGGGCGCAGCCCCTGTGGACGGCGGTTCGCAAGTACGACCTCGCCCGCGGCGCGGTCACGGAGCGGCGATTCGGCCCCGGCAACGGCGCGGGCGAGCCGCTCTTCGTGCCGCGGTCGGAAGCCGCTGCGGAGGACGACGGCTGGGTGCTGGTCCTCGCCTACGACGCGGCCCGCGACACCAGCGACTTCTGCATCCTCGACGCGCAGGACATCGCCGGCGAGCCGGTGGCGCGCGTCCGGCTGCCGCATCGCGTGCCCTACGGATTTCACGGCAACTGGGCGGCCGCCTGAGATCGGGCTCCGGGACGGGAGCGCGGCCGACCGCTTCGGGGAATTGACGCCGAGCGGCCGATCGCGCTCTCTCTGTGGGCATGGAGAAGCAACCGTTCCTCACTGACATCCAGACGATCCGCAGGCGCGCGCGCGAGCACATCGAGCACGGCGCGATCACGGCCGGGTACCAGGCCGACCGCGACGCCGTGATCAAGCTGCTGAACGAGGCGCTGGCGACGGAGATCGTCTGCGTGCTCCGTTACAAGCGACACTACTTCATGGCGAGCGGCATCCATGCCGAGCCGGTCGCCACCGAGTTCCTCGAGCACGCCACCGACGAGCAGACGCACGCCGACCAGCTGGCGACGCGCATCACGGAGCTGAACGGCGAGCCCGACCTGAACGCGCAGGGACTGCTCACCCGGAGCCATTCCGAGTACGTCCCGGGGCGGACGTCGTCGACATGATCCGCGAGGATCTGGTCGCCGAGCGCATCGCGATCGAGTCGTACGCGGAGATGGCGCGCTACTTCGGCGACCGCGACCCCACGTCGCGGCGACTGATGGAGGAGATCCTCGCCAAGGAGGAGGAGCACGCGGCCGACCTCTCCAGGCTGCTCGAGCAGCTCGAGCCCGCTGCCAAGGGTTGAGGTGGGCGGCGACGAGCGGCCGATCCGCGTGGAGGAGCTCGACCATGTCGTGCTCCGCTGCCGGAACCAGCCGCGCGCCCTCGACTTCTACACGCGCGTCCTCGGCCTCACCGAGGAGCGCCGGGTCGAGGCGATAGGGCTCGTCCAGCTCCGTGCCGGACGGAGCATGGTCGACCTGCTGGCGTCGTCGGAATCCGACCGGGAGGGCGCGACCAACGTCGACCACATCTGCCTCGGGATCGCGGCCACCGACATGCACGCCGTCGTCCGCTACCTCGAAGCGCAAGGTGTCGAGGTGATCGGCGAGCCGGCACTCCGCTACGGCGCCCGCGGCATGGGGCTCTCGGTCTACGCGCGCGACCCGGAGGGCAACGTCGTCGAGCTGAAGCTCGCCGGGGACTCGACCTGAGTCCGGCCGACGATCCACGTGTCCGCGTGGCGCCGATGACGACCTCCGCGACGAGCACAGGGCGGGGCGTCGTCGCATTGCTCGCGGCGGTCTTGCTCGTCGCCCGTCCCGGCGCGGCGGCCGATCGCCTGCCGTCGTTCGCCGACGTGCTGGCCCGCGCCGAGCCCGCCGTGGTCAACGTCTCGACCGTCGCGCGGCCGGCGAACGAGGAGGGCCAACCGGAGACGATGCAGGACCTCCTGCGTCGCTTCTTCGGTCAGCCGCCGTCGGGCGGGCGAAGCCTCGGCTCCGGCTTCATCATCTCTGCCGATGGCGACATCGTGACCAACAACCACGTCGTCGCTGGAGCCGAGAAGATCCGCGTCCGCATGGCCACCGAAGAGGAGTTCGACGCCAAGCTCGTCGGCAGCGACGACAAGACCGACATCGCTCTGCTGCGCATCAAGGCGCCGCGCCCCCTTCCCACGCTCCCGCTCGGCGACTCCGAGGCGCTCCGGGTGGGCGACTGGGTGCTGGCGATCGGGAATCCGTTCGGGCTCACGCAGACCGCCACCGCGGGCATCGTCAGTGCGAAAGGGCGGTTCCTCGGGGCCGGCCCGTACGACGACTTCATCCAGACCGACGCGTCGATCAACCCGGGCAATTCCGGAGGGCCCCTCGTCGACCAGGACGGCCGCGTGGTCGGGATCAATGCGGCCATCGTGAGTCCGGCGGGCGGAAACGTCGGCATCGGGTTTGCGGTGCCGATCGCGCTCGCTCGCTGGGTGGTCGACCAGATCCGCGAGCACGGCAGCGTCGTCCGGGGATGGGTCGGGGTGGCGGTCCAGGCAGTAACCCCCGAGCTGGCCCGCTCCTTCGGGCTGCACGGCGCCGAGGGCGCGCTGGTCGCGGACGTGGTCTCCGGCGGCCCCGCGGCCAAGGCGGGACTGGCGCGCGGCGACGTGATCGTACGCTGGGGCGACCGCCCCGTGCAGCGCTCGCGCGACCTGCCGTTCATGGTCGCGCTCACGCCGCCGGGGACGCGCGTGCCGGTGACGATCCTGCGCGACGGGAAGGAGCGTTCCATCGACGTGACGGTCGAGCGAATGCCGGCCGAGGGCAAGCGCGAGAGCCGGGCGGCGCCGCGCGGCGGCGACCTCGAGGGATGGGGTCTCGCGGTGGAGTCCCTCGCGCCGGATGATGCTCGACGCCTCGGGCTCAAGCCGGGAACCGGCGTGGTCGTCACCGACGTCAGCGACGGCAGCCCCGCCGAGGACGCGGGCCTCGAGGCGGGCGATGTCATCGTCGAAGCAAACCGTCGCCCCGTGCGTTCCCCCGCCGAGCTCGGACGCGCGCTGGCAGCCAGCCCGCGACGCGCACTGCTGCTCGTGCGGCGCAACGGAGCGTCGCTCTACATCGAGATGGAGCGGTAGGATGGTGCACATCGATCTCGGCGTTCCTGAAGGAGCTTCAGTCCCGGCTGCGGGAGCCTGCCTGAGTCCGAGCCCGCGTGCAATTTGTATCGTGATACGATACAGTTTCGCGTGTGGGTAGCGACAGGCTGACCACGGCGGACTACCATGCGCTGGCGGAGTTCCGCTGCCAGCTGCGGCGTTTCATCCGCTTCAGCGAGCAGGCTGCCCGACGCGCGGGCCTCGAGCCGCAGCACCATCAGCTCCTCCTCGCCTTGAAGGGAATGCCGGCGGGGATGCCGCCCACCATCGGCGCCCTGGCCGAGCGGTTGCAACTTCGTCACCACAGCGCCGTCGAGCTCGTCGACCGGATGGAGGCGCGTAGGCTCGTTCGGCGGTTCCACGCCGGCGCCGACCGCCGGCAGGTCCTGGTGCGGCTCACGCCGAGGGGCAAGCGCATGCTGCCGCGCCTCTCGCTCGCGCACCGCGCCGAGCTGCGCTCGGTGGCCCCGTCGCTGCTGCGCACGCTCGGCGAGCTGGTGGACGACGGGACACGACGGCGGCGTGGCGGGCGCTGAGCGTGGGGCTTCCTTGGATCATCGCCCGCGCACGTGGACGCCTGCCTGCCGCGCCCGTCGCCGAGCTCGGTGACTTCACCGCCACGTGGCGCGTTCTTCCCCTCTCGCTCGCCGGGATCGCGATCGGGCTGCTGAGCGCGTACGTCGCGCTCGCGTTGCTCCGGCTGATCGGCCTCTTCACCAACCTCTTCTTCTTCCAGCGCTGGGATTTCGCCCTGGTGTCGCCGGCCGGAAACCGGCTCGGCGCGCTGGTGGTGCTGGTTCCCGCCGCCGGAGCGCTCGTGATCGGCTTCATGGCTCGCTACGGGTCGGAGCGCATCCGCGGCCATGGCATTCCCGAAGCGATCGAGTCGATCCTGATCCGTGGCAGCCGCATCGAGCCGCGCGTCGCCTTCCTGAAACCGCTGTCGGCCGCCATCTCGATCGGCAGCGGCGGACCGTTCGGCGCCGAAGGGCCGATCATCATGACCGGCGGCGCCTTCGGCTCGATGGTCGCGCAGTTCCTGAAGCTCACCAGCGCCGAGCGGAAGACCCTGCTGGTGGCCGGCGCCGCGGGCGGCATGTCGGCCACCTTCGCCTCGCCGGTCGCGGCGGTGGCGCTCGCCGTCGAGCTGCTCCTCTTCGAGTGGAAGCCGCGGAGCCTCATTCCCGTGGCGCTGTCGAGCGCGACCGCGGCAGCCGCCCGCCGCTACCTGATCGGGCTCGGCCCCCTGTTCGCCACCCCGCCGCACCCGCTGTTCATCGGTCCCGAGGGCCTGCTCGGCTGTGCGGTCGCCGGGCTGCTCGCCGGAGCGCTGTCGGCGCTCCTGACGGGTGCGGTGTACGCGGCGGAGGACGGCTTCGCCCGGCTCCCCATCCACTGGATGTGGTGGCCCGCGATCGGCGGCCTGGTGGTCGGTCTCGGCGGCTTCGTCTTTCCCGAGGCTCTCGGCGTCGGGTACGACAGCATCGGCGCGCTTCTGCAGGGTCAGGTGCCGGCGCGGATGATCGTTGGCATCCTCCTGGTCAAGTCGCTGATCTGGAGCGTGTCCCTCGGCTCCGGCACCTCGGGCGGGGTGCTGGCCCCGCTTCTCCTGATGGGCGGGGCGCTCGGCGGGGTCGAAGCGCTGATCCTGCCAGACGAGGGGACGGGCTTCTGGCCGCTGGTCAGCATGGGCGCCATCCTGGGGGGCACCATGCGCTCGCCGTTCACGGGCGTCATCTTCATCCTGGAGCTCACGCACGACGTCGACGTCCTGCTTCCTCTCCTGGTCACGGTGACGCTCGCGCACGGCTTCACGGTGCTGGCGCTCCGGCGCTCGATCCTGACCGAGAAGGTGAGCCGGCGTGGTTATCACCTGAGCCGCGAGTACGCGGTCGACCCGCTCGAGATTCTCTTCGTGCGCGAGGTCATGCGGCGGGACGTGGTGGCGCTGCCGGCCACGATGTCGCTCGAGACCGTGCGCGAGGAACGGGGCCGCCGCCGGCTCCTCTGTCCGGTGGTCGACACGCATCATCGCCTCGTCGGCGTCGTGACGCGCCGCGATCTCGAGCGTCTCCTCGAGACCCAGGCCGCCGACGGCCTCGACCGCCGGCTCTCCGGGCTGGTCAGGAGCGACCCGGTCGTCGCCCATCCCGACGAGCCCTTGCGCGCGGTGGTCCACCGCATGGCCGAAACCGGCCTCACCCGGTTGCCCGTCGTCGAGCCCGGCGAGGCGAGACGGCTGGTCGGCATGATCGCGCTCTCGGATCTATTGAAGGCGAGGGTGCGGAGCCTCGAAGCGGAGCGACGGCGGGAGCGTGTCCTGCCGCTGCGTCTCCTGCTGCCCCGCGGCATCCGGCGGCGCGGGCGACGCGCGGGACGACGCGACGGTCCGCGCGCGGGTAATGGCGGCGAGGGCTCGGCGCCCCTCGCCTAGATGGCCTTCAGCGGCGCCTGCTCGGCAATTTTCCCCAGGCGTTCTCGCATGTCGCCCTCGTCGACACGCGCGCCCGTTCCGTGGCTCAGACGATCGGCTTCGGCTGGTAGAAGTAGCGCGCGATCCACGAGCTGCGCGCGCGTTCGGCCAGCAGGTGGAGCTCCGACTCGGTGATCCACATGCCGTGACCGGCGGCGCACTGTGCGATCGGGACGCCGTCACGCTCGGAACGGATCAGCTTCTCGCCGCAATCCGGACAGCGCATGCGGACGAGCTCCTGGACGTGCCGGCGCTCGGTCGCACCATTGACCTCGCGGAGCCTTTCGATGAGCTCGCGGTCGCGCCGGGCGAAGTAGACGTCCTCCTCGCCCTGTTCCTTCTGCCGCCACTTCTCCAGAAACGGGTCTCGCACGTAGTCCATGACTTTTCCTAGCCCTGGCCGCGCTCCTGATCAACTGCGGCGTGGGCGTCGTGTGCCGGAAGGATGACGGTGAACGTGCTGCCGGCTCCCACCCGGGACTCGAGCTCGACGTGCCCGCCGAGCGCCTGCACCATCTCCCTCACCAGCGCGAGCCCGAGCCCGACGCCCGGCGTGTGCTTTTGATGCACCGGCTCGAGCTGCTCGAATGGCTCGAAGATGTGCGTGTGGATGTCGGGGGGAATGCCGGGCCCGGAGTCGCGCACCGAGAGCCGGTGCACGTCGCCCTGATGTGAGCAGGAAAGGTCCACGGCGCCGCGCATCGTGAACTTGATGGCGTTGCCGACCAGATTGGCGACGATCAGGCGGATGAGACGCGGGTCGCTCTCGACGGCCGGGAGGGGGCCGGCCGGCGCCACCCGGAGCTCGAGCCCCTTCTCCGCCGCCTGCGGCGCCATCTCGCTCACCACCTCCTGGACGAGCGCCGGGACGTCGACGCGCTCGCGCTGGACCACCAGCCGTCCGGTCTCGATGTGCGCGTACTCGAGGAGCGACTCGATCAGACCGAGGAGGCGGACCGAGGACGCCGAGATGCGGCGCACGATGTCCCGCTGGCCGGCCGCGAGCGTCTTGCCGGCGTCGCGCTCGAGCACGTAGAGGTAGGTCTGGATGGCCGTGAGCGGCGTGCGCAGCTCGTGCGAGACGAGCCGGAGAAAGTCGCTCTTGGCCTGGCTGGCGCGCTCCGCCTGCGCCCGTGCCACGCGCATGGCCTCGAGGGTGTGCTCGAGCTCCCGCTTGCGGAAGGTCACCTCGCTGGCGAGCAGCTCGAGGTCTCGGAGCTGGCTCGCCAGCTCCTGCTGCAGCACCTCACGGGTGCGCTTGAGGCTGATGAGATTCGCCACCCGCGCGCGCAGCTCCTCGGCCGAGAACGGCTTCATGACGTAGTCCTGCGCGCCGTCGCGGAGCAGCTTCACGCGGAGCTCGTCGTCGGCCTTGGCGGTGAGCAGCACGATCGGCACTGCGTCCAGCTCGGCGCGCTCCCGCATGGTGCGCACCAGCTCGTCCCCGCTCACCCCGGGCATCATCACGTCGCTCAACACGAGGTCGGGCCCGAGCGCGAGGGCCTGCTCGAGGCCTTCGCCACCGTCGCGGGCCGTTGCGATGCGATACTCGTCGCCGAGCGTCGCGGCGATGAAGCGCATCATCTCGGGATTGTCCTCGACGATGAGCACGAGGCCGCGCCCCGTCGCGGACGGGACGGCTTGGTCCAGCGGCGCCCTCAGCTCCTCGAGCGCCTGCCGCGCGATGGCCTGGACGTCGGCATCCTCCGGTGCGGCACGTCGGACCTCGATGCCGGGCGGTGCCTTCAGCGGCAGGGACACCGTGAAGGCCGCCCCCCCTCCGGGCGCATCGCCGACCGCGATGGTCCCGCCGTGCAGCTCGACGAACTCCTTGACGATCGAGAGGCCGAGGCCGGTGCCTCCGAAGCGACGCCCCGCGCCCTCTTCGCCCTGCCGGAATCGCTCGAAGATGGCCTCGCGCAGCTCGGGCCGCACGCCCGGGCCGCTGTCGAGGACGTGCACCGTGGCCCGCTCCGAGTCGGCCGCGACGAAGCAGCGAACCGTCCCGCCACTCGGGGCGAACTTGAAGGCGTTCGAGAGGAGATTCAGGAACATCCGCTCGAGCTTCTCGGGGTCGAGTTCGGCCGGCACGCACTCGGGCGCCTGGACCACGAGCGCGATGCCGCGCTCGGCGGCCCGTCGAAGTGACCGGCCGCGCGTCGGACGAGACGAATCAGATCGACCTCGGCGTAGTGCGTCGCCATCTTGCCGGCTTCGAGCTTGGCGACGTCGAGGAGGTCGTTCACGTGCCGGAGAAGTGTGCGGGCATTGCGGGCGACGACCTCGATGTCCCGCCGCTCGGCCTCACCGAGCGCTGGCGAGGCGAGCAGGTTCTCGGTCGGCCCGAGCACGAGCGCGAGCGGGGTGCGCAGCTCGTGGCTGACGTTGGCGAAGAACTGGGTCTTGAGGCTGTCGAGGGCCTTGACCTTGGTGTAGAGCGCGGCAAGCTCGTGGTTGGCGGTCTCGAGACGGATGCGCCGGGCCTCTGCGAGGCGCGCGTCGCGCATGAGGTCGATCGCGCGCGGCACGAGCGGTGGAAGCAGCAGCGCAGTGGCGACCGAAGCGAATGCAGTGAGGGCCTTCAGGTCGCCGGCCAGCCAGTACGTGGGCGTCCACAGCGTCCACACCTCCATGAAGTGGGTCACCCCGCACGCGATGATGAACAGGCCGAAGGCCAGAAACATCCAGTTGAACGGGATGTCGCGGATGCGCTTGACGAGATACGCGAGCGTCACCGAGATCGCGACGTAGGAGACGCCGATCAGCACGTCCGACGCGACGTGAAGCCAGACCAGGGCAGGCTTCCAGAGATAGCAGTGGCCGTGTGGCAGGAAGCCGCCCGACGCGAAAGTCTGCTTCAGCGCGCTCAACATCCCCGACACCCCTCCCCTCAGTCGGCGGCGAACGAGCCGGCGACCGTGCCGACCGGCGAGACTGGACGACAGTTTTAACTAGTCCGACGGCGACAGGACGGCAAATGCGCGCGACGTGATCAGCGCGCGAACGACCGCCGGGTGGTGCCGAGGCGGCGAAGGCTGGCGCGCAGCCCGAGCGTGGCCCGGAGGAGGGCGCGGGCTTCCGTCTGCCGAGCGCGTGAGAAGGCGGGCGCCATCAGGTGGTGACCGCGAGCCTGGGCCGCGGTCGCGACGAAGGCTCGCAGCTTGCCGGGCGTCCCCGCGAGCAGGCCGAGCGCCAGGCGGCTCCGGAACGGAGCATCCGCCGCCGAGGCGCCGGGAAGCCGTCCACCGAGCGCGAGGTTGGCCGCCTGGAAGTCGTCGTGAGCCGCATCGAGCAGCGCGACGAGGCGCGGCGCGACGCTGCCCTTTCCCGAGACCAGCGCGCACGAGTCGGCGGTCGCGAGTGCGGGACAGGCCGCAGCCGCCGCCGCGGCGACGGTAACGCGCAGGCCGTCCTCCCGGGCGAGGAGGGCGAGGATGGCCCGGAACGGCCCGGCGATCGTCTGACAGTCCGCGTTGCCCGCGCTGGCGTGCTGGCAGCCGCCGTGCAGAAGGCCTCGTCGTTCGCCGGCCGCAGCACGCAGCCTTCCGCGCCGGCGGCCGCGTCGCTCGGGGCGCAGACCGGAACCGCGCAGTCCTGGCGCGGCCCGCAGCGGTCATCGAGCGGAACGTGCACGCAGGCTTGCCCGATGCACCGATCATCGGTGCAGGCGATCCCGTCGTCACACGCACTGTCGCCCTGGCAGCAGCCGGGGAGCGTCGTGCCGACACAAATCCCGCCCCGACACCCGTCGGCGATGGTGCAGACGTCGCCGTCATCGCAGGCGGCGCCGTCCGACTTGAAGGCGTTGTCCGGGCAGACGTCGCTCGCGCCGGTGCAGCGCGCCGCCACGTCGCACGGTCCGGCTGAAGGGCGGCAGACGGCCGTGCTCTTCAGGTCGGAGGGACAGCGGGCACTCGTGCCGGTGCAGGTCTCGGCGACGTCGCACTCACCGGCCGCGGCACGGCACTCGACGGTGGCCGGCTTGAACCCGTCGAGAGGACACGCGGGACCGGCCCCGGTGCAGCTTTCGGCGACGTCGCAATCGCCGGCTGCGGGGCGGCACTCGACGGAGGCAGGCTGGAAGGCATCTACCGGGCAGGTGGCGCTCGTCCCCGTGCAGATCTCGTCCACGTCGCAAGGACCGGCCGCGCGGCGGCACACGGCACCCGCGTTCCCCGCCGGGTGCTGACAGGTGTCGTTCGTGCCGTCGCACTCGTCGCGACTGCACGGGTTACCGTCGTCCGCGCAGGGCGTGCTTGCCGACCCCTTGATATCCTCGGGGCAGCCGGCATCGCTACCCGTGCAGAGCTCCGCCGGATCGCACTCGCCCGCCGAGGCGCGACAGACGATGTCGGCAGGCTCGAAGGCGTCCGCCGGACAGACGGCGCTCGTTCCCGTGCAGGTCTCGACCAGGTCGCAGTCCCCGGCTGCGGGGCGGCAGACCGTGCCGGCGTTCCCCGCCGGATGCTGGCAGTCGTTGCTCGTGCCGTCGCACATGTCCGTCGTGCACGGGTTGCCGTCGTCGGTACACGCCGTTCCGGGCGGGCTCTTGGCATCCTCCGGGCAGACCGGCGCCGCGCCCGTGCAATTCTCCGCGCGGTCGCACTCGCCGGCGGAGGGGCGGCAGCCGACGAAGCTCGACTGGAACGCATCGGGCGGGCAGGCGGTACTCGTTTCGGTGCAGGTCTCGTCCACGTCACAGGAACCGGCGGCCGCGCGGCAAACGGTCCCGGCATTCCCCGCCGGGTGCCGGCAATCATCGCTCGTGCCGTCGCACTCGTCGCGGCTGCACGGGTTGCCGTCGTCGGTGCAGGCCGCTCCGTCGACCTTCTTGGCGTCGGGAGGGCAGTTCGGAGCGTTGCCCGGACAGAACTCGCCCAGGTCGCAGTCGCCGGCCGACGCGCGGCAGACGACGCTCGACGGCCGGAACGCATCCGCCGGGCAGCTGCTGCTGGCGCCGGTGCAGACCTCCGCCACGTCGCACGCCCCGGCCGCCGCGCGGCAGAGCGCGCCCGGGTTCCCGGCGGCGTGCTGGCAGGTGACGCTGGTGCCGTCGCAGGCGTCGGTGGTGCACGGGTTCCCGTCGTCCGTGCATGCGGTGCCGGTGACTTGCTTGGCGTCGGGCGGACAGGCGGGGCCGTTGCCCGGGCAGGTCTCGGTGAGATCGCACTCTCCCGCCGCCGTCCGGCAGACCGTGCTCGAGGACTCGAAGCGGTCGGGCGGGCAGGTGGGACTACCACCCGTGCAGCTCTCGGCGACGTCGCAGGCGCCGGCCGCCGCACGGCAGACGGTGCCCGCGTTGCCCGGATCGTGCACGCACGCCGGCGCACCGGCGGTGCCGTTGCACACGTCGGTGGTGCAGACGTTGCCGTCGTCAGTGCACGCCGTGCCGGCCGCCTTGACGAGGTCGGTCGGGCAGCTCGGGGTCGTGCCCGTGCAGGTCTCCGGCAGGTCGCATTCGTTGACCGCCGCGCG
>VBLD01000351.1 GCA_005879205.1 Deltaproteobacteria bacterium
CGGCGACGGAGAGGTCGTTGTCGGCGGTCATGACGATGTCGCCGCCCGGCCCGCCCTGGGTGAGGTTGGCGGTGCTCCGCATCAGCACGTCGGCGTTCACCTGTACGTCGTGGGCGCTCACCACGGTGACGGCACCGCCGCCGGAGGGTGCAATCCCGTTGAGGGGCGCGCCCAGCACGATGTCCCCGCGGTCCGTGCTCAGGTCGATCGTGCCGGCGTCGCCGGCCGGCGCCCCGACGTTGATCAGCCGGCTGACGGTGAGCGTACTCCCGGCGGTCACGTCCACGGACCCGCCGCTGGCGGGCCGTCCCGTCGTCCCGAATCCCTGCGCGCTCAGCTGCGCGCCGATCGTCACCGTGCCGTGCGTGGGCGAGTCGGCCGCCAGCGTGATGTCACCGCTGTCGCCGCCGAGCGCCCCGTCGGCCGACAGCCCGACGCCCGCTCCGCGGGTCATCGACAGCGCGCCGCTCGTCGCCTCGATGTTGATGCTGCCACCGCTGCCGCCGGCGCCGCCGACCGTCCCGCTGGCGGACGTACCCCCCCGCGTCTCGATGACGCCCTGCGCGTCGATCGAGCCCGCGCTGATCGTGATCTCGCCGCCGCCGCCCTCCGTGCTGCCCAGCCCATCGCCCTGGACGCGCGAGCCGTTCGGCAGCGTGAGCATGCCCGTCGCATCGAGCTCGATGAAGCCCGCGTCGCCGCTGCCTCCGTCGACGACGACCGAGCCGTCCGGCGTGAAGCTGAGATTGGTCCCGGCGTCGATCGTCACCGAACCGCCGGCGCCCTCTGCATCGCCCACCGCGGCGACGGGAATGCCGACGCCGATCGGGCCGCCCGACGAGCTGATCGAGATGGTGCCGGCGGTCGAACCGGACCCGATGCCGTTGGCGACCACGGTGCTGCCCTGGTTGCCGGCGAGCGACACGTCGCCGTCGGCGTTCACCGTGAGCGTGCCGCCGCCCGTGCCGCTGCCGGAGACGTCGATCTTGCCGCGTCCCTCGAGGCTGAACGTCTCGAGCCGGCCACCGGCCGAATGCATGATGATCACGTTGCCGCCCGGGCTGCCGTTAGCGGACAGGGTCCCGCTGACCCGGAAGCCACCGGCGTGGATCGTGAGCGTGTTCGAGCCGACGATCAGCTGGCCGGTGAGCAACACCTGTCGCGCGCCGAAATCGAGCTCGCACACGCGACCGCTGACCGTGATCGTCCCGTCGAGGGTGCACGTCGTGCCGCCGCAGCAGGCACCGATCAACGGGGCCGTGGAAGAGCAGGCCGAGGTCACGGGACAGGTCGCGCCGGCTGTGCCCCGCTGCGCTCCGACGAGGAGGCCCGCGGCCGCGACGACGAGCGCGAGGCGCCGGCTCACTTGCACGGCCGCCCCACGCGGCAGTCACGGGCCCGGTTGCCGCCGCCGTCGCGCACCGTGGTGCCGTGCGCGTCGATCCCGCCACGGCGGTTCTCCTGCGCCTGGCTGTCCGACACCAGGAGGTCGCGACCCGCGGCGCGCAGCCCCTTGCCCCGGTTACCGACCGCGACCAGCGCCTTGATCTTCCCCTCGACGACGTGCGCGCGCATGCCCGGTCCGCCGTTGGCGGTGGCCTGCGCACCCTCGACGGCGTGCCCGGAACCGTGGACGGCGAGGCCATCGCGGCCGTTTCCGGCCGCCTCGTTCCCCGCCGCGCCGCCGACGACCGCGTCCCGCCCGGCGATCACGAATCCTCGCCGGCCGTTCTCGAGCGCGCGATTCCCCTCGACGCGGAAGTCACGCCCGCGGAGCTGGAAGCCGTCGTGCCCGTTGCGAACCGCCTCGCAGCGCGTGATGACGTACCCGGCGCCCGCCACCTGGAAGCCGTCGCCGTGGTTCTCGGCCGCGAGCACGTCCGAGGCGGCGACGAGCGCGCCGGTGAGCGCCTGGATCCCGACGCCGAAGGCCCGCACCGCGCCGGGTCCCTTCAGGTGGAGCCCGCCTCCGCCGCCCGTCACCTGGATACCGATCCCCTGGCCGCTCCCCTCGAGGGCTCGGCCGGCGAGCGACAGCTCGGCCGGGGCGTCCCCGCGCAGGTCGACGATGAGCCCCGTGCCGTCGCACGCGTGCTGCGTGATCGGGTCCCGGTCACCGAGCGTGCGGCTGCTGACCAGCACGTCGCCGCAAGCGCAGGGGACGGCCGTGCCGCGCCCGTCGACGTCGTCCCCGCAGCGCCGCGAGCCGGCCGGCGCCGAGCGGGCGAGGAGGAGACAAGAGAGCGCGACGACGGTGGGTGGCGCCGCCCGGAACCTCAGCGGGCGCGCGGAGCTTGGGGCGACGCCATGCGGTCTGCCGTGGGTGGCGGCACTGCGGGAATCGCGCGCTGCTGCGGGATGGTCGGACCGTCGAACCAGCACCCGCTGGCGTTAGTACGAAGGCCCGGGGCCGGTCAAACGACGGTGCGGAAAGTGCGGTTTCCGCGGGGGTGTCGGGATGTCAAATGATTGGCGGCGGCGACGCCGGCGCGTCGCTGGCGTCCCCGTCCGGGCGGCCGTTTCCGGTCGATCCCCCGCTGGCACCTCCCTTGCTGCTCGGTGCCCGCATGCGCACTCGCCTAGCACGCAATCGGCGGGCGGCCTTCACGCTCATCGAGCTCCTGGTCGTGATCGCGATCATCGGTGTGCTGGCCGCCATCGCGATCCCGCAGTTTCTCAGCCGTCAGGGCAAGGCCTACGACGCCCGGGTGACGACGGACGCACGGAACGCGGCAGCCGCCGACTTGCCGGGGATGAGCGTGTCGACCGGCGTCACGTGCACGGCCACGGCAGCCGGGGCGGCCTTCTCCGTGCAGACGAGCCACCCGTCGGCGTCACGCAGCTGCACCTGGTCGAGCGCGTCGAGCCCCAGCCTCTCCTGCCCCTGAGGATCGTGGTCGCCGCGTAGTAGACGTTGCGTCGACGCGGCCGAGCACGCGGGAACGACAGGCGACGGGTCGATCTCGGCCTTCAGGCCGGGCTGAACGTGCAGCCGCGTGGCCATCGCGCGTACCAGCGCGGCGATGGCGGCGAGCGAGAGGCCCTCGTCGACGGCGCCGAGGATGCCGGGCACGTCCCCCGGGAGCACCGGGCATGCCACCCTCGCGCGTGCGGCCCACGCGCCGCAGTGTCGGGGCGCCCAGTAGCCAGGCCGCGCGCGTGTCCGCCCCGGCTTCACGGTTGTCCTCCTCGGGGGCGAGGGTATAAGCGCGGGGGGATGGGTGCCGCCGAGGCGCTGGTCCTGGTCGCGGTCGTCGCCGTGCTCTTCTGGCTCGCCTCGCCAGTGAGGCGAGGG
>VBLD01000332.1:0-2960 GCA_005879205.1 Deltaproteobacteria bacterium
CGCTCGCCGCGTTCGGTGACGTCCTCGGCCGCACACCGGCCCGCCTTTCCGAGATGCTGCTCGCGCTCGACTTCGCACTCGACACGCCGAAGGAGATCGTCATCGTGACGGCCGGCGGACGTCCGGCCGCCGAGCCTCTTCTTCGCGCCATCCGGAGCATCTTCGCTCCGAACCGCGTGCTGGTCGTCACGTCCGACACCGAGCATGTCGCCGCGCTCGTGCCGCTGCTCGAAGGCAAGGTGGCGCAAGGCGGCCGACCGACCGCCTACGTCTGCGAGCGGCGCCGCTGCGAGCTGCCGACCACCGACCCCGCGGTATTCGCCGAGCAGCTACGGAAGGTACACCCGCTCGGCAGCTCGTGAGCGTCCCGATTGTCGCGCACGCCGGCGCCTCGGCGGCACAGACGACGATCGAGTCGACGGTCCGCTGCCTCCAGACCCCGTAGGGCGTTTGACGATCGTCACCGGCGCGCGCTAGGAAGCCGACCCGAGACTGTGTCTCGGGTCGGGATCGGAAGCGAGCGTGCGGCGTTCGGCGGATGAGGCGAACGTCATGCCGCGGCCGGCGAAGCCGGCGCGACACAACGTGGCGTGTTGGGACACCCCGCCCGGCAACCCGCCGCCGAGGCACGCTCCCGACGCGCGTGCTCATGCTCGGCAAGGTTTGCCGCGCCGGCTTTGCCGGCCGCGGCACGCCGTCGGTCGCTGCCCACGGGCGGCATTCTCGCTGTCCGTCCCCGACCCGAGACGCAGTCTCGGGTCGGTCTCCTAGCCGGAGACGATGCGCCGCCGACCACCCCGGCCGACGGAGATGGCCCTCGCCGCCACGCTCCACGACGTCTCCGGGGCTCTCCGGCGAGACATCGAGCGGCTGTTGCCCTGGCTGCAGGCGCTCTATCGCGGCGTCGCCGTCGCGACGAGCCCGCCGACCGACGCCCGCGTGACCGCGCTCCTCGCCGGCGCCGGCGCGCACGCCGGCACGCCGCCCTCGAACCGGCGCGGACCGCTCTACCGCCTCGCCCTCCGACGGGCCCTCGCGACGGGCGCGCCGCGCATCCACTACGTCGACTTCGACCGCGCTCTCCACTGGGTACGGCGGGCGCCGCGCGAGCTCGCGGCGGCGCTCCGGGCCGCCCGCCGGTACCCGATGCTCATCCTCGGGCGCACCGAGAAGGCCCATCGCTCGCATCACGTGCCGCTCTACGCGACCGAGGGGGTCGCGAACCGGCTGCTCGCCGAGCGCCTCGGGCTCGTCGGGCGGATCGACCTCCTCGTCCCGTCGTTCGTCGCCACCGAGGCGCTGATCCGGCAGCTCCTCGCGCGCTCTCGCGCCCGCGACGCCGCGGTTTACGGCGAGTGGGCGGCGCTCATCGTCGGCCTGGGGCGCGAGGTCGCCTACCTCGAGTGCCGCGGCCTCGACTGGGAGACGCCGGACCGCCATCGCCGCGCCGTGCGCCGCGTCGGTCTGGCGGCCTGGCGTAGCCGGTGGTCATCCGCGGCGGAGTGGGACCTGCGCATCGACATGGCGTCCGCCATCCTGACCGGAGCGACGCGGATCCCGGCGCGCGCGCGCTCCCGGCCGGCCATCCGCCGCCTGGCTCCCCGCGTCGGCTGATCCGGCCGCGGCGCTCAGCGCGCTTTCCAGCGCGGCTCGCGGCGCTCGACGAAGGCGCGCGGCCCCTCGGCGTGGTCCTCGCTCTGCTCGACCACCTCGAGGTAGCCGGCGGCGATCTCCTCGGCCTGCGGGATCGGCAGGCCGAGCCCCTGAACGATCGCCATCTTCGTGCCCCAGACCGCGAGCGGCGCGTTCTTCAGGAGCAGCGCGGCGAGCTCGCGCGCGCGGTCCATCAGACTCTCGTGCGGCACCACCTCGGTCACCAGGCCCACCTCGTACGCCCGCCGGGCGCTCATGCGCTCGTGCTTGCCGAGGAGCGCCATCCGCAGGCACACCGCCACCGGCACGCGGCGCGCCATGTTCACCATCTCGTGCGACGAGACGTAGCCGAGCGAGACGTGGGGATCGACGAACTCCGCGCGCTCCGACGCGATCGGGATGTCGGCCTCCGTCACGAGGTCGAGCGTCACGCCCGCGGCGACGCCGTTCACCGCCGCGATCACCGGCTTCTGCACGCGCATGCGGCGCGGCGTCGGCAGGAGCGCCACCCCCTCGTGCATGGCGAGCTCGCGCCAGCGGTCGGGCTTGACGAACCCGCCGGTCGCCAGCGCCTCGACGTCGGCGCCGCTCGAGAAGGCCCGGCCGGCGCCCGTGACGATCGCGACCCAGACGTCGGGATCGTCCTTCACCCGCTGCCAGCACGCGCGGAGCTCGTCGCGCATCTGCTGGTTCATGGCGTTCAGCCGCTCGGGGCGGTTGAGCGTGATGGTCGCCACGCGCTCGGCGACGTCGAACACGACGGTGTCCATGCGCCGCGCTAACACACGCGGCACACGAGCCGCAAGGCGATCCGCACGATCGTCCGGCGTTCGAGCTTGCCACGGTATTCCCTCGATGGAATACTCCGACGTGGAGGAGATGCTACGTGGCCGCCAGGAAGATCGCCATTTCCGTCCCTGAGAACGTGATGCGTCAGGTGGACCGGGCCGCGAAGCGCCGGCGGATGACCCGCAGCGGCTTCATCTCGCGCGTCCTCGCCAGAGTGGCCGGAGCCCAGACGGATGCCGAGATCTCACGGAAGGTGGACGAGCTCTTCTCGGACCCCGAACTCGCGCGCGAGCAGGTCGAAACCGCCAGGGCGTTCCGTCGCTCGGCTCCGACCGCCGGCGCCGGATGGTGATCCAGCAAGGCGACGTCGTATGGGTGAGTCTCCCGCCTGCCCGCGGTTCGGCGCCGGCGGGACGGCGGCCCGCCGTAGTGCTCCAGCACGATCGTTTCAACCGCAAGCGAATCGGCACGACCGTGGTGGCGGCTGTCACCTCGAACCCGAAGTACGGTGCCTTGCC
>VBLD01000332.1:2979-6076 GCA_005879205.1 Deltaproteobacteria bacterium
AAGGGAGAGGGTGGCTTGCCGCGCCCCTCGGTCGTCAACGTCACGCAGATCGCAACCATCGATCGAATGGACATCGGGTCTGTTGCGGGACGGTTGTCTCGCCCGAGGCTCGCCGAGATCTGGAGTGGCGTTCGGTTGGTCCTCGAGCCATCCGGGGTCTGAACGCTGGCGTACCGCGAAATGCCGGGTTGACAGCCGGCGACCGCGAGTGCGAGCCTCCGGCCGCCATGGAGCGGCGCGAGGGTCAGGCCGACGCGGTGATCGTCGGCTCGGCGCTCGGCGGCCTCGTCGCGGGGGCCATACTCGCCCGGCACGGCAAGCGCGTCGTCGTCCTCGAGCACGCCGACACGGTGGGCGGACGCGGCGGCAGCGTCCCGCGCGACGGCTACTGGATCGACTTCGGTCACCGCGACGGGCACGACGTCGGAGACTGCCAGGTCGCCTGGCACCACGGCGTCGAGGCAGCGCGCGAGGCCGGCGTCGAGGTCACGCTCCGTCGCGTGACGTCGCCGCTGCGCGTCCACCACCTGCCCGCGGGCGAGGTCACCACAGGTGGTGACTGGAGCGCCGCCGGACTTCTCGCCATGGCGTGCGCCGCGCTCGCGCCGGGCAAGGAGGACGCGGAGGAGCTCCGCGCGCTCGTCGATCGCCTCGCCGGCGCCGAGCCGGCCGAGATGACGGCCGCCGTCCCCGCGACCCTCGACGCCTGGCTCGCGGCTCACACGGCGAGCGCGGCGGTCCGCCGTGCGGTGCTCCTCATGGCCGCGGTCGTCTTCCACAGCCATCCCGAGGAGGCGTCGGCCGGCCGCTTCATGCAGTTCCTCCGCCGCCGGTCGGCGGGCGGCCCCTGCATCCCCGACGACGACGAGGTGGGCGGCATGCAGGGGCTGATCGAGCCCTGGGCGCGCGCCATCCGCGCCGCCGGGGGCGAGATCGCGCTCGGCTGGAAGCCGGTAGAGATCGTCGTCGAGGGCGGCGGCGTCCGTGGCGCGGTGGCCGTCGATCGCACGAACCTGGTGCGCGAGGTGCGCGCGCCCGTCGCGATCAGCACCTACCCGGTGTGGGAGAACTTCGAGCTGATCGACGAGCGGCTCTTCCCCGCGGATCTCGTCGCCGCGGCCTGGCAGCTCCGCGCGCATCGTGCCGACCTCGTCGGCTGGCAGGCCGGTCTGCGGCGGCTGCCGGCGCTGCGGCTCACCGGACAGCCCGACGACCACGCCGGCTGGAACCGCCTGCTCGCCGGGCCGGAGCGGACGTATCGGGGCGGCTACCAGATCACGTCGCTCACCAGCCGGCGCGCGGCGCCGCCGGGCCGCCACCTCCTCGCCCTGGTCATGGCACGCTTCTACCGCGGCGGCTCGACGGCCGGCCAGCCGTGGACCGCGGCGCGCGCCGTGCTCGACGAGGCCATCGCGTATCTCCATCACTTCTACGCGGACCTCGACGCCTGTCTCGAGTGGAGCGCCTACCAGTACGTCACGGCGCCGCAGTCGATGAGCTGGGCCTGGGCGCCGATCGTGCGGCACGGGCTCGAGGTCGCCGGCATCGACGGGCTCTACCTCGCCTCGTCGACGCTCGAGGCGCCCGCCGCCGTGCTCGACATCGGGGCGTACGCGGGCCGGGAAACGGCGCGGCGGGCGCTCGCTCGCTGACCGGCTACGAGAACAGCGAGAGCTGGCGGCGCGCGCCGACGAGGTCGTCGAAGTCGGGGCCGTCGAGGAAGCGGAGGACCGCGTCGGCGATCGGCTTCAGCTGCTGCCCGACGTAGTGCTCGTAGTCCGGCGGCGCGGTCGTCTCACCCACGGTCTCGGGTCCCGCGCGGGTCACGACATAGGTGACGATGCAGCCGATCGCGCCGGCCTGCCTGCGCGCCGCCTTCACGGGCGGCGGCGTCGTCTTGGTGTATTCGGCGAGCGGCTTGCGGATGGCCTTCCGGTAGGCGAGCTCGGCGTCGAAGCGGCCCGCACGCAGATCGGCGACGAAGCGGCGGACGAACTCCGCGACCGGGCGGTCGTGGAAGACGAGGTCGAGAAGCTCGCGCTGGAAGCGGCGCGCCACCTCGCTCCAGTCGCGCCGCACGGCCTCGAGCCCGACGATCTCGAGCGTCTCGCCCGCGGCTCCCGCCACCAGCCCCGCGTAGCGCTTCTTGCTGCCCGTCGCGCCGCCGCGGATCTCCGGCATGAAGAAGCGCGCGTAGACCTTCTCGAACTCGAGCTCGAGGTGGCTCGTGCAGCCGAACTCGCGCGTCAGCGCCGCCGCGACGTCCTGGCCGATCCCGTCGCGCAGCGCCTCGGCCCGGCCGGCCGCGCGCGCGGTGTCGGGCTCGCCGACGTCGACGAAGAGCGAGTCGGTGTCGCCGTAGATCACGCGGTGGCCGCGGCGCTCGACCGCCCCGGCGGCGAGCCGGATGACGTGCTGGCCGGCCGTCGTGATGGCGTTCGCCACCGCCGGCGAGAAGAGCCGCGACGCCGGCGAGCCGAGGACGCCGAAGAGGGAGTTCATGAGGATCTTGATCGCCTGCGCCGCCACCTCGTCGCCACGAGCGCGCGCGGCTGCCCGCTCGGCGCCCAGGCGGGCGACGAGCCCCGGCAGGACTCGCGACGGAACGCGGCGCCGCCCGGCGTGCGGATGAGCTCGACATCGCCGTCGCGTCGCTCGGGCGGGACGTACGTCAGCGGATCGATGTTGAAGGTCCGAATGATGCTCGGGTACAGGCTCTTGAAGTCGAAGACGAGGATGTTGCGGTAGAGTCCCGGCACCGAGTCGAGGACGAGGCCGCCCACGATGCTCGCGTCTTCCGTTTCGGCCGTGGCTCGCACCGAGGGTGCCACGCGCCCCCGGGCGCGCAGCTCGCCGAGGTAGAGCGAGTCGACCGAGGCGATCGACGCCCCGACGCGGTCGACCTGCATGCCGGTCAGGAGACTCCGCCTGACGGCCAGCTCGACGAGCGCGGTCCGTTCGAGGATGGCGAGCACGAGGCGCGCGTCCTCGAGGTTGTAGGCGGCGAGTCGGGCCGGGTCCTCGCGGTACGCCTGCTCGATGTCGGCGGCCCGGTGCCCCGGGGCGAAGAGCTTGCCGCGTCCGAGCAGCGTCTGCG
>VBLD01000039.1 GCA_005879205.1 Deltaproteobacteria bacterium
CTCGCTCATGAAGGACCAGGTCGACGGACTCGCGCGCAACGGCTTCCGCGCGACGGTCCTCAACTCGACGCTCGACTGGGAGACCCGTCGCGACCGCCTCCGACGGCTCGCCGCGGGCGAGTACGAGCTCGTCTACGTGGCACCCGAAGGGCTCGAGGGCGGGCTGCGGAGCTTCCTCGGCGGCGTGCGCGTGTCGCTCGTCGGCGGGCGACGCGGCGCACTGCATCTCGGAGTGGGGACACGATTTCCGCCCTGCCTACCGGCGGCTGCGCGGGCTCAAGCACGAGCTCGGCGGCGTTCCGATCCTGGCCCTCACCGCCACCGCCACCCGCCGTGTGGCCGGCGACATCATCCGCCAGCTCGGCATGGTGAAGCCCGACGGCTTCAAGGGCTCCTTCTTCCGGTCGAACCTCGTGCTCACCGCGCACAAGAAGGGCGACGGCCGCGGGTCGCGGAAGGACCTCCTGACCTACGTCCGCCGGCGCGCCGGCGAGAGCGGCATCATCTACGCGCTCACGCGGAAGAACGTCGAGTCGCTGGCCGAGTTCCTCCGCGGCGCCGGGGTGCGCGCCGTGCCGTATCACGCCGGGCTCGAGGACGCCGTGCGCGCGCGGCACCAGGACGCCTTCGCGCGCGACGAGGCCGACGTCGTGGTGGCGACGATCGCCTTCGGGATGGGCATCGACAAGTCGAACGTCCGCTACGTGATCCACCGCGAGATGCCCCGCTCGATCGAGGGCTACTACCAGGAGATCGGCCGCGCCGGCCGCGACGGCCTCGAGAGCGACTGCATGCTCCTCTACTCCTGGGCCGACGTGCTCGGCCATCGACGCCTGCAGGAGGGCATCGAGGACCTCGAGCTCCGTCGCGAGGCGCAGCGCAAGAGCGTGGCCATGTACGAGCTCGCCGAGGCGCCGGGCTGCCGCCAGCAGCGGCTCGTCGCCCACTTCGACGAGACGATCCCGGCGTGCGGCGCGGTCTGCGACTTCTGCCGCGGCACGAGCTTCACGGACCTCGTCCAGCCGGTGCAGCCCGCGTCCGCGGCTCACGTCGCTCCGACGCACGATGGCGAGCTCTTCCAGCGCCTGCGCGTGCTCCGCCGCGCCCTCGCCGACGCCGAGGGCGTACCGGCCTACATCGTGTTCAGCGACGCCGTCCTCGCCCGCATGGCGGCGGCCTGCCCGACGGACGAGGCCGGACTGCTCGCCGTGCCCGGCGTCGGGCCCGCGAAGCTGGCGCGCTACGGCGAGGCGTTCCTCCGCGCCCTGCGGCTCGGCTGACGGCCTTGCCTCGCGCCGGGTGGGGCGCTAGCTGGGATCCCATGGCGCTCACCGAGAGTCGTGAGATCGCCCCCGGCGCTGCGTGTCCGGACTTCCGGCTGCCGTCGGTCGACGGCAAGGTGCACGCGCGCGACGACTTCCGCGCCGCGCCGGTGCTGGTCGTGATGTTCATCTGCAATCACTGCCCGTACGTCCAGGCGGTGGAGGACCGGATCGTCGCGCTCGATCGGGAGTACGCGCCGCGCGGCGTGCAGTTCGTCGGCATCTGTGCCAACGACCCGACCGACTATCCCGACGACCGGCCCGCGGAGCTCCTCCGGCGCTGGCGCGAGAAGGCGTACGGCTTCCCGTACCTGATCGACGAGTCGCAGGACGTGGCGCGCGCCTTCGGGGCGGTGTGCACGCCGGACATCTACGTGTTCGACCGCGAGCGGAGGCTCGCCTATCACGGCCGCATCGACGACAACTGGCAGCGGCCGGAGAAGGTCACGCAACGGGAGCTTGCCGCGGCGCTCGACGCGCTGCTCGCCGGCCGCCGGTCCCCGTCCGAGCAGCACCACTCGATCGGCTGCTCGATCAAGTGGCGGAAGGCGAGCTAGCCTCCCGCTCGCAGTCCATTGTAGACGGCGCCTTCTTACCCGCGCTGGAAATTCTTCTTGACGCACAGTCAGCGCCGGGGGTAGACGCGCATGGCGAATGGGGTGCGGCATGCGATGTCTCGCATCGTTTGTACTTTCCGGCACGCTTGGACTCCTACTGCCCGCTGCAGCGCTCGGTTGGCAGGTCTCGCTGGGGGGGGACCTCGCAACGTCGGTCAAGATCGACGCGGCCGGTGACGTGGTTGCCGCAGGTGACGGAGACCCGAGCGGGGGTCGCGCACTACGCGTCGCAAAATTCGAAGGCGCCACCGGCCGCAAGCGGTGGGAGCGTCTGTTCGGAGACATCGGCGTGTTTACGCTCTTGGCAAGTCTGCGCGACGCGTTGGCGCTCGATGTAGCCGGGGACGTCTTCGCATCGAGCTTCGGATCGACACTGAAGCTCTCCGGCGCCACCGGTTCCACCTTATGGCGGACGGATATCAGCGACCCAGCATTTATCCACGCCATCGCGGTGGATCCGGCCGGAAACGTCTTCGTGGCGGCTGAGATCTGTCCGGCCCCATGCACGAACTCCGTGGACCTGTTTGTCGTCATCAAATACTCCGGAGCGGATGGGTCCGAGCTCTGGCGCTACACCCTTGGTGGCAACACCAGCACGGAAGGCCGCGCAACCGCCGTGACCGTCGACGGGAACGGGAACGCGGTCGCGGAAGGACTGGACCAGACCGAACAGCTCACCGTCGTGAAGATCGCCGCTGCCGATGGGAGCGAGCTCTGGCGTCAGGTCGTGCCGGGGTTGAGCTCCGCGACCAGCAGCGGAGAAGGTGCCATTGCCGTCGACGCATCGGGGGATGTCGTGGCAGGCGGTGAGACGGGATGCGGCCACGGGTGCGATTTCACGGTCGCCAAGCTGTCCGGGACCGATGGCACGCAGATCTGGCAGTACGTGGAGGGTGATAGTGAGCCTGGGGGGGCCCCCCCGAGGAGGTCGTCGCGGTGCGGATCGACGCTTCCGGCGACGTGGTTGCGGCCGGGAGCACGCTTTTCCCGTTCCCGCTGAACGTCGTGAAGCTCTCGGGCTCGACGGGGGCGGAGATCTGGAGGACGAACGCCGGAGGTGCCGGAGCCGAGATCTCCGACGTGGCGATCGATGACGCGGACGATCCGGTGGTCGCAGGGAAGGACACCACTGTCTACGGGTTCTTCGTCGCCAAGCTCGACGCCGGAAGCGGCACGCCTGTCTGGATGCAGACGGTCGGAGGGACGTTCGAGTCGGAGATCGGACGGGCGAACGCGGTCGCTCTCGGCGCGGGACACGTGGCGGCCGCGGGCAGGACGCCCAACAACCTACCGTACTCCTCGGGTCCGGGCTTCACCGTCGTCGACTTCGCGGGCGGAATCGGCGGAAAGCGTCTCAGGGTACGTGACAAGGCCATCGATGCATCGAAGCGCAAGCTCAAGGCCCTCTCGAAGGATCCGCGCTTTCTGGCCGGTGCGGTCGGGAGCGCCGACGATCCGACCGTCAGCGGCGCGGTGCTCACCCTGGCCAATCCAACCACGGGCGAGACGTTCTCCGCCCCGCTGCCGGCAGGCAACTGGACCGCCGCGCCGCTCAATATCCCCGGTAACCAGTCCTACCGGTACCTGGACCGCAGCCTCGCCGCCGGACCCTGCAACTCGGTCATCGTGCACAGCGGCAAGCTTCTGCTGGCGACGTGCGTCGGGACCGGTCTCGGCTTCTCCCTCGACGAGCCGACCCAGGGGAGCCTCGACGTCCGGCTGACCATCGGGACTGCCTTCGAGTACTGCATGCACTTCGGTGGAACCGTCCGGAAGGACCAACCGACGTCGGGTGCGAGCCTGGGCTTCTTCGACGCCGCGGATGGACCGCCACCAAGCTGTCCCGCGGGCGGCCCATGAAAAGGCGTCAGGACTCGAGCAGCTTCCGTAGTATCGGTCGGAGGCGTGGGCCGATATCCGGACGCTTCAACGCGAACGCGACCGTCGCCTCGATGAACCCGACCTTCTCGCCGGCGTCGTAGCGCTCGCCCTCGACCTCGTAGCCGTGCAGCGTCTGCTCGCGCGCGAGGATCTGGAGGCCGTCGGTGAGCTGGATCTCCCCGCCCTTGCCCGGCGGCGTGCGCTCGAGGATGTCGAAGATCTCCGCCGGCAGCACGTAGCGGCCGGGAACGATCGCGAGGTTGGTCGGTGCCGTCCCGGCCGGAGGCTTCTCCACCAGCGACTCGATGCGGTGAAGGCGCTCGGCCACCCGCCGGCCGGCGATCACGCCGTAGAGCGGCGTCTGCTCGGCGGGCACGCCACGCACGGCGATCACGGGGCCGTGCGCGGCATGGACGTCGAGGAGCTGGCGGATGCAGGGCACCGCGGCATCGATGATGTCGTCGCCGAGGAGGACGGCAAACGGCTCGTTGCCGACCGCATGCCGGGCGGCCAGCACGGCATGCCCGAGACCGCGCGGCTCCTGCTGGCGAACGGAGACCACGTGGACCATCCGGGCGATGTCGCGGACGAGCTGCAGGAGCTCGGGCTTCCCCTTCTCCTCGAGGAAGCGCTCGAGCTCAGGCGCGAAGTCGAAGTGGTCCTCGATGGCGCTCTTGCCGCGCCCCGTGACCAGCACGATCTCGGTGAGGCCGGAGTCGACGGCCTCCTGCACGACGTACTGGATCGTCGGGACGTCGACGATCGGCAGCATCTCCTTTGGCACGGCCTTGGTGGCCGGCAGGAAGCGGGTGCCGAGCCCCGCGGCGGGGATGACCGCCTTGCGCGGCTTCACGTGGTGCGGAGTCTACGCTCCTGCGCTTCCTGGAGCGACTTGCAGTCGATGCACAGGGTGGTCACGGGGCGCGCCCTCAGCCGCGCGATGCCGATGTCCGAGCCGCACTCCTCGCACTTCCCGTAGGAACCGTCGTCGATGCGCCCGAGCGCCTCGTCGATCTTCGAGATGAGCTTGCGCTCGCGGTCGCGGATGCGGAGCATCAGGTTGCGGTTGTCCTCCAGCGACGCCCGATCCGTCGGGTCCGGGAACTGCTCGTCGGTCTCGCCCATGCCGCCGACCGTCCGCAGCGCCTCGGCGAGCAGCTCGTGACGCCGCTCGTGAAGCAGTTTTCGGAACGTGTTAAGTTCGCGCCGCCGCATGGCGAACTCCGCGCAAACAAAACCCCTAGCACCACGCGTCCGGCCGCGCAATCGGAAAATCGAGGCGCTGGTGTGAGGATCGTCGTCCTCGACGCGTTCTCCGGCATCAGCGGCGACATGACGGTCGGTGCGCTGCTCGATCTCGGGCTGCCGCTCGACCGCATCCGTGAAGCGATCGCCGCGCTCGGCCTGCGCGACGTCGAGGTGGCGGCGGAGCGGGTCTCCCGCTCCGGCATCGCCGCCACGAAATTCCATGTGCGGATCCGCGGCCACCGCCCCGAGGCGGCGGGCCATGATCACGCACACCGGCCCTACGCCGACATCCGCGCCCTCCTCGGCGCGAGCGCGCTCCCGGCGCGCGTCAAGGAGAGCGCGCTCTCGATCTTTCGCCGGCTCGCCGAGGCCGAAGGCCGTGTCCACGACGTCGAGCCCGATGCCGTCGAGTTCCACGAGGTCGGCGCGCTCGACGCGATCGTCGACGTGGTGGGCGCGGCGCTCGGCTTGGCGCACCTCGGCGTCGAGGCGGTCTATGCAACGCCCCTGCCCCTCGGCCAGGGGCGCGTGGACACGGCGCACGGACCGCTGCCGGTGCCGGCCCCGGCGGTCGTCGAGCTGCTGCGCGGGCGGCCCGTCCGGGCCGGGGACGGCACGGCGGAGCTCGTGACGCCGACCGGCGCCGCGATCGTGGCCGCGCTCGCCGAGCGCCGGGCAGCACCCGAGATGCGGATCGAGGCCGTCGGATATGGCGCCGGCGACCGCGTGCTGCCGGACCGGCCGAACCTGCTTCGTGTCCTGGTGGGCGAGCCGCACGTGCCGGCGGGCGCCGACGAGGTCGTCGTGCTGGAGGCCACCATCGACGACCTCGCACCGCACATCTTCGAGCACGTCCTCGAGCGCCTGCTCGCCGCCGGGGCGCGCGACGCGTTCCTCGTCCCGGTGATCATGAAGAAGAGCCGCCCGGCGACCATGCTGCGGGTGCTGGCGGCGCCACCGGACCGGGACCGGCTCGCCGCCATCGTCTTTGCCGAGACGTCGACCATCGGCCTGCGCTACACCACGTGGAGCCGCATGGTCCTGCCGCGGGAAGAGCGGAGCGTCGAGACGCCGTACGGACCGGTGCGGGTGAAGGTCGCGCATGCCCCCGACGGCACCATCAACGTCGCGCCCGAGATCGACGACTGCCGGCGGATCGCCCGCGAGCGAGGCGTCCCGCTGAAACTCGTGCACCAGGCGGCCGTGGCCGCCGGCCTGTCGAGCGCCTGAGGAGGTCGCTCAATAGGCGCCGCCGAGGGCCGCTTCGACGGCGAGCGGAGGTGCTGGGCCGTCGCCCGCCGGGGCGTGCGTCATCATGCCCAGGCAGCGAAGGCCGGTCAGCGCGGAGATCGCTGCAGCGTTGGTACTTGCCGACTCGTCCCGCGCCGCGGACGGCTCGGACAGGACGAAGCCGCGCACCGTGAGTCCGGCCGCCGCGGCGACCCGCGCCGTGAGCGCGCAGTGATTGATCGTGCCGAGACGGTTCGCGGCGACGATCAGCACGGGGAGCGAGACCCGGACCGCCAGGTCGAGCCAGGTGATCGAGCCACGGATCGGAACGAGCAGACCGCCTGCGCCCTCGACGAGTAGGACGTCGGCGGAGCCCGCGCGCTGCACGATCCGTGTGGCGATGCGATCGACGTCGACCGTCCTGCCTTCGAGCTCGGCCGCGACGGCCGGCGCGAGCGGCGCGCGCAGGCGATAGGGGCATATCTCGTCGAGCGTGGCAGGGTCTGCCGCCGCGGCCCGGAGCCGGACGGCATCCTCGGGCTCCGCCGTTACCCCGGTCTCGATCGGCTTCATGACCGCGACCCGAATGCCGCGCGTCCGGAGCGCGCGCGCCAGGGCGCAGGCGACGAACGTCTTGCCCACACCGGTGTCGGTCCCCGTGACGAACAGCGCGCTCACGCGCCGGTCGCCTCGACGATCGCGTCGCGCGTCACGTCGACGAGCTCGTCGAGCTCGGCCGGGCGGATCGCGAGCGGAGGCATCAGGACGATCGTGTTGCCGAGTGGCCGCAGGACGACGCCCCGCGCCCGCGCCGCGCGGACGACGCGCTGGCCGATGCGCGCGGCAGGCGGGTAGGGCGCTCGGGTCGGGCGCTCCTGGACCAGTTCGATCCCGACCATGATCCCCTGTTGCCGCACCTCGCCCACGTGCGGGAGGTACGCGACGTCGGTGGCGAGCCGCTCGTGCAGCCGGGCGATCTTCGGCCCGAGGCGCGCCAGGGTCTGCTCGTCGTCGAAGAGCCTGAGGCTCGCGAGCCCGACCGCACAGGCGAGCGCGTTTCCCGTGTACGTGTGGCCGTGGAAGAAGGCGCGGAACTCCTCGTACGGCGCGAGGAAGGCCTCGAACACCTCCTCGGTGGCGAGGGTCGCCGCCAGCGGCAGGTAGCCGCCGCTGATTCCCTTTCCGAGGCACATGAGGTCGGGCGTGATGCCGGCATGCTCGCAGGCGAACATCCGGCCCGTGCGTCCGAAGCCCGTCGCTACCTCGTCGGCGATGAAGAGGGCGCCCTGGCGGCGCGCGAGCTCGCGGAGCGCGCCGAGATACGCGGGCGGATGCACCCACATCCCGGCAGCACCCTGGACCAGTGGCTCCACGATGACCGCGGCGAGCCCGGGCCCGTGCTCGGCGAGCGTCCGCTCCGCGTCGGCCAGCGCCGCGGCGAGCGCGCCCTCGGCATCCATCCCGCGAAGCCAGCGAAACACGTGCGGCGGCGTCAGGCGCACCGCCGGTGCGACCGCCCTTGCCACGAAGCGGTGAAAGGTCTCGGAGTAGCCGACGCCGACCGCGCCGAGGGTATCGCCGTGGTAGCCCTCCACCAGGGACGCGAAGCGCGTGCGGTCCGTCGCCCCGCGCAGCTGCTGGTACTGGAGGGCGATGCGGAGGGCGACCTCCACCGCCGTCGCCCCGGCGTCGGAATAGAAGACGCGGGTGAGTCCCGCAGGCACCACCCCCACGAGGGCACGCGCCAGCTCGATCGACGGCGGGCTGGCGAGCCCGAGGAGCGTCGTGTGGGCGACGCGGCCGGCCTGGGCGGCGAGCGCGGCGTCGAGCGCGGGGTGCCGATGGCCGTGGAGGTTGCACCAGAGGGAGGAGACGCCGTCCAGGTAGCGGCGGCCGTCCACGTCGACGAGCATCGACCCCTCGGCCTCGGCGATGATGAGCGGGTCGTCGACCAGCCAGTCGGTCATCTGCGTGAACGGGTGCCAGAGGTGACGATGGTCCCATGCGGCGAGCGTGGTGGGGTCGGTCATCGAAGCAGGCCCGCTGCGCGCCCGGCGTCGGCGAAGGCGGCGAGCACGCGGTCGAGCTGGGCCCCGGTGTGGGTGGCCATCGGCGTCACGCGCAGGCGGGCGGTCCCCTCCGGCACGGTCGGCGGGCGGATGGCCTGGGCGAGCACGCCGCGCGTGCGGAGCTCCTCGGCGAGGCGGAGCGCCGGGCGGTTGTCGCCGACGGCCACCGGGATGATGTGCGTGTCGCCGCCTACCGCGAAGCCGAGCGCCGAGAGACCCTCGCGCAGCCGGACGGCGTTGCGCGCGAGCGCCTCCCGCCGCTCGGGCTCGGCGACGACGACGTCGAGTGCGGCGCCCGCGGCGGCCGCGGCGGCGGGGGCGAGGCCCGTCGTGTAGACGAAGCTCCGTGCCCGGTTCACGAGCCATTCGATCAGCGCGCGCGAGCCGGCCACGTACGCCCCGGCGCTGCCGAGCGCCTTGCCGAGCGTGCCGAGGTGGATGTCGATGCGGTCGCCGAGCCCGTCGGCGGCAGCGAGGCCGGCGCCGCGCGGACCGATCACGCCGGTTGCGTGGGCCTCGTCTACCATGAGCCAGCTGTGATATTGCTCCGCGAGCGCGGTCAGCACGGCGAGCGGTGCGCGGTCGCCGTCCATGGAGAAGACCGAATCGGTCACGATGAGACGCCGGCTCCCCGGTGAGGTGGCTGCCAGCTCGGCTTCGAGAGTGCGGACGTTGCGGTGGGGATAGACGTGGACGCTGGCCCGCGAGAGCCGGCACCCGTCGATGATGCTCGCGTGGTTGAGCGCATCGCTGTAGACGTGGTCCCCCCGGCCGACCAGCGCCGTGATCGTGCCGACGTTCGCCTGGTAGCCAGACGGAAAGAGAAGCGCGGCCTCGGTGCCCTTGAAGGCGGCGAGCTTCGCCTCGACGGCGGCGTGCAGGTCGAGGTGGCCCGAGATGAGGCGCGAGGCGCCCGCGCCGCAGCCGTAGCGCTCGATCGCCCGGCGTGCCGCCGCCCGGACGGCCGGATGGGTCGCGAGGCCGAGATAGTTGTTGGAGGACAGCAGGAGGTGGGATCGCCCGTCGATCACGACCTCCGTGTCCGACGCCGAGTCGATGGCGCGGAGGTTGCGGCGGAGGGCGGCGTCGGCGAGACGCGCCAGCTCCTCGGCGAGCACCGCGTCGAGCGGGCGGGCGGGCGTCGGCACGCGGCCGTCATGGCGCCCCCACCGGCTCCTGTCAACCTCGACGGTTTCGATGGTTGACAAGGCGGCGCGGACGGCGTTCGTCTGCCAGCAGTGCGCTCATGCGGCACCGCGCTGGCTCGGGCAATGCCCGGCGTGCGGGGCGTGGAATGCGCTGGTCGAGGAGGCGGTGCGCGACACCCGCAGACGGAGTGCTCGGAGCGCGCAGGCGTCTGCGGCGCCGCGGCCGCTCGTGGCCGTCGCCGCGGGCGAGACACTCCGCCGCTCGACCGGGCTCGGCGAGCTCGACGGCGTCCTCGGCGGCGGCCTCGTGCAGGGCTCGGTGGTGCTCCTCGCCGGCGACCCCGGCATCGGCAAGTCGACCCTCGCGCTGCAAGCGTGCGGCGCCCTCGCCCGCCAGGGGTTGCCGGTCCTCTACGTGGCGGGCGAGGAGTCGCCGGAGCAGGTGCGGCTGCGGGCGGAACGGCTCGGGATGGCCGACGGCATCGGCGACGTGCAGGTCCTCCCCGAGACCGCGGCGGAGGCGGTCGTCGAGCAACTCGAGCGGTTGCGTCCGGCGGCGGTCGTGGTCGACTCCATCCAGACCTTGCACACGGCGACGCTCGGCTCCGCGCCGGGAAGCGTCGGCCAGGTGCGCGAGGCGGCCGCGCTGCTCGTGACGTGTGCCAAGGCGACCGGCGTCGCCTGCTTCCTGATCGGCCACGTGACGAAGGAAGGGGCGATCGCCGGGCCGCGCGTCCTCGAGCACCTGGTCGACACCGTGCTCTACTTCGAGGGCGACTCCGGCCACGCGCTCCGCGTGCTGCGGGCCGTGAAGAACCGCTTCGGGTCGACCAACGAGGTGGCGGTCTTCGAGATGGGCGAGAGCGGGCTCGTCGAGGTACGGAACCCTTCGGCGGCCTTTCTCGCCGAGCGCCCCGCCGGCGCTCCGGGGTCCGCCGTGCTCGCGACGCTGGAGGGCAGCCGGCCCGTCCTGGTGGAGATCCAGGCGCTCGTCTCGCGCTCGGGCCTGGCGCTCCCGCGACGGACGGCGATCGGGCTCGACGCGGGACGGGTGGCGCTGCTCCTCGCGGTGCTCGAGAAGCGCCTCGGCATGCCGCTCCACGACCAGGACGTGTTCCTGAACGTCGCCGGCGGCGTGCACGTCGCCGAGCCGGCGGCGGACCTGGCGGTCGTCGCCGCCGCCGCCTCGAGCGCGCGCGGCCGTGCGCTCGACGCGGACGTGGCCGTGTGGGGCGAGGTCGGGCTCACCGGGGAAGTGCGCGCCGTCGGACGCGCCGACGTGCGCCTACGCGAAGCGGTGCGGCAAGGCTTCCGCCGCTGCGTGCTCCCGGCGACGAACGCTCGCGGCCTCGACGCCCCCGACGGCGTCACGGCGGAAGGCGTCGCCTCTCTCGACCAGCTCCTCGACGTGCTGGGGCTCCGATGACCTTCATCGTGCTCTTCTGGCTGAACGTCGCGCTGCTCGCGGTGTTCGCGGTGATCCTGATGCGGCCGCAGCTGCTCGGCTATGCCAAGGGCGGCAAGTGGTACCTCACCTGGCTCTCGATCGGCGTCATCACCCTGATGGACGAGCTCACCTCGGTCTTCTACGCCCCGGCCGAGGCGCACCGCTTCATCGGCATGAAAGCGATCTTCTTCATCGCCTTCACCTCGTTGATCATGCGGGTGCTCTCCACCCGCATGGTGGAGATCTCGGAGATCCTCGAGCTGCACGGCCTGCGGGGTGGCGGCGTCTATTCGTTCTCCTACTTCGTCCTCGGGCCGGTCGCGTCCTTCGTCGCCGTGGCCTCGAAACGGCGTTCGTCGCCATCGGGCCGGGTGCCGAACGCATGCTCGTGCTGGGCATCATCTGGGCCATCGCCGGGCTCAACATCATCGGCATCCGCGAGAACGCGCGCGTCACGTTCACCATCTTCGTGGCCGCGGCCTTCGTGTTCCTGAACCTGATCGCGCTCGGCGTGCTCCACATGGACCCGTCGTCGCCGGCCAGGATGTGGCAG
>VBLD01000040.1:0-3609 GCA_005879205.1 Deltaproteobacteria bacterium
ATGAGGAGGTTCCAGCCTGCCCTGCTGGCGCTCATGCTGGGAGCAGCATGTGCGCCCGCGAGAACCGCGTCCGTCTCCGGGCCGGCCTCGCCTGCCATGGCCGAAGATGCGGTCGGTGGTGGCGACGCCGCGGCCGCGGACCCGGCGCCCGCCGGCGACGCGCCCGAGCCCCAGGCGGCGGCGCCGGCTGCTCCGGATGCGCCGTGGGTGGCGGTCGAGAGCGTGGACGTGGAGCCCGCAGGGGCGGGCCGCCGCGTCAAGATCGCGCTCACTCGCGCGCCCGATGGGCTCCGGGAGTTCCTGCTCGGCAAGCCGCCGCGGCTGGTCATCGATCTGGAGGGTCCACACGCGCCGGACGCGCAGCGTGAGCGGCGCTTCCCGGTCGCAGACGGCGTCGTCTCCCGCGCGCGGGTGGCGGCGTACCAGGGCCGGCTGCGCGTGGTGCTCGACCTCGGCCGGAACCCTCGTCAGCACACCGTGCATGCCGACGGCGCCACGTTGATCGCCGAGCTCGGCGATACCTCGACCGCCGAGGCCCCCGAGCCCATGCCGGCCGTCGAGCACGCCGTATACGTGGCGCCGGTGGCCGACCGCGTGCCTCCGCCCGCGGCCGAGCCGACGCCGCCACCCGTGGCCGAGGCCGCGCCTCCGCCGCCGCCCGAGCCCGCGCCCCGGCGCGTGGCCGAGGTCGTGCCTCCGCCCCCGGCCGACGTGCCGGCTGCGGATCCGCCCGTCGAGGCCGAGCCGGCCGCGCCGCTACCGCGCCACGCGGCTGCGCCGAAGGCGAAGGAACCCCGTCGTTCAGCGGTGCCGACGGGCGGCCCGGGGTCCTTCAACGGCGAGCGCATCTCGCTCGATTTCAAGGACGCGGACATCCAGAACGTCCTCCGCGTGCTGGCCGACGTCAGCCATCTGAACATCATCGCCACCGACGACGTGAAGGGGAAGGTGACGCTCCACCTGGTCGACGTGCCGTGGGATCAGGCGCTCGACCTCGTGCTGCGCTCGAACCGGCTCGAGATGACCCGCCAGGGGAACGTCGTGCGCATCTCCACGGTGGCCCGCCTCAAAGAAGAGCGCGAGGCGTTGCGCGCCGCGGAGGACGCGGAGCGCGAGCTCGAGCCCCTGCGCGTCAAGTACGTCAAGGTCAACTACGCCCGCGCCGACGACTCCCTCGTCGACAAGGTGAAGGGTGTGCTCAGCGAGCGCGGCAGCGTCACGTTCGACGACCGGACGAACACGATCATCGTGCGCGACATCCCGCACGGCTTGCAGGACGCCGCCGAGCTGATCCGGGAGCTCGACACGCAGAGCCCGCAGGTCCTGATCGAGGCCAACATCGTCGAGGCCACGGAGGACTTCGCGCGCGGCCTCGGCGTGCAGTGGGGCTACCGGTTCAACGCGGGACCGGCGACGGGCAACCCGACCGGAGCCAACTTCCCGGGGACGGTCGGCCTCGGCGGCTCGGGCCTCGGGAGCGGGGCGCCGTCTCCGGGCCTCAACGGGGCCCCGGGCAGCTCGGTGCCGTTCCTGGCCGACTTCCCGGTTCCGGGCAACTTCGGCTCCGGCTTCGGCGCGAACAACGGCTCGGCGATCGACCTGGCGCTCGGCTCGCTCAGCGGCTCGCAGTCGCTGACGGCCCGCTTGACCGCCCTCGAGGAGCAGGGCAAGGGTAGGGTCGTCAGCCGCCCGCGCGTCATCACGATGAACAACGTGGCGGCGACGATTCAGAGCCTCACGATTCTGCGTGTCAAACTCCCCTCGACCGGCACCGTCATCAACACCGGCACGGGCGGCGCGGCCGGGTCGGCGAGCACCGCGACCGAGAAGATCAACACCGGCATCACGCTCGTCGTCACCCCGCAGGTCTCCCAGGACGGGTTCGTGCTGATGAGCATCTACGCCAAGTCGAGCCAGCCCGACTTCACGCACACCGTCGACAACATCCCGAACGAGGTGAGCCGCGAGGCGAACTCGAACGTGCTCATCAAGGACGGCGAGACGGTGGTGCTCGGCGGCATCTACCGCAACACCTCCAACGATGCCGAATCGGGCCTGCCCTACCTGAGCCGGATCCCGGCCCTCGGCTGGCTCTTCAAGCGCCTGCTGCGGACCCACCATCACGAGGAGCTGCTCGTCTTCCTCACGCCCAAGGTGATGGCGACCGGGGCGGTCGCGCTGCCACCGGCCGAGCGCCTGTGGGAGGAGCGGCGGCAGGGCGGGTGAGCCACGGATGGCCCTCCGCTATCTCACCACCGGGGAGTCTCACGGGCCCGGTCTGACGGCCGTCGTCGAGGGGTTCCCGGCCGGGGTACCCGTCGACGTGGAGGCGATCAACCGGGATCTCGCCCGCCGCATGGGCGGCTACGGCCGCGGCGGCCGGATGAAGATCGAGCGCGATGAGGTGGAGGTACGCTCGGGGGTGCGCTGGGGCGAGTCCCTGGGGTCGCCGATCACCTTCTGGATCGAGAACCGCGACTGGGCGAACTGGGAGAAGAAGATGTCGCCCCGCGCCGAGGACCGCGACCCGGCGCTGGCGGTGACGCGGCCCCGACCCGGTCACGCCGACCTCGCCGGGGCCCTCAAGTACAACCATCACGACGTGCGGAACATTCTCGAGCGGGCGAGCGCGCGCGAAACCGCGGCGCGCGTCGCCGTCGGCGGGCTCGCGAAGTGCCTGCTCGCCCCCTTCGGCATCCGCAGCCGCGGCTGGGTGGTCGAGATCGGGGGCATCGCCGCCAACCACGGGGCGCTCGCGGCCGAGGAGATCGCCGAGCGAGCGGAGGCGTCTCCGGTCCGCATGGGAGACCCCGAGGCCGAGCGGCGGATCATCGAGCGGATCGACGAGTGCAAGCGGGCGGGCGACACGCTCGGCGGCGTCGTCGAGACCGTGGTCACGGGCCTGCCGCCCGGTCTCGGCAGCCATGCGCACTGGGACCGGAAGCTCGACGGCCGGCTGGCGCACGCCCTCATGAGCGTGCAGGCCGCCAAGGGCGTGGAGATCGGGCTCGGCTTCGAGACCGCTCGCCGCCCCGGGTCGATGGTGCACGACGAGATCTACTTCGACGAGGCCGCGAACCGGTTCGTGCGCCGGACGAACAACGCCGGCGGTACCGAGGGCGGCATGTCGAGCGGCGAGCCGCTCGTCGTGCGTACCGCTTTCAAGCCGCTCTCGACGCTGATGAGCCCGCTGCACTCGGTCGACATCGACACCAAGGACGACGCGAAGGCCGCGATCGAGCGGTCGGACGTGGTCGCCGTCCCCGCGGCTGCGGTGATCGCCGAGGCGGTGGTGGCGTTCGTCGTCGCCGAGGCGTTTCTCGAGAAGTTCGGGGGCGACTCGCTGGTCGAGATCCGTCGCAACCTCGACGGCTACCTCGAGCAGGTGAGACGGTTCTAGCCGTGGCCCATCTCGTTCTCACCGGGTTCATGGCGACGGGGAAGACCGAGGTCGGCCGCCTCCTCGCGCGCCGGATGGGATGCCCCTTTCTCGACACCGACGGGCTGGTCGAGACCGCGGCGCGGCGCACCGTCGCGCAGATATTCGCCAGCGAGGGCGAGGCGCGTTTTCGGGCGCTCGAGCGCGACGCGGTCGAGGAAGCGTGCGCC
>VBLD01000040.1:3639-10223 GCA_005879205.1 Deltaproteobacteria bacterium
CCCGAGAACCGCCGCCGCCTGGCGGCCGCCGGCCCGGTGGTCTGCCTGGTCGCGTCGCCCGAGGAGATCGCGCGCCGGGTGGGAGAGGTGACCAACCGTCCGCTCCTGGTCGGCCACAACGGCGACCGGCTCGGACGCATCCGGACGCTGCTCGCCGAGCGCGCGCCGGCTTACGCGTGGGCGACGCACACGGTCGACACCTCGGGCCTCACCGTCGAGCAGGTGATGGAGCGGGTTCAGGCCCTCGTGGCGGGCCGGTGAGCGAGACGTGGCCGCCGGGGCGTCCATGAGGATCGAGGGAGCGGGGTGCGAGGTCCACGTCGAGCTCGGTGCGCGCTCGTATCCGATCGTGATCGGCGCGGGTCTCCTCGCGGAGGTCGGCCCCCGGCTCGCCGCGGCCGGGTACCAGGGGCGCTGCGCGCTGGTCACCAGCGAGCGGGTCGGCGCCCTCTACCGCGAGCCGGTCCTCGCGTCGCTCGGCGGGGCGGGGTTCTCTCCGGTCGCGATCGAGATTCCCGACGGGGAGCAGCACAAGAACCTCGCCTGGCTCGCGGTGCTCTACGATCGCCTGCTCGACGCGGGGGTCGAGCGACGGTCGCCGCTCGTCGCGCTCGGCGGCGGTGTGATCGGCGACCTCGCCGGCTTCGCGGCGGCCACGTTGCTGCGCGGGCTGCCGCTGGTCCAGGTGCCGACCACGCTTCTCGGGCAGGTCGACGCCGCGATCGGAGGCAAGACCGGCGTCGACCACGCGCTCGGCAAGAACCTGATCGGTGCCTTCCACCAGCCGCGGCTCGTGGTCGTGGACGTGAGCACCCTTCGGAGCTTGCCGCGCCGGGAGTTCGTTGCCGGACTGGCCGAGGTGATCAAGTACGCCGTGATCCGCGACGCCGAGCTGTTCGCGACGCTCGAAGCGCAGCTCGACGGGCTGCTCGGGCTCGACGTATCCGTCCTCGTTCCCGTGGTTGCGAGCTGCTGCGAGCACAAGGCCGCGGTGGTGGCCGCGGACGAGCGCGAGGAGAGCGGCGAGCGGGCGGTGCTGAACTTCGGACACACCGTCGGCCACGCCCTGGAGGTACTCACCGAGTACCGCCGGCTGCGGCACGGCGAGGCGGTCGCGATCGGCATGATGGCGGCGGCGCGTGTCTCGCAGGCGCGCGGTCTGTGCGCCGCCGCGACCGTCGAGCGGCTGGAGCGGCTCGTACGGCGCGCCGGGCTGCCGACCGAGATACCGGACGACGTCACGGCGCCCGCGCTGGCGCTCGCGATGCAAACCGACAAGAAGAAGGCCGCCGGGCGCATCCGCTTCATCTGCGTCGAGGCGATCGGGCGGACGCGAATGGTGGAGCTTTCTGCGCAACAGGTGGCTGAACAACTCTGACGCGTGCAGGCGTCGGAGCCGGAGGGGCGGGGAGGAGAGTCATGAGGATCACGAGATGGAAGCCGGCGGGCAGGACTGCCCTGGCGGCGCTGATTGGTCTCGGGCTGGCGGCGGCGCCCGCCCGGGGAGACAACAACCCCAACGGCATGGCGTTCCGGGCCGTCGGATGGTTCAAGGGGAAGGCGGAGATATCGGCCAGCGACATCAAGTGTGAGATCCCGAACGTCACCTCAGCCATCTTCGAGGGCGCCTTCGCGATGGGGATATGGAACACCTATGGCGTGCAGACGCTGATGTTTCCCGACACCTCGAATCCCTTCGCCAATCCGTGCGGGGTCTGGATCCAACTCCAGAACAACATGGTGAATCAGGCGGTCGTCATCGACCGGATCGAGCTGAAATTCCGGATTCCCGGCGCGCGGCGGTTCCGGCCGTTCGTCAACACGGCGCGGAAGTTCCCGGTCGCCTGTCGCGAGTTCCGGCGGGATACCCTGTTCATCGGGGCCCGAATCAACCCGATCAACAGCACCGAGGACACCGCGAGCAGCGGTGTGCCGAACGTCGCCTTCATCGAGATGCTGCCGTTCGTCTCGAACCAGCTGATCCAGTGCTTGCGGGCGCAGTACGCTCCCCTGCCGACGACGCTCTTCGCGTCGCTGCCCCTAGTCGTGCAGGCCACCGCCTTCGGCACCAGCGACTCGGGCGACAGCTTTCGCTCGAGCTCGATCGCCTACACGCTGAACCTACGCCATACGTGCGGTAACGGCCGGGTGGACGACGGCGAGAGCTGTGACGCGTCGGCGCCGGGCAATGCCTGTGCCGGCACATGCACGGGAAACAAATGCAGCCAGAACGCGGCCCTGTCCTGCGCCACCGACGCGGATTGCGTCGGCGGCTGCCTCCCACCAGGCTCGACCGCGGAGTGCACCTGCCTCTACTGATCCTGATCGGGCTCGGCGTCGTCCTCGCGGGCGTTCCCGCGAGGGCGGCCGACGGGCCGCAGCTCGTGATCGAGGAGCCGGTCTTCGACTTCGGAACGGTGGAGCAGGGGGCTAGCGTCGAGCACACGTTCCGCGTGCGCAACGCCGGCCATGCCGAGCTGCGCCTCGATCACGTGAAGACCTCCTGCGGGTGCCTTGCGGGACTGGCGTCGGCGCCCGACATCCCCCCCGGAGCCGAGGGACGGGTGAACGTGGTTCTGGACACCGCCCGGATAGCCGGCCACACGACCAAGGTCGTGACCGTCTACACCAACGACCCCGCGGCACCGAGCGCCGGCCTCGCGCTGACCGGTACCGTCGCGACCGACATCGTCGCGAGCCCGTCGCCGCTCTACCTGGGAAAGCTCAGGCGCGGTGAGACCGTCGAGCGGGAGATTCGCGTGTCCCCGGGACGGGTGGACGCCACCTACGAGGTGACGACGGTGGAGCACACGAACCCGGCGGTCCGCACCAGCCTCGAGCGGCTGCCCGACGGCAGCGGCCAGCGGATCGTCGTCACGCTCGCGCCGCACATGCCGCTCGGGCGCTTCAACGACCAGCTCGTGCTCCGCACGACGAGCCCGCGGCAGTCCTCGCTCGCCGTCTCGGTCTTCGGCAGCGTCGAGGGCGACGTCGTCGTGCTGCCGCCGCAGATCACGTTCGGGCTGGCGCGGGCCGGCGTCACGGCCGAGCGCGATCTCTACATCCGCAACCGCGGCGCGCGTCCGGTGGTGGTGACCCGCGTGTTGGCGCCGGATAGGATCGTCAGCTACCAGCTGGACACGCTGCAGGAAGGGCAGGAGTACCGCCTCACCCTGCGGCTCCGCGCGGGCCTCCCGCTCGGCAAGGTCGAGAGCGCCGTCGAGATATTCACGGACCATCCGGACGAGGGACGGCTGGTCGTGCCGCTGTACGCGATCGTGCGCGACGGCGGGCGGCGCGGCTAGGGCCGATGCGCATCCCGGTTGCCGTGTCGGCAGTCCGGGACATCGACGTCGTCGGCCTCGGGCAGAACACGGTCGATGATCTCTGCGTGGTCGATCGGTTCCCGGCGCCCGACACCAAGCAGCGCCTGCGGGCGCGTGCGGTCGAGCCCGGCGGGCAGATCGCCACCGCGTTGGTGGCTCTTCGGCGCTGGGGTGCGCGAGCCGCCTACCTCGGCACCTTCGGCGACGACGAGGCGGGGGTCCTGTCGCGGACGTCGCTCGAGTCGGAAGGCGTCGACGTCTCGCACGCGCCGATTCGAAGCGGTGAGCCCAATCAGCTCTCGGTGATCCTGGTCGACGGGCGCACCGGCGAGCGGACCGTTCTCTGGCACCGCCCGCCGGGGCTCGCGCTGACCCCGGACGAGGTGCCGCGGGCGGTCATCGCCGGCGCGCGGGTCCTCCACCTGGACGGCGCCGACGGCGAGACCGCGGTGGCCGCGGCAGCCACGGCGCGGGCCGCCGGCGTACCGACCGTCGCGGACATCGACATGGCCGGGCCCGAGCTCGAGCGCCTGCTCCGCCTGGTCGACGTCCTCATCGTGTCGTGGGAGTTCGCGCGCAGCCTGACCGGAGCGGCTCGGCCGGAGGCGGCGCTCGAGCGGCTCACCGGCTACGGCGGCGCCGTCGTGGGCGTGACCCTCGGCTCGGCGGGCGCGCTGATCGCGGCCGGCGGTCGGCCGTTCGCCGTCGACGGCCATGCCGTCGCGGCCGTCGATACGACGGGGGCGGGCGATCTCTTCCACGCCGGCTTCATCTGGGCGATGCTCGCGGGGCTCGAGCTCGAGACAGCCGTTCGACTCGCCAACGCGGCGGCGGCGCTCCAGTGCACGCGTCTCGGCGGTCGTCACGCGATTCCGGCGCTCGCGGAGGCTCGTGCACTTGCCGGTGTCTGAGGCCGCCGCTATGGATGCCCGCTCGCGCGCCTTGCAGCGCGCCATTCCCCCGAGCCCGATGTCGTCCTCGCTGAGCGATCTCGTCGCGCGCCTGGAGCGTGCCCTCGAGGCGGACGGCCCCGCCCGCGTCGCGGGGCTGCGCGGCAGCGCGCCGGCCTTCTGCCTGGCGCAGCTCGTCCAGCGCCGGCCGCGGGCCGCGCTCGTGCTGGCTGCGACGGGCGCCGAGGCGGAGGCGTTCGCGGCCGATCTTCGCTTCCTGCTCGGCGACGAGGGGGCCACCAGTCCGCTCACCCGCCGCGTGCACCATCTTCCGGGCTGGGAAGTGCCGCCCTTCGAGCCGTTGTCGCCGACGCGCGAGACGGTGGCTGCACGCGCCGAGGGTCTCTACCATCTCGTGCACACCACGGCGCCCGTCGTGGTCACGACTGCCGAGGCATGGGGCCTGCGCTGTCTGCCGCGGGCCGAGCTCGCGGCCGCGATCACGTACGTGGTGACGGGGGAGACGGTCACGCCGGACGCGCTCGTCGTCCGGCTGGTCGAGTGGGGCTACCACCGGGTGCCCCTGGTGCAGGATCCGGCGGTATCCTCGACGTGTTTCCGGTCGGCTACGGGCAGCCGGCTCGCCTCGAGTTCATGGGTGACACCGTCGAGAGCATCCGCGCCTTCGATCCGACCTCGCAGCGTTCCCTGGGGGCGATGGACGAGCTGCTGCTGCTGCCGCTCGCGGAATTCGGGCGCGGGCGGCTCGGGCCGGAGTCGGCGCGCGCGATCGACGATCGGGCAGCCGAGCTCGGGCTCGCACGGCGCGAACGGCGAGACCTGGTCGAAGGGGTGCGCGGCGGCCTCGTGCTGCCGGGAACCGAGTTTCTCCTGCCCTATTTCTACGCGGACCTCGGCCGCATGGCGGACTATCTCCCGCCCGACACCATGCTCTGGCTGCAAGCGCCCGCCGAGCTCGAGGCCGCGGCCGAGGCGTGGTGGATGCAGGTGGAAGCCCATGCGGCGGATGCCGCGCGCGACGGACGGTTCCACCCGCCACCCGACCGGCTCTACCTGTCGCCGGCTGCCTGGCGCGAGGGACTCGGCGGCCGTCCTCGGGTCGAGGCCGAAACGCTCGACGTCCTCGACGACGCGGCCCTCGCCGTGACCTCGTATTCGACCGATGGCCTCGCCCTCCGTGATCCGGCGGCTGCCGGCGGCCCGCTCGCCGCCGTCGCGGCGCAGCTGGCCGGGTGGCAGCGGCAGGGCGCGCGCCTGGTCGTGGTGGCCACGGGTGGCAGGCAGCGCGACCGAATGCGGGAGATGCTCGCCGGCCACGACATCGACGCGGGGATGAGCGCGGATCCGTTCCCGCAGGCCCTCGCCGCCCCTGGTCGCCGGCCCCTCGCGCTCGTCGGCGGGCTCACGCGCGGCGTCTGGCTGCCTGCCGACGCGCTCGCGCTCGTCACCGAGGCCGAGATCTTCGGCGAGCGCCGTCAGATCCGGCGTGGGCGCCGGGCGCGACCCGCGGACTTCCTCTCGACGCTCGCCGAGCTCAAGCCCGACGACTACGTGGTCCACGTCGATCATGGGATCGGCATCTACCGCGGCCTGCGTCACATGCAGGTCGCGGGCACCGAGGGCGATTACCTGCACCTCGAGTACGCCGGCGGGGATCGGCTCTACCTCCCCGTCGACCGCATCAACCTGGTGCAGCGCTACCTGAGCGCCGACGGCGCCGCGCCGCCGCTCGACAAGCTCGGGGGGGCGTCCTGGGAGCGGGTCAAGGCGAAGACGCGTGAGTCGATCCTGGCGATGGCCAAGGAGCTGCTCGGCGTCTACGCGGCGCGCGAGGCCCACGGGCGCCCGGCGTACGGGGCGGCGGACGGTCTCTATCGGGAGTTCGTCGCCCGCTTCCCCTTCGAGGAGACGCCGGACCAGCAGCGGGCGATCGACGACGTGCTCGCCGATCTCGTCCGTGACAAACCGATGGACCGGCTGGTGTGCGGCGACGTCGGCTTCGGCAAGACCGAGGTCGCGATGCGCGCCGCCTTTCTCGCGGTGCTGGAGGGAAAGCAGGTGGCCGTGCTGGTGCCGACGACGGTCCTCGCGCAGCAGCACCTGGAGACCTTCCAGGCTCGCTTCGCGGGCTACCCGGTGACCGTCGACGTCCTGTCCCGCTTCCAGTCGTCCGCGGAGAACCGGCGCACGATCGAACGCGTCGGGACGGGCCGGCTCGACGTCGTGATCGGCACGCACCGCCTCCTCCAGAAGGACGTCGCGTTCCAGCGCCTCGGCCTCCTGATCGTCGACGAGGAGCACCGCTTCGGCGTGCGCCACAAGGAGCGCATCCGGCAGATGCGTGCGA
>VBLD01000040.1:10323-10774 GCA_005879205.1 Deltaproteobacteria bacterium
CCGCCGCTCGACCGGCTGGCGATCCGCACCTACGTCACGCGGTACGACGAGACCGTGATCCGCGACGCGATCCTGCGCGAGCTGGCGCGTGGCGGGCAGGTGTTCTTCGTGCACAACCGGGTCGAGAACATCGACGCGGTGGCCCGCCGGCTGTCGGAGCTCGTTCCCGAGGCGACGATCGCCGTGGCGCACGGGCAGATGGAGGACCGAGCCCTCGAGGGCACCATGCTCGCCTTCATGCACGGTCAGACGAAGGTGCTGGTCACGTCGGCGATCATCGAGTCGGGGCTCGACATCCCGACGGCCAACACGATCATCATCAACCGCGCCGACACCTTCGGGCTGGCGCAGCTCTACCAGCTTCGCGGTCGCGTCGGCCGCTCGCACCATCGCGCCTACGCGTACCTCCTCATCCCGGGCGAGCATCTGATCACGCCCGACGCGCAGAAGC
>VBLD01000040.1:10794-12214 GCA_005879205.1 Deltaproteobacteria bacterium
CTGGCGGCCCACGACCTCGAGATCGGCGGCGGGGGAAACCTCCTCGGGAAGCAGCAGTCCGGCCACATCACGGCGGTCGGGCTGGAGCTCTATACGACGATGATGGAGCAGGCCGTGCGCGAGCTGCGGGGCGAGCCGGCCGAGGCCGAGGTCGAGCCCGAGATCCAGCTCGGCATCCCCGCCTACATTCCCGAGGGCTACGTCCCCGACGTCAGCCAGCGGCTCGTCTTCTACAAGCGGCTGGCGGCCATCCGCGGCGTGCCGGATCTCGACGAGATCGCGGCGGAGCTGGTCGACCGCTATGGGCCGGTGCCGCCCCTCGTCGACACGCTGATGCGGTTGATGGAGCTCCGGCGCTGGCTGAAGGACCTGCGCGTCGTGACCGCGCGTCGGCGCGGCGAGCGCATCGTCCTGGAGTTCGCCCCGCACACGTCGGTTCGCGCCGAGAGGCTGCTCGAAACCGTGCAACGCAGCCGCGGACGGCTCCGGCTCCTCGACGGCTCGACGCTCGCGGTCGTTCCCGAGGCGACGGATCACGAGGGGACCATCGCGGAGGTGCGCACGCTATTGCAGAGCCTCTCGACCGCATGATACCCAGCCGCGCCATGTCACCACGCCGCGTGCGCGTGGCGGCTCTGCTCCTTCCGCTTCTCGTCGTCGGACCCGGGCGCGGCGAGGTCGTCGACCGCATCGTCGCCACCATCGACGGGGAGCCGATCACGACGTTCGAGCTCAGACGATACGCGGAGGAGCGGGGAGCCGATCACCTCGAGGAGCGGAAGCTCCTCGACGGGCTCGTCACCGACCGCTTGCTCGACCGGGAAGTCGCCACCCTCGGCATCGCGGCGCGCGACGAGGAGATCGACCGCTACATCGAGCAGATCAAGCAGCGGAACGGCATGGACGCCGATCGATTCCGTGACGCTCTCGCGGCCCAGGGGTTGACGGTTGCGTCGTACCGCGGGCGCGTCAAGGCAGAGATCGAGAAGTCGCAGCTCGTGAACCGCGAGATCCGCCAGCGTGTGAAAGCGAGCGGGTGCGCGTGCGCGACATCTTCTTCCCGGTCGCTGCGAGCGCCGACGAAGCGGAGATCGAACACGTTCGCGCCAAGGCGGAGGAGGTTCGTCAGCTCGCCCGCGGCGGGCGCGAATTCGCGGCGCTTGCACGGCAGTTCTCGGAAGGGCCCGGCGCCGACAACGGGGGGGAGATCGGCACGTTCGCGCGCGGCCAGATGGAGCCGGCGCTCGAGGAAGCGGCCTTCCGTCTGAAGCCGGGCGAGGTGAGCGAGCCCGTCCGGACTGCGGCCGGCTTCCACCTCCTGCGCCCCGAGCAGGACATCGCCGCCGGCCACAAGTCGCTCGACGAGGTTCGCGACAGCATCCGCGAGACCCTCTACAACGACGCGCTGGAGGAGCGGTTC
>VBLD01000040.1:12253-25402 GCA_005879205.1 Deltaproteobacteria bacterium
TCCGAGGCGTGGCCGACCGTGACTTCGATGCCGGCTTCGCAGCGTTGCTCGGGCGCGCGTTCGGCACGCTCGCCGCGGAGACGGGCAAGCGCCGGGTGAGCATCGGTCGCGACTGCCGGCTCACCTCCGAGCGTTACGCGGCGGCCGTCGCCGACGGCATCCGCTCGACCGGGCTCGCGGTCGTCGACATCGGGGTCTGCCCGACGCCGCTCCTCTACTTCTCGCTCTTCCACTGGGATATCGACGGCGGCATCCAGGTGACCGGAAGCCACAACGCGGCCGACTACAACGGTTTCAAGGTCTGCCTCGGCAAGGAGTCCCTGTACGGCGAGCAGATCCAGGACCTCCGGCGGCGGATCGAGACGGCGCGTTTCCGCGACGGGAGCGGCGCGACCGAGATGCGGCCGGTGGTGCCGGTCTATCAGGACTTCGTGGTCGAGAACGTCGCCCGGCTCGCTCGTCCCATCGACATCGTGGTCGATGCAGGTAACGGCACTGCGGGCCCCGTCGCGCCGTCCATCTACCGACGGCTCGGCGCCCGCGTCACCGAGCTCTTCACTGACATGGACGGCCGCTTTCCGAACCACCACCCGGACCCCACGGTGGCGGAGAACATGCAGCATCTGATCCGCAAGGTCCGCGAGACCGGCGCCGAGGTCGGCATCGCGTTCGACGGCGACGCCGACCGGATCGGGGCGGTCGACGCGCGCGGCCGCATCATCTGGGGCGACGATCTCCTCGTCGTCTACGCGCGCGACGTGCTCGCCCGCAATCCGCACGCGGTCATCGTGTCCGAGGTGAAGGGCTCGCAACGTCTGTACGACGACATCGCGGCCCGCGGCGGCCGGGGCATCATGTGGAAGGCGGGTCACTCGCTCCTCAAGGCGAAGATGCGCGAGACCGGGGCGCTCCTCGGCGGCGAGATGAGCGGCCACATGTTCTTCAAGGAGCGCTACTTCGGCTACGACGACGGGATCTATGCGGGGGCGAGGCTCCTGGATATCCTCGGCCGCACCGGGCGCACGGTCGAGCAGCTGCTGGCCGACCTGCCCCCCTCGCACACGACGCCCGAGATCCGGGTCGACTGTCCCGACGACCGCAAGTTCGCAGTCGCCGACCGCGTGCGAGATCGCTTCCGTGCCGAGGGGTGCGACATCGTCGACGTCGACGGCGTGCGTGTCCGCTTTCCGCACGGCTGGGGCCTGGTGCGCGCCTCGAACACGCAGCCGGTCCTGGTGATGCGCTTCGAGGCGGAGACGGCGGCCGATCTCGCCGAGTACCAGCGAGTCGTCGAGGAGGCGGTCGCCGCGGCCCGCGCGGAGCTCGGCGGCTAGGGCGGTCCGATGGCGGGCAGCATCGTCGTCCGCGGCGCCCGCGCGCACAACCTCAAGAACTTCGACGTCGAGATCCCGCGCGAGCAGCTCGTCGTCATCACGGGCCTCTCGGGCTCGGGTAAATCGTCGCTCGCCTTCGACACGCTCTACGCCGAGGGGCAGCGGCGCTATGTCGAGTCGCTCTCCGCCTATGCCCGGCAGTTCCTCGAGCAGATGGAAAAGCCGGACTGCGACGGCATCGAGGGCCTCTCGCCGGCGATCGCGATCGAGCAGAAGGGGGTGGGCCGGAACCCGCGCTCGACGGTCGGCACGGTGACGGAGATCGCCGACTACCTGCGGCTCCTGTTCGCACGTGTCGGCCACCCGGTCTGCTATCAATGCGGCCGCGAGATTGCCGCGCAGACCGTGCAGCAGGTCGTCGACCGCCTGCTCGCGCTTCCTGCCGACACGCGGCTGTTTCTCTACGCGCCCGTCGTCCGTGACCGAAAGGGGGAGCACCGGGCCGAGTTGGACGCGCTGCGCCGCGGCGGCTTCGTGCGCGTCCGCGTCGACGGGACGCTGCGCGAGCTCGGCGAGGACATCGCCCTCGCCAAGGGCCAGCGCCACACGATCGAGGTGCTCGTCGACCGCCTGGTCGTCCGCCCAGGGATCGAGCGGCGGCTCGCCGACTCGCTCGCGGTCGCGTTCCAAGAGGGAGGTGGAATCGTCGTCGTGGAGGCGGGTGAGCCGGGAGCGACGGTGCCACACGCTCTCCTGTTCAGCGAGCGCCATGCCTGCCCCGTGTGCGGCGTCTCCTATCCGGAGCTCTCCCCGCGCTTCTTCTCCTTCAACAGTCCGCACGGGGCCTGTCCGGCGTGCGGCGGCCTCGGGGTCCAGCGCCGCTTCGACCCGGCGCTGGTGGTGTCGCGGCCGGAGAAGCCGCTGCCGGCGGCGCTCGCCCCGGCGGCGGTGCGCGCGCTCCCCGGCTTCGAGGCCACCCTCGCCGCGCTCGCCGACCAGTACCGCTTCCGTGCCGAGACCCCGTTCGCCGAGCTTGCTGCGCCGGTGCGCGCGGTCCTGCTCGAAGGGTCCGGCGACCAGGAGGTCGAGATCGTGCGCCGGCGGGAGGTCGTGCGCCGCCCCTTCCCCGGCATCCTCGCGTTGCTCGAACGGCGCGCCCGACAGACCCACTCGTCCTGGCTGCGCGACGAGCTCGAGGGGCTGGTGACCGACCGTCCCTGCCCGGCATGCGACGGCACGCGGCTCCGCCGCGAGACCCGGTTCGTGCGCATCGGGGAGCGGAACATCGTCGAGGTGTCGGCGTTACCGATCGCCGACGTGGTGACCTTCTTCCGCGGGCTCGCGCTCTCCCCGACGGAGGCCGAGATCGCCCGTCCCATCCTGAAGGAGGTCATCGCCCGCCTCGGGTTCCTCATCGACGTCGGTCTCGAGTACCTGACGCTCGACCGGGGTGCCGCGACGCTCTCGGGCGGCGAGGGACAGCGCATCCGCCTGGCGACACAGATCGGCTCGCGCCTGGTGGGCGTGCTCTACATCCTGGACGAGCCGTCGATCGGCCTCCACCCGCGCGACAATGCGCGACTCCTGGCACTGCTCCGAGAGCTCCGCGATCTCGGCAACAGCGTGATCGTCGTCGAGCACGACCGCGAGACCATCCTGGCGGCCGACCATCTGATCGACATGGGGCCCGGCGCTGGCGTCCAGGGCGGGCACGTCGTGGCGACGGGGCGGCCCGCCGCAGTGATGGCGGACCCCGCCTCGCTCACCGGCCGCTACCTGTCGGGCGCGGAGGAGATACCCGTGCCGGCGCAGCGACGCCGCGGCAGCGGCTGGAGCGTCGGGATCCGTGGCGCACGCGCCAACAACCTGCGCAATGTCGACGTCGACTTCCCGCTCGGCACGATGATCTGCGTCACCGGTGTGTCGGGCTCGGGCAAGAGCACGCTCGTCAGCGACACGCTCCATCGTGCGCTCGCCCGCCGGCTCGGCGGCGGGGGGGAGGAGCCGGGGGTACACGGCGAGCTCGTGGGCTGGCAGCTGATCGACAAGGTGGTCGAGATCAGCCAGGCGCCGATCGGCCGGAGCCCGCGCTCGAATCCGGCGACGTATACGGGTGCCTTTGCCCCCATCCGGGATCTGTTCGCACAGCTCCCCGAGGCCCGTGCCCGCGGCTACGGACCCGGCCGTTTCTCGTTCAACGTGAAGGGCGGCCGTTGCGAAGCGTGCGCCGGCGATGGCCTGATCCCGATCGAGATGCATTTCCTTCCCGACGTCTTCGTCACCTGCGAGGTCTGCGGGGGCCGGCGCTACAATCGCGAGACTCTCGAGGTGCGGTTCAAGGGACTCAGCATCGCCGACGTGCTCGATCTGACCGTGGCCGAGGCGCTCGACGTGCTCGGCAACCTGCCGGCGGCCAGGGCGCGGCTGGAGGCCCTGCGCGAGGTGGGCCTGGAATACATCCGGCTCGGGCAACCGGGGACTACCCTGTCGGGCGGCGAGGCGCAGCGCGTCAAGCTCGCACGGGAACTCGCCCGACGGGCGACCGGCCGAACCCTGTACGTCCGCGACGAACCGACCACCGGTTTGCACTTCGATGACGTGCGGCGGCTGCTCGATGTGCTCGGCCGTCTCGTGGATATCGGAAACACCGTTTTGTTGATTGAGCACAACCTCGACGTCATCAAGAGCGCGGACCACGTCATCGACCTCGGGCCGGAAGGCGGAGAGCGCGGAGGCGCGATCTTGGCCGTGGGCACGCCGGAGGAAGTCGCGACAAGCGAGTCCTCCCACACCGCGAGGTTTCTCCGCGAAGCGCTCGGCAGGTCAGGGGTAGTGGCGCAGATTCAAAACAGCGTCTCTTAGACCGCTGCTCGTGTTTTTCGCCTTGACAGGCAATGGGGGTCCTCTATATTCGACCTAACAGGTCCGGTTTACCCGAATTGGAGGCGAGCACGGATGACTACCAAGGCCGTCTACCTGGACAATCACGCGACGACGCCCGTGGACCCGCGGGTCCTGGAGGCGATGCTCCCGTATTTCTCCCAGACCTTCGGCAACGCCGCGAGCCGCAGTCATGGGTTCGGCTGGGAGGCCGAACAGGCGGTCGAGCGGGCGCGCGAGCAGATCGCCAGACTGGTCAACGCGAAGTCGAAGGACATCGTCTTCGGCAGCGGCGCCACCGAAGCCGACAATCTCGCCGTCAAGGGCGTCGTCGAGTTCTACAGGGAGAAGGGCAACCACGTCATCACCGCGGTGACCGAGCACAAGGCCGTTCTCGATACCTGTCGTGCTCTCGAGCGCAAGGGTGTCGCGACCGTCACCTATCTGCCTGTCGACCGCTACGGAATGGTCGACCCCGACGCCGTGCGGCGTGCGATCACCGACAAGACGGTCCTCATCTCGATCATGTACGCCAACAACGAGGTGGGCACGATCAACCCGATCGCGGAGATCGGCAAGATCGCCCGTGAGAAGAGTGTCCTGTTCCATACCGATGCCACCCAGGGCGTCGGTCGGCTGCCGGTCGACGTCGAGGCGATGCACATCGATCTCCTTTCCATGTCCGCCCACAAGATCTACGGTCCCAAGGGCGTGGGTGCGCTGTACGTCCGGTCGAAGAACCCCCGCGTACGGCTGGCCGCCATCATCGACGGCGGCGGGCACGAGCGGGGGATGCGGTCGGGTACGCTCAACGTCCCGGGAATCGTCGGATTCGGCAAGGCGTGCGAGCTCTGCCGGGAGAGCATGGCCGACGAGGGCCAGCGCGTGCTGCGGCTGCGCGAGCGTCTCAAGGACCTGATCTTCACCCAGCTCGACGAGGTGTACCTGAACGGCCACCCGGTGCACCGTTTGCCCGCTAACCTGAACGTGAGTTTCGCATACGTCGAAGGTGAGTCGCTCCTGATGGGACTCAACGGCTCTGTGCACCCGATTGCCGCCTCTGCCTCGCTCCCGCCGATCGCGGTGTCGTCCGGCTCCGCCTGCACCTCGGCCACTCTGGAGCCGTCGTATGTGCTGAAGGCGCTCGGCGTGGGCGACGACCTGGCGCACACCTCGATCCGTTTCGGGATCGGGCGCTTCAATACGGATGAGGAGATCGACTACGTTGCCGAGCGCGTCGTCGCCGAGGTGCGCCGGCTGCGAGAGCTCTCGCCGCTCTACGAGATGGCGAAGGAGGGTATCGACCTCAAGTCCGTTGCTTGGCAGCGCGAATGAGCAGCGAAAACGACTCGGCGCGGAGGGCGTGATGGCATACAGCGAGAAGGTTCTGGATCATTACTCGAATCCTCGTAATGTCGGCTCCTTTGCGAAGGACGAGCCGAACGTCGGCACGGGCGTCGTGGGGGCGCCGGAGTGCGGCGACGTCATGAAGCTGCAGCTCAAGATCAGGGACGACGGCGTCGTCGAGGATGCCCGCTTCAAGACGTTCGGATGCGGGAGCGCGATTGCGAGCTCCAGCTACGTCACCGAGCTCGTCAAGGGCAAGACGATCGACGAGGTGATGAAGATCACCAATACCGAGATCGTGCAGGAGCTCTCCCTGCCCCCCGTCAAGATCCACTGCTCGGTGCTGGCGGAGGACGGGATCAAGGCGGCGATCGCAGACTGGAAGCGGCGGCGCGAGATCCCCAAGGGCGAGACGAAGGCGGCAAGCTGAGGGCGCGCCACGATGATCTCGATGACCGAAGGAGCAGCGCGGAAGATCCAGGCCCTGGTGGCCGACAAGGGGCTCGCCGATGGGGGCCTGCGCGTCAAGGTCGTCGGTGGAGGCTGCTCCGGCCTCAGCTACAAGATGGACCTCGATCGGCCGCGCGAGGGCGATCGGGTCTTCGAGCGCGATGGGGCCAAGCTCGTCGTCGATCGCAAGAGTTTTCTCTACCTGAACGGTACCGAGCTCGACTACCGGGACGAGCTCATGTCCTCGGGTTTCAACCTGCAGAATCCGAACGTGAAGCGCACCTGCGGGTGCGGCTCCTCATTCGTGGTCTGACCGGGAGATGCCGAGGTCGAAGACGCATGCACGGGAGCGAGACGCAGGAACGGCAGTGCTGGCGGTGCGGCACCGGCGTCGGTGCCGGACTGGTCTGCCCGCACTGTGAGGCGCCGCAGCCGCTCCCGCCCGGGAGCGACCTGTTCGCGGTGCTCGGTCTGCCCCGGCGACTCGTACTCGACGGCGCGGAGCTCGAGCGCTCCTATCACGCCCGGTCGCGGGCGCTTCATCCCGATCGCCATCAGACCGCAGAGGCCCGCGCGCGGGAGCTGAGCGAGCGGGCGAGCGCGATGCTCAATCGCGCATACCGTACCCTGCGGGATCCGGTGGCGCGCGGACGCTACTGGCTCGAGCTGCACGGAAAGCCGCTCCACCTCGACAACAAGGAGGTGCCGGCGCCGCTCGCGGCAGACGTCTTCGACACCCAGGAGAAGCTCGAGGAGCTGCGGTCGAGCCCGACGCCCGAGCTGCGCGACGAGGTGAGGCAGACGCGCGATGCATTGGCAGCCCGTCTGCACGCACTGCAGGAAGACCTGTCGAGCCTCTACGCGGGCCGGAACGGCGACGGCTTGCTCGGCGAGCTCAAGCGGCGGCTCTCCGAGATCGCGTATCTGCAGACCCTGCTCGGCGACATCGAGGCGACGCTCGGGAACCAACGTGGAGCGCATAGTCGGCATTGACCTCGGCACCACCAACAGCCTCGTCGCCGTCCTCGAAGAGGACGGGCCGCGGGTGTTGACGGAGCCGGAGAGCGGCGCACGGCTTCTGCCGTCGGCCGTCGCGTTCCTTCCCGGGGGTGAGGTGGTCGTCGGCAACCGAGCACGCGAGCTCGCGCCCGACCATCCGTTCGAGGCGATCCTCTCCGTCAAGCGCTTCATGGGCGTCGGTCTCGAGCACGTGAGCGACGAGGATCGCCGGCGCTATCGCTTCGTCGACGGACGCGAGGGCGCGGTCCGATTCGCCGTTGCGGGGCGCGAGGTGACGCCGCCCGAGGTGTCCGCCCACATCCTGCGCGAGCTCAAGCGGTGGGCCGAGCATGCGCTCGGTGGGCCCGTCGCCAAGGCGGTCATCACGGTGCCGGCCTACTTCAACGACAGCCAGCGCCAGGCGACCAAGGACGCGGGGCGGCTCGCGGGCCTCGAGGTGTTGCGCCTGGTCAACGAGCCGACGGCAGCGGCGCTCGCCTATGGGCTCGACAAGGGTGAGGAAGGCACGATCGCGGTGTACGACCTCGGGGGCGGCACCTTCGACATCTCCGTGCTCAAACTCCGCGGCGGCATCTTCGAGGTTCTCGCCACCAACGGCGACACCCGTCTCGGCGGCGACGACCTCGACGCGCGACTGGCCGAGGTGGTCCTCGCCGAGCTGCCCTCGGAGCTCGCGGGCCGGCCATCCGTGCGCGCGAGAGCGCGTGCCGCCGCCGAACGGGCGAAGCAGGAGCTCTCCGCGCAGCTGCGGACCGAGGTGGTCCTCGACCTGCCCGAGGTCGGGCGCCAGGCCCGGGCCCCCATTGGACGCGAGGACTTCGAGCGCCTGGTCCGCGACATCGTCGCACGGACGGTCGGGCCGTGCCGTAGTGCGCTCAAAGACGCCGGCGGCGACGTGCGCGAGATCAAAGAGGTCGTTGCCGTGGGTGGCTCGACGCGCGCGCCGCTCGTCCGCCGCCAGATCGAGGAGATCTTCGGCCGTCCAGCCCTCGTCGACATCGACCCGGACGAGGTGGTGGCGCTCGGCGCCGGCATCCAGGCTGGCATCCTGGCGGGCGGACGCCGAGACATGCTGCTCCTCGACGTCGTGCCGCTCTCGCTGGGAATCGAGACCATGGGTGGCGTGTTCACGCGGCTCATCGAGCGCAATACGACGATCCCGGCGACCGTCAAGGAGACCTTCACGACGGCGGTCGACAGCCAGACGTCGGTCGATGTCCACGTGCTGCAGGGGGAGCGCGAGCTGGCCGCCGACAACCGGAGCCTCGCGCGCTTCAAGATCCCCATCGGCCCGATGCCGGCCGGTGTGCCGCGGCTCGAAGTGACGTTTCTGGTCGACGCGAACGGCATCCTGAGCGTCACGGCCTCGGACCTGCGGACCGGGCTCGAACGCTCTGTCGAGGTGAAGCCGTCCTACGGCCTCACCGAGGAGGAGATGGAGCGCATGCTCGAGGAGTCGATCGACCACGCCGAGGACGACGTGCGCCAGCGGCAGGTTCGCGAGGCGCGCGTCGAGGCAGACGTCATCCTGGCGGCGACGCGGCAGGCGCTGGCCGCGCACGGGCCGCTCCTCGTGCCCGGAGAAGGGGACGCGATCGGCGCCGCGGTGGCCGGGCTCGAGACTGCCCGAACGGGCGTCGACTACGTCGGGATCCGGGACGCGATCGAGACTCTGAGCCGCACGACCGAGCCGTTCGCTCGTCGCGTCATGGACGAGTCGCTGAGAGAGGCGCTCGCGAATCGGCGCCTCGAGGATATCTGAGCCGAGATGGCGCTCAATTGGGAAGACGCGGAAGACATCGCGGAGAAGCTGGCGGCTGCGCATCCTGGGGTCGATCCCCTGACCGTCCGCTTCACCGATCTCCACCGCTGGGTGTGCGCGTTACCCGACTTCGCGGACGATCCGAAGACGTCGAGCGAGGGGAAGCTCGAGCGCATCCAGATGGCCTGGGTGGAGCAGCGGGAATCGTAAGGAGGGTTCGGCGATGGCGATCATGCAGGTGAGCCGGAAGATCGACTACGCGCTACGCGCGGTCATTCACCTCGCCAACGAGGAGGCGAGCGACCGAGCGTGCTCGGTGGCCGAGATCGCTGCGCGTGAGCGGATCCCGCGCCAGTTTCTCGAGAAGATCGTCCTGGAGCTCATCCACAACGGGCTCATCCGCTCGCGCCGCGGACCACACGGGGGTTACATGCTCGCCCGTCCGGCCGATGAAGTCACCTTTCGCGACGTGATCGAGGCGGTGGAGGGGCCGATTTCGCTCAATGTGTGCGTGGGAGAGCACCCGGACTGCTTCCTCCTGGGCGCGTGCGGCATGAACCGCATCTGGCGAGAGGGGCAGCGGCGTGTGATGGATCTCTTCGAAAACACGACGATCGCGGACGTAAGGCATCCCCCGATCCCGGCGGACGCCGCGTCGCCGGCGTTGAATACCGCGCCGCAGGCGTCGTCCAAACTCACGATTGTAGGAACGCTCCCGTGACCAATTGCATCCACCGGTGTTAACGTTGGCTTTGGAAAACCCATGAAGGATCGTGAATATACAGCCGAGGAACGGCTCGGTGGGCTGTTTCAGCCGGACACCCTTCTTCCTTCCCAGTTCTTCGATCGCGTTCGCCGCCGCGTCGAGCACGACGGTGAGCGGCGCCTGATGATCGCGGTGCTGGAGGACGCGGTCGACGTGTACCGTAAGCAGGCCGCGGCGCAGGAGACGCGCGGGCAGCAGCTCTTCCGCGAAGCAGAGGATTGGATCGAGGACCCCGATCGCACGTGGCTCTTCTCGTTCGAGAACATCTGCGACGTCCTCGACATCGACTCGTCGTACGTGCGGCGGGGTCTGCACGCGTGGAAAGAGCGTGCACGGCGCGGACAGGGCAAGCGCATCGCGTTGCACACGGACGACGACGGCGAGCTCCGACAGGCGAGCGGCGATTGAAGCGAGCCGCAGTCGGTCCACGATAGGGGCGGGAGCCGGGTAACCGGCTCCCGCCTTTTTGTTTTTTCGCGCCGAGATGCGCTAGAGTGCCGCCGTGCCCCTGCGCCTGAAGATCGCCTGTCCGGGATGCGGGGCATGGCTCGTTCGCAAGCCGGGGGGACGGTGCCCGGCATGCGGCGTCGAGGTCGCGCGCCACGTGGCAGAGGCGCGGTCGCGGGAAGAGTCCATCGAACGGGTCGTCGCCGTGATCGGGACGGGGCTCGTCGTCCTGGTCTTCGCGCTCACCATGGGTCTCGGTCTGGTCGAGGGCGTTCTGGCCTACGCCGGCACCGGTGCGGCGATGTTCCTTCTCGCCAGGAAGACGTTCCGCTGAAGGCGGGTGGGGGGATGACCGCCGTCCAGCTTCGGCGCGGTGGACCCCGCGTTGGTACCGCCGACCTGCTCGTCCTGCCGGCGGTCGAGGGCGAGCTCGGACCCGCGCTCGCCGGCCTGGACCGCCGTCTGGCCGGGGCCATCCGGCGGCGCGCCTCGACGGTCGACTTCCGGGGGCGAGCGGACGACGCATTCGTGCAGCAGACCGACGCGGGAGCGCGCGGGGCGATCGCGCTCATGGGGCTCGGACGCGAACCCGTGGGTGGGGAGGCGTGGCGCCGGCTCGGGGCCCGGGCGCGCCGCGAAGCCCAGCGGCAGGGTGCCCGGCGGGTGGCGATCCACCTCGGCTGGCTCGCCGGCAACTCGGAGGTGATCGGCGCGGTCTCGGAGGGGTTTCTCCTCGCCGGCTATCGGTTCGATCGCTACAAGTCGGAGCGGAGCGACCGCGTGCGAGTCGACCGCCTGCTGCTCGTCGGCGATCCCATCCCGCCCGCGGCGGCGGGCCGCGCGGCGCTGCGGACCGTAGAGACCGTGGTGCCGCACGTGGTGCGCGTCCGCGACCTGGTGAACGAACCCCCGTCGGTCGCCACGCCACGCTACCTCGCCGCGGAGGCCGAGAAGCTCGCCAGCGAGATTCCCGGGCTGGAGGTCGAGGTCTGGAACGAGAAACGAATCACCCGCGAGAACCTGACCGGCCTGCTCGCCGTGTCACGCGGTAGCCGCGAGGACCCGCGCTTCGTGAAGCTGCACTACGCCGGACCCGACGCGCGTGCGCGCGTCGCGCTCGTTGGCAAGGCGATCACGTTCGATTCCGGAGGCATCCCGCTGAAGCCCGACATGGCCGGTGGCGCGACGGTGATCGGGACGGTGGCTGCCGCCGCGGCCCTCGAGCTTCCGGTCGACGTCACGGGCTACGTTCCGGCCAGCGAGAATCTGCCGGGCGGCCGCGCCCAGAAGCCTGGCGACGTGATCCGGTATGCGAACGGCAAGACGGTCGAGGTCCTCAACACTGACGCCGAGGGCCGCCTCATCCTCGCGGATGCGCTCGCGCTCGCCTGCCGGGCGCACCCCGATGCCGTCATCGACCTTGCGACGCTGACCGGCGCGGCCCGGGTGGCCCTCGGCACCCTCTATGCCGCGGTGCTCGGCAACGACCAGCGGCTCATCGACGAGCTGGTCGCCGCGGGTCGCGCCGCCGGCGAACCGCTCTGGCAGCTGCCGCTGGTGCCCGAGTACCGCGAGGAGCTGAAGAGTCCGGTCGCCGATCTCAAGAACGTCGGCGGCGGCGACGCCGGCACGATCATCGGCGCACTCTTTCTCGCAGAGTTCGTCGAGGGGGTGCGCTGGGCGCACCTCGACATCGCGGGGCCGGCCTTCACCGAGAAGGACCTGCCGCAAGCCCCGCGGGGTGGCACGGGGTTCGGCGTCCGCCTGCTTCTTCGCTACCTCCAGGGCCTCGGATAGCGCTCCTCAGGGCGGGAAGCGGCCGCGGACGAACCGCTCCGCATCGGCACGGTTGGTGACTTCGCCCTCGAGTTGCGCCTCCTCGAGCGCGCGCAGGATCTCCCCGAGGCGGGGCCCGGGTCGATGCCCGAGGGCGATCAGGTCGTCGCCGCCGAGCAGCCGTGGCGGGCGGATGTCTTCGCGCGCCAGTTCGGCGCGGCGTTGCTCGCAGAACGCGACGTAGTGGAGGTCCTTGTTGGAGGCGAGCGCGTCCATGCGGGCGAGGGCGAGGAGCTCGTCGAATCCCTCGTGCCGGAACATTCGCTTCAAGGTGGAGAGCCGCATCTCGGGGGCATCGACGAGGCGCAGGTGGTGGCTCACGAGATACGCAACGCGCTCCCAGGTGGCACGGCTGCGCCGCAGGCGCTGGCAGATCGCGACCGCCATCTCGGCCCCGACTGTGGCATGGCCGTAGAAGGTAATGCGATCGCTGCGACGGGCCGCCGTGACCGGCTTGCCGACGTCGTGCAGGAGCAGGCCCAGCGCGAGCGTCTCGCTGGCACCGGCCCGGAGCTGTTCGATCGCGAGCAGTGTATGCCGGAACACGTCGCCTTCGGGGTGGTAGTCGGGCGACTGCTCGACGCCCTGCATGCGGGTCACCTCGGGAAGCACCGCGGCGAGAAGGCCGGTCTCGGCCAGAAGCTCGAAGCCCCGGCGTGCGGCGCCCTCGGTGACGATCTTGACGATCTCGTCGCCGATACGCTCGGCCGCCATGGCTCGATCGTGAAGCCGAGCCGGGCGGCGAGCCTCACTGCCCGGAGCATGCGGAGACGGTCCTCGCCGATGCGGGCGTGTGCGTCGCCGATCGCGCGGATGATGCCCGCGCGCAGGTCCGCTTGCCCGCCGACGAAATCGACGACGTCGCCGGTCAGCGGGTTGAGGAACAGCGCGTTGATCGTGAAGTCGCGCCGCAGCGCGTCCTCGCGCGCCGAACCGAAGTGAACGGCGCTCGGCCGTCGCCCGTCGACGTAGGCCGCGTCGGAGCGGAACGTCGCCACCTCGACCGGCATGCCGCCGGCGACGACCAGGATCACCCCGAACTGGACGCCGACGGGGATGGTGCGAGGAAAAAGCGCCTGCACGGCTTCGGGCGCGGCGCTGGTCGCGACGTCGTAGTCGAGCGGCTCGCGGCCGAGCAACCGGTCGCGGACGCACCCGCCCGCGAGGTACGCCTCGTGACCGGCAGCGCGCAGCCGCCGCACGAGCTCAGTGGCGACTGCCTCCCGGTCCGCCATCGCCATGGGTGAAAAGCACCTTCACCGCTCCTGAAGCATCTGCTCCGCACAGGCGAGGAAAGCCCGGCGGTA
>VBLD01000040.1:25436-32069 GCA_005879205.1 Deltaproteobacteria bacterium
CGCCCGAGCAGGCTCGTGGCGACGAGCTTCGGGATGCTGAAGTCGGTCACGAGCGCGCGCACCCATGTTCAATCTCACGCCGCCGCGCCGCGAACAAGCGCGCTTGTCGAGCGGCCGGGCGGTCAGGCACCATGCCGGGGTGGCGACCTCGACGACCAACCCGCGCCGGGCCATTCCGTCGGTCGAGCGGCTGCTGCGCGCCGCGGCGGGTGCTGCGCTGGCGGCCCGCTATCGACGGGAGCACGTGGTCGAGACCACGCGGATGGTCCTCGACGACCTTCGCCGCGCGGCGACGGATGGCGCTCGGGTGCCGGCGGACGCCGAGATCCTGGAACGGGTTCGGTTGCGTCTCGAGGGAGGCTCGACGCCGCGCCTGATGCGCGTCATCAACGCGACCGGGGTGGTCCTGCACACGAACCTCGGGCGAGCACCGCTCGCCGAGGAGGCGATCGCGGCGCTGACGGCCGCGGCGCGCGGCGCGGTCAACCTCGAGCTCGACCTCGAGAGCGGCCGGCGCGGCGACCGGGACGCGCTCCTCGCCGAAGACCTCCGAGCGCTCACGGGCGCCGAGGCGAGCCTCGTGGTGAACAACAACGCGGCCGCGGTCCTTCTGCTGCTCGACACCCTCGCGAGGGACCGCGAGGTGGTGGTGTCGCGCGGCGAGCTGATCGAGATCGGCGGTGCGTTCCGGATGCCGGACATCATGGCCGGGAGCGGCGCCCGGCTGCACGAGGTCGGGACGACGAACCGCACCCACGCCGAGGACTACCGTCGCGCCATCGGCCCCGACACCGCGCTCCTGCTGAAGGTTCATACGAGCAACTTCCGGATCGTCGGCTTCACCGCCTCGGTCGAGCTGGCCGAGCTGGTGGCGATGGGGCGCGCAGCCGGCGTCCCGGTGGCCGAGGATCTCGGCAGCGGCGCCCTCGTCGACCTCGCCGCCTGGGGCCTGCCGCGCGAGCCGGTGGTCTCCGAGCGCATCGCAGCCGGCGCCGACGTGGTGACGTTCAGCGGCGACAAGCTGCTCGGCGGACCGCAAGCGGGCGTCATCGTCGGCCGTCGCAACCTCGTCGCGCGCCTGGCGTCGAACCCGCTTCGCCGGGCGCTTCGCCCGGACAAGCTGACCATGGCGGCGCTCGGCGCCACTCTCCGTCTCTACCGCGAATCGCCCGACCTCGGTGCGGCCCTGCCGACCCTCCGGCTCCTGACCCGTTCGGTCGCCGAGATGGAGGCGGTCGGCCGGGCCGCGGCGCCGCTCGTGGCCACACGGCTGGGAGCCGGCTACCGCGTGGAGGTCGTCGCGGCGGACGGCGAGGTCGGCAGCGGTGCCGTCCCGGACGTACCGCTGCCGAGCCGGGCGCTGGCGATCGACCACCCGGAAGTGCCCGCCGAGCGCATCGCCGCCCGCTTCCGCGCCGCCCGGCCGCCCGTGATCGGACGCGTCCGTGAGGGCCGCTTCCTCCTCGACCTGCGGGCCGTCTTCGACCCCCACGAGCTCGCCGTCGAACTCGGCTGAAGATGTCCGTCATCATCGGGACGGCGGGGCACATCGACCACGGCAAGACGTCGCTCGTCCGCGCCCTCACCGGGCAAGACACCGACCGCCTGAAGGAGGAGAAGGAGCGCGGCATCTCGATCGACCTCGGCTTCGCCCACTTCGACGGGCCGGACGGCGAGCGCGCCGGGATCGTCGACGTTCCCGGCCACGAGCGGTTCATCCGCAACATGCTCGCCGGCGCCCACGGCGTGGATCTCGTGCTGTTCACGGTCGCCGCCGACGACGGAGTGATGCCCCAGACCGAGGAGCACCTCGACATCCTACACCTCCTCGGCGTCCGGCGCGGCATCTTCGTGATCACGAAGATCGACCTCGTGGAAGCAAGCCGCGTGGCGGCGGTGCGGGAGGAGATCGAGATCCTGACGCTCGACACGACGCTCGACGGCGCGCCCATCATTCCCGTGTCGACGGTCACGGGCGAGGGCCTCGACGTGCTGCGCAGCGAGATCGCGGCGCGGCTCGTCGCCGCGCCCGAGGCCGTGCCGCCCGGATACTTTCGCATGCCGGTCGACCGGGCGTTCGTGATGCGCGGGCACGGTGTCGTCGTCACCGGTACGGCCATCGCGGGCACGGTGTCCGAGGGCGATCCGGTCCGCATCCTCCCGACCGGGGAGAGGGCCCGGGTCCGCAGCCTCGAGTGTCATGGGGTCGCGGTCCGGAGCGCCGGGCACGGCCACCGCGTCGCCATGAACCTCGCGGGGGTCGAGCGAGAGGACCTCGGCCGCGGCCACGTCGTCTGCGCCGAGCAGGTCGAGCGTGTGACGGACCGCCTCGACGCGTGGGTGGAGCTGCGGCCTGCGGCTCGCCGCCCGGTCCCGAGTCACAGCCGCGTGCGCTTCCACCTCGGCACCGCGGAGGTGATGGGGAAGCTCGTCGTGCTGGGAGGCGGCACGGAGCTCGAGCCGCGAACGAGCGGCTGGGCGCAGATCGTCCTCGCCGAGCCCGTCCTCGCCATGCGCGGCGACCGTTTCATCCTGCGCGACGAGACCGCGCGCCGCACGCTCGGCGGCGGGGAGGTCGTGAATCCGTTCGCCGCCCGCCATCGGCGGAGCGAGGAGCACCTGATCGACCGCCTCCAAGCGATGCGTCGGACCGACCAGCCCGGCGCAGCCCGGGCCTTCCTCGATCTCGCACCCGCGTTCGCCAGCGATCTCGCCACCGTCGGGCAGGCGCTCAACCTGCGCGAGGAGGAAGCCCGGACGGCGGTCGCGGCGGCGCCCGCCGTGGTGCCGATTCCCGAGGGGTCGAGCCCGGAGGCGTACACGACGGAGGCGAGGTGGCGGCGTCTGGAAGAGGCCGTGGTCGGCGCAGTCGCGGCCGCTCATCGCGACCACCCGCTCGCGCCGGGCCTCGAGATGGAGAGCCTGCGCACGGGGCTGGCGCTGGACGTGCCGCCGAGGATCTTCCGCTGGTGCGTCGACCGGCTGGCGGCGGCGGGAAGAGTCGTCCGGGAGGAGAGCCTGGTGCGATCGCCGGATCACCGGGTGAACCTCGGGGCGGAAGCCCGCGCGCTCGGTGAGCGGGTCGCACGGCTGCTCGCCGAGGGGCGCTTCATGCCGCCGGATGTCCGCCAGCTCGAGGAGGCGACGGGTACCGGCCGGACGAGGCTCGGCGAGGTGCTCGGGGTGCTCGAGAGCGAGGGTCGCGTCGCGCGCATCGCTCCGGACATGTTCTACGCGCGCGCCGCGGCGGACGAGGCAAAGGCCATCGTGGTCGAGCATTGCCGGCAGCACGGTGAGATCACCGCGGCCGCCTTTCGCGACCTGATCGGCGCGAGCCGCAAGTTCGCGATCGCCTTCCTCGACTGGTGCGACCGGACCGGCGTCACCGTCCGGGTCGGCGACCTGCGCAAGCTGCGTCGCTAGCCAGGCGCAGGGCGGGAGGGATCTGCTAAGCTCGGCGCAATGGGCGAAGGTCGGAGCGGCTCGCACACGCGGCCGGAGCTCTTCCGGCTCACGGAGCGCGCACGCACGTCGGGTTGAGCCGGCAAGCTGGGTCCGGCGGACCTGTCACGCATCCTCTCGGGGCTGCCTCCTGTGGTGCACCCCGATCTGCTGGTCGGCACCGCGACCGCCGACGACGCCGGGGTGTTCCGCATCGCGCCCGACCTGGCGCTGGTGCAGACCGTCGACTTTTTCTCACCCGTCGTCGACGACCCGTTCGAGTTCGGGGCGATCGCCGCCGCCAACGCGCTCTCGGACGTCTACGCGATGGGCGGCGAGCCGCGGACGGCGCTCAACATCGCGTGCTTCCCGCAGCAGGGCGTTCCGGTGGAAGTGCTGCGCGAGATCCTGCGTGGCGGGCTCGCCAAGGCGCAGGAAGCCGGCGTCGTGGTGGTGGGAGGCCACACGGTCGCCGACGACGAGATCAAGTTCGGCATGGCGGTGACCGGATTCGTGCACCCGGAGCGGATCCTTCGCAACGTCGGCGCGCGGCCCGGCGACGCCCTCGTCCTCACCAAGCCGCTCGGGACGGGCATCGTGGCGACGGCCATCAAGCACGGAGCGGGCACGGCGGCGGAGCACGCCGCCGCCGTCGCGACGATGGCGGCGCTCAACGCCCCCGCGGCCCGAGTGCTGCGCGACTTCGCCGTGCACGCCTGCACCGATGTGACGGGGTTCGGCCTCCTCGGCCACGGCTACGAAATGGCGCGCGGCAGCGACGTCTGCCTGGGGTTCACGGCCGCGCGCCTGCCGGTCCTGCCGGGCGCTCGCCGGCTCGCCGCCGAGGGGCATCTGACGGGGGGGTGCCGCCGGAACCGGGAGTGGCTGGCCGACAAGGTGCGCGTCGCGCCGGGGCTACCGGGTGACCTCGTCGAGCTGGCATTCGACCCCCAGACGTCGGGCGGGCTCCTCGCCGCGGTGTCGGAGCCCGATGCGGCGCGCGCGCTCGACGCGCTCGCCGGCGCAGGGGTGACGGCGGTCGTCGTCGGTACCGTCGAAACGCGTGCGGAGGGCCCCTGGGTGGAGCTTCGGTGACGCCTTCTCCGCCGACCGAACCTACGGGACGGTCGACACCTTCCCTCGCAGGGAGACCGCGCCCGGCCCTGGCAGATTCGACGCCGCATCGACCAGGAGGTTGAAGGTCGGCGGAATGCAGAAGACGCTCACCAGGGTCGACGGGACCGAGGGGCAGCCCGTCCGCAACGTACCGGCCGGTGAGCCGGTCTCGGTGATGGTCCGGGCGATCGCCCGCATCGTGAAGGCACCGCCCGTCGCCTGTTGACAGACGGTGAACTCTCCTTCGTCCGCGCAGTCGGCGTTCGACGTGCATGAGCAATCGGGATTGCTCCCGCTGCAGGGTGCGGTCTTGAAACCGGCCAGGGGCTTCCGACAGCGGCCGCAGAAGACGTGGGTCTCAGCCGGGAGGTCCACCGCCATGCTCGTCGCTCCGCCGGAGGTGAGCGCGAAGGCGATCGGCAGAGAGCCGATCTTGGTGCTCAACGGCGGCGGGCAATCGTGGCTGGTGGGGAAGCTGCCGTTGATGGTGGAATCCCCGGGAGTGCAATCGAGGCCGTTGTTGGGCCCGCCCTGACACTTGCGGGTGGTGGCGTTGCAGATCGGACAGGGCTGTATCATCGTGTCGCAGCGCGCGCCGTCACCCGCGCAATCGGCGCCGGTGATGCAGCCGACGTCCGGGCTGGACCCTCCGACGCATCGGCCCGTCTCGCACGTGCCGCCACCGCAGTTCACGTCGGCCTCGCAGGCGGCGGCCGGAGTGGGTCCGCCCCGACACCGTCCCGTGTCGTTGACACAGGTGCCCCCGTCCTCGCAGGCGGCGCCCGCCGTTGCGCACGACGCGCCGGGTGTCGAGCCGCCGTCGCAGCGGTTCTTGAAGAGGTCGCCGTCGAGGTAGAGATCGGCGTTGAGCGGGAGATCGAGACGCTCCGTCGTGCCCGTGGCGCAGTCCGCCGTTCCCGACGCGTCCTTGACCACCACGTTGATGAGACAGGTGCTGGCGGCGGCGGCGCCGTGGTTCCCGTCCGGAAGCGGGATGGGCGGTCCGAAGAGGCAGCCCGTGCTGGTGCAGTTTCGGATGCTCCCGGTCGACTCGGGGGTGGTCGGGCCGAGCGTCAACGTGGTGCCGCTGCAGCTCACCTTGAGCAACGACGTGGACATGTCCGGGATCAGCGCGGGAAGCGGCACCGCCACGGCGGCCCCGCCGAAGTAGAGGCCCCCGCAGGCCAGCGGGAAGAAATCGGCGGAACCGTCGGCATCGAGGCGGCCACACGTCCCGGATCCGACCACCGTGGTGAAGTTCAGCGTCGTCGGCGCTCCGCCTGGACAGCTGCACGTCGCGGAAGGGGTCGGGCACGGCTCGGACGGCGCACGGGGGTTGCAGACGAGGACGATCCGATCCTTGTCGATGCGCCGCGGCTTGCCCTTCGAGATGCCACGCAGCGTGACGACGGCTCTGCCCGGCTTCCGACCTCGCGCCTTCACCGGGACCTCGATGAAGGACCCGCAGCTCGCGCTGCCGTCCAGTGCCGGCAGCGGCATCCGCATGCCTTTCACCTTCGCGACGACACGGGTGAGAAGGGTGGGGTCACATCCGGCGACGTCGGCCTGGTTGGCGCAGACGTCGAGATGAAAGCGGCAGATGCCGTTGCGCGTGCCGTCCCCGTCGCAGACCGGGTCGCAATCCGTGCAGGTAGCCGGCGAGCTGGTCGAGGCCTTCCCGTCGCACACCCCGAGCTCGACGAGACAGTCGTTGGCCGCCTTACCTCCGCCCCCCGGCACCAGTCCGGCGCCGACGGGCGCCGCGAGAAACAGCGCGACGGTGATGCTCAGGCAGGCGACGGCCGGACGACCGCCATCGAGACCGCGCGGCTCCCTTGCGACCATGCACGTCCCCTCCCCTCCGCTCTCGCGATGCGGACCGTCAGGACCGCGTTAGCAGGGAGCGGTCAGGGACGTCAATGAAGCGGGGGTCTCTAGTGGCCGCCGGCCGGTACCGGTGGCGCACCCGACGGCGGCGTGATCCGGGCGAGCGCGCCCTCGTCGAGCTCCAGGCCGGCGTCGCGCTTGAGCGCGTCGAAGTGGCCTTGCATCTGGTCCTGGAGCTGCTTGTTGCGG
>VBLD01000353.1 GCA_005879205.1 Deltaproteobacteria bacterium
GCCGATGACCAGCACCACGTCCACGACGACGACCCCGCCGACCACCACGACTACGTCCACCACGACCACTACCGGGCCGCCGACGACCACGACTACGGCTTCGCCGGCATCCGACGGCTTCCGGTCCGGTCTGGTGACGGATCCCACGGCGGTCCTCACCGAGCCCGAAACGCCCAAGCCCGCATATCTGGTCCCGGTGAGCCCGGTGCCGTTGGGCGTGCCGATCCTCCGGATCGCCAACGATCCCGGCCTGCCCACGCTCCCGGTGACCGGCACGTGGGGTACGGATGCCCGTCACGTCTACTCCAAGCAGCAGCCCTGGAACGCGGACGAGACCCTGATCGCCATCGAGAACCACGGCACGGGTGCGTCGCCTTCGTCGCTCATCCTCGACGGCAGCACCTACCAACCGAAGTACGGCCCGTGCAGCAGTTACCGCCGCTGGGACTACCGCTGGCATCCGAGCCGAGCCCACGCCCACGAGCAGATCAACGTCACGTCCGACGGCCTCGAGCTCATGTGGTTCGACGTCACATCGTGCACGAAGACGCGCTCCTGGACGCTGCCGATCCCGGCCGACTACGGCATCGGCTCCGGCGAAGGCAACCCGTCAAACGACGGGCGGTTCGTGCTCATCGCGGGCTCGACACAGATCTACGTGGTCGACATGGACCCGCAGCCGCCGTTTGCGCCCTATCCCAACCAGCGGATCGGCCCGCCGCTCGACGTTTCCCAATGTGGACTCGCGGACTGCACGATCGACTGGGCCGGCACGTCGGCCTCGGGCAAGTACGCCGTCGTCTCGCACAGGGGAGACAACATCCGGGTGTTCGACGTCGACCCCGCGACGCTCGTACTCGCGCCGCACGTGATGCCCGCGGGCTCCTACCGGTGCGCGGGCACGCCCGACGCCGGCTACCTCTACAGCCTCGGCCACGCCGACGTGGCGGTCAACTCGTTCGACAACGGCGAGGACGTGATCGTCCGCCAGGACCAGTGTCACCTGTCCGGACCGACGGTGAACGGCGTGCGCATCGGGCACGTCCTCATGGTTCGCCTCCGCGACGACAATATCGTCGCACTCACCGATCCGACCAACGAGGCCTACGCGCACCACATCTCGACGCGCAACCTGAACCGCCCGGGCTGGGCGTATGTCGACTTCTTTCAGGAGGACGGCAAGCGTTTCAGTGACGAGGTCATCGCCGTCAAGCTGGATGGGAGCAAAGCGGTCCAGCGTTTCGCCCACAAGCACAGCGTCTTCTCGGGGTGCTACCGGTGCGAGTCGCATCCGGCCCCGTCGATGGACGGGCGGCGCGTCCTGTTCGCGAGCAACTGGGCCGAGCATTGTGGCGCGTCGTGCGGCTCGACCACGGACATCAAGGACTACCTGATCGACGCGCGCGCGCCGTAGCCCCCACCGCTGTGGCAGGAGCGCCCGCAGCAGCCGTCAGGCGGGCACGCCGCGGTGAGGCCTGCGGATCGGGAGCGCGACGGGGCCTTTGTGGCTGCGAAGGTCGTCCACGGCCTCCTCGTGGCTCCTCCGTGCTTCGGTCTCGCAGAGTGTCTGCAGGAGGAAGGCGCTCGGTTGGTAGTGCGGGACCAACGTCTGCAGCAGCCGCACGGTCCCGCCCACGTCTCCTCGCTCCATGCACGCCTGCAGCGAAGGGAGCCACGTATCGACCAGCGGCGGGACGGAGGGGCGCAGCACCTTGATGCGGTCGTGGTAGGTCGCCGTGATCTCCTCCTCCGCGGCGACCAGCTGCTCGTGCAGCTTCTCGCCCGGTCGGAGTCCGGTGAAGACGATCTCGACGTCCTCGTCCGGCTCGAAGCCCGAGAGGCGAATCATCTGGCGCGCGAGATCGACGATCCGCACCGGCTCGCCCATGTCGAGGATGAAGATGTCACCGCCGTTCCCGAGCGCGGCGGCCTGCAGGATGAGCTGGGCAGCCTCGGCGACGGTCATGAAGTAGCGGGTCACGTTGGGATTGGTGACGGTCACCGGGCCGCCGCGGCCGATCTGCTCGCGGAAGAGCGGGACGACGCTCCCGCTCGAGCCGAGGACGTTGCCGAACCGGACGGAGACGAACCCGCAGCCGCCGTTCTGCAGCCCCTGGACCACCATCTCGGCGACGCGCTTGGTGACTCCCATGACGCTGGTCGGGCGAACCGCCTTGTCGGTCGAGACGAGGACGAACTCCTTGGTCCCATGGGCGAGGGCCGCCTGTGCCACGTTGCTCGTGCCGATGATGTTGTTGCGCGCGGCCTCGAGCACGTTCCGCTCCGCCATCGGGACGTGCTTGTAGGCCGCCGCGTGGAAGACGAGGTCGGGTCGGTGCGTGGCGAAGACGCTGCGCAGCTGGTCCTCCAGGAGCACGTCGCCGAGCACCGGCTCGAGACGCACGTCGGGGAAGCGGGCGCGGAGCTCCATCTCCAGCGCGAATAGCCCGTTCTCGTGACGGTCGTAGAGCACGAGGCGCTCCGACTCGAATGCGCTGAGGTGACGGCAGAGCTCGGAGCCGATGGACCCGGCCGCCCCGGTGACCAGCACCGTCTTGTCCGCCACCAGGGACTGCAGCCGGCCCCGGTCGAGGCGGGCCGGCTTGCGCGGTAGGAGGTCGTCCATCTGCACCTCCCGCATCTGCGTGTACATGACCCGCCCCTCGACCAGCTCCCCGAGGGTCGGGAGCACGCGGTGGCGCACGCCCGCCTCGGCGCACCGCTGGACGATGCGACGGAGGGTGGTGCCGGAGGCGGAGGGAACGGCGATCAGGACCTCGCCGATCTCGTGCGCCGCGACGAGCGCGGGGAGGTCGTCGACCCGTCCGAGCACGGGAACC
>VBLD01000354.1:0-361 GCA_005879205.1 Deltaproteobacteria bacterium
CGGTGCTTCGTCGCTCGACCACCCCCTGTACGAGGTAGAGCCCGCGCGTCAGATCCTCCCGTCGGATACTCACTTCCATGCTCACCTCACCTCCGAGGTTTTCCCCACTGTCCCCCGTGCCTACTGAGAACCCTAGATCTTCTCATTCGAGGATCTCGTTATCGTCGTAGGCAGTGTGGACAGCGTGGAGAAGTCCGCAAGCCCCTCGAATCCTGTAGTGAAGGACGCTGGTCTTGTCCACCGGGTACCGTGCGTTGTTCCCCGTTTCTAGTGTCCTCGTAGGGTTCGCTCGAGGCGCTCGATCGTTGCGCGCAGCGCTGCATCTTCCTTCAGGCGTCGTTCGGTCACGGTCACGGCGTGA
>VBLD01000354.1:441-4879 GCA_005879205.1 Deltaproteobacteria bacterium
TTTCGACAGAGGTACATGGCGAGCTGCCGCGGGCCGGCGACGTTCTTGCTCCGTCGCCTCGATTCGAGGTCGTCGGGCCGGAGCGAGAAGTGGTCACATACAGCCCCGAAGACGTCCTTGAAGCCGATGGGTTTGGTTGCGCTGGCCGATGCGGCTTGCAGGACCTCGCGCGCCAGGTCGAGGGTGATCGGTAGACGACGCAATGAGGCGTAGGCGCCGAGTCGCGTGAGGGATCCCTCCAGCTCCCGGACGTTGGAGGCGATGTGACCCGCGATGAATAGGGCCACGTCGTGGTCCAGGGGCACTCCCTCCAGGTCGGCCTTCTTCTCGAGAATGGCCACCCGCGTCTCCACGTCGGGCGGCTGGATGTCTGCGATGAGCCCCCATTCGAAGCGATTGCGCAGCCGCTCTTCGAGATCCGGGATGTCTTTCGGGACCTTGTCGGAAGTGAGGACGATCTGCCGCCGCAGCTCGTGGAGCGTGTTGAACGTATGGAAGAACTCCTCCTGCGTACGTTCGCGGCCGGCGAGCAGCTGTACGTCGTCCAGGATCAGGACGTCGACCCGACGGAAACGCTGCTTGAACTCTCCCATTCGGTCGTGGCGAAGCGAGCCAATCAGGTTGTCGATGAAGGTTTTCGAGGACAGATAGCCGATCTTCAGAGCAGGTTGCTTCTCCTGAATCTCGTGACCGATGGCGTTCGCCAGATGGGTCTTACCGAGGCCGACGCCACCGTAGATGAACAGTGGGTTGTAGTGGTCGCCGGGCTGGCTGGCGACCGCCTTGGAGGCCGCGTGCGCGAATTGGTTCGACGCCCCGACGACGAAGTTCGCGAACGTGTACTTGGCGTTCAGGGAAGAGCTCTCCCTGGTTGCGGGACGGCAGCTCGAGCGCCACCTGGCGCGAGCCCATCACCGCCGCCACCGCCTCGCGCAGCTGCGGCAGGTAGTTATCGGTGACGCAGACCAGCACGAGCTGGTTCGGGGCCTCTAGCCGGAAGTCCGTCGACGTGAGTTCGAGTGGACGCAAGCGCGCGACCACCTGTGACAGGTCTTCGGCACTCACCTGCTCCGCCATGCGTTCGAGAACACGTCGCCACATCGCCTGGAGGGACGCGGTCGCCGAGTTACGAACACCTTTGTGCACAGATGTGGATGGAAGAGATTCCGCCATCGTTTCGCTTCCTTGCGTCTGAGGTCCGTCGGGGAGCACACGGACCAGACCCTCGCTCACCGGACGTGTGGCACTGGAGGGTGCAAGAGCGGGCCTGTGCTGCACGACGTTCCTGGGGATGCTGGCGGTTCCGGGAAGGGCGTACTGTAAGCGATCCACCTGCGGCGCCGCAAGAGAAATCGTGCACGCCGCTCGCGCTTGACGGCTTCGAAGTCGGGTGTCACGTTCTCGCCGAACGTGGCACACGACTCCGAACGTCTCTACGAGCAGGCGTGCCATGTGATTCCGGGCGGAGTGAACAGCCCGGTGCGCTCATGGAAGGCCGTCGGCGGCCGCCCGCTTTTCCTGCAGCGCGGGCAAGCCGCGGAAGTCGTCGACGCGGACGGGCGGGCCTATCTCGATTTCCTCGGGTCGTGGGGGGCGCTCATCCTGGGACATGCCCCGCCGCGCGTGAGCGCGGCCATCGGGGAGCGGGCGAAGGCGGGGACCAGCTTCGGCGCCCCGACGGCCGGCGAGGTCGAGCTGGCCCGGGTTCTCGTCGACGCCCTCCCCTCGGTCGAGCAGGTTCGCCTGGTGAACTCGGGAACCGAGGCGACGATGAGCGCGCTCCGCCTGGCACGCGCCGTCACCGGCCGTGAGGCGATCCTCAAGTTCGCGGGTTGCTATCACGGACACGTCGACGCGCTCCTCGTCCGCGCCGGCTCGGGCGCACTGACGCTCGGCGTTCCGGACAGCCCCGGGGTACCGCCGAGCGTGACGGCGCTCACCCGAACCGCAGAGTTCAACGACGTCGCGGGCGTGCGCGACTTTCTGCGGGCGCACGGGGGCGAGCTCGGCGCGGTCATCGTCGAGCCCGTGGCGGGCAACATGGGCGTCGTGGCGCCTGCGCCCGGCTTTCTCGAGACGCTGCGGGAAGAAACCACCCGCGCCGGCTGCCTTCTCGTCTTCGACGAGGTCATCACGGGCTTCCGGGTGGGCTGGAGCGGTGCGCAGGGTCGCTACGGGGTGACCCCAGACCTCACGTGCCTCGGCAAGGTGATCGGCGGTGGTCTGCCGCTTGCCGCCTTCGGAGGCCGACGCGACGTGATGGAGCAGCTCGCGCCGACTGGAGCCGTCTACCAGGCCGGCACGCTGTCGGGGAACCCACTCGCGGTGGCGGCGGGGCTGGCCACCCTCGATGCGGTCGGTCAGACGCCCGGCGCCTACGATCGCCTCGAGCAGCTCGGCGCCCGGGCAGAGGAGCTGCTCGGCCAGGCGATCGCAGCCGCTCGCATCCGTGCTTGCGTCAGCCGGGTCGGCTCGATGCTGACGCTCTTCTTCGGCGTCGACGAGGTGCACGACTACGCCGACGTACGCCACGCCGACACCGCCGCCTTCGCGCGCTTCTTCCACGGGATGCTCGAGGCGGGCGTCTACCTTCCCCCGTCCCAGTTCGAGGCGATGTTCGTTTCCCTGGCGCATACCGAGGCGGACATCGACCGCCTGGGTCGAGCGGCGCGCGCGGTGCTGGCGGGCCGTTGATTGCCGGCGCCGAGTCCGCTCGTCCGGTACGGCCGCTACGGGGCCCTCGCCTTCGAGTTCTCGGGAACGATCGCGGCCGGGACGGCCGTCGGCTACCTGCTCGACCGGTGGCTCCGGACGGAACCGTACGGTGTGACGTTGTGCACGCTGCTTGCGGTGGCCGGCGGTTTCGCGCGGCTGATCCAGGTCCTCCGTCGGTTCGATCGGCGCGATCGTGAGGCCGAACCTTAGGCGCCTGCAGGCGCGACACTGGACGCTCGTCGCCCTGGCCGCCGCCGCCGGGGGTCTGGCCGGACGGGCCGGAGGCGTCGTGCTCGGCGGCGGCGCCATCGGTCTCTCCGTAGCGCTGTACGTGCTGGCGCTCGGCGCATTTCTTCGTCGCCGGCACGCGCGCCTTGCTATTGGAATCCTGTTTGTTAAACTCGCGGCGCTTCTTGGCCTGGGCTGGCTCGCCTTCGCCTCGAGGCGATTTCATCCGGACCCGATCGGTTTCGCGGTGGGCGTCAGCTGCTTCCCGGCAGCGGCCGTCTGGGAGGCGATGCGGGCGCGAGGGGGTTGATGGAGGAGCACAAACCGTTCACCTGGCTCGGCGCGCTGCCGTACCCCGAGCACACGCTCACCGCCGGTCTGGTGGCGCTGCTCATCGTGGGCTTCGCGGTGCTGGTGCGTCCGAAGCTGGCTGCCACCGAGGCGGCCATCGAGCCGGACCCTCGCGTGTCTGCCCGGAGCTTCGCCGAGGTGTTCGTGGAGTTCATCGACGGCCTGGCCGAGGGCGTGATCGGACACGGCGCCGAGCGCTACGTTCCCCTGCTCGGGAGCTTCTTCATTTTCATCCTCGTCGCCAACCTAATCGGCCTCGTTCCCGGCTTCACACCGCCCACCGCCGACTTCAACATCACGCTCGCGCTCGGCACGGTCGCCTTCGTCGCCTACCACGTCGCCGGCACGCGCGAGCACGGTGTGAAGTACCTGCAGCACTTCCTCGGTCCGGTGGTCTTCCTGGCGCCCCTGATGCTCGTGGTCGAGCTGTTCAGCCACATGTTCCGCCCGGTGTCGCTCGGCATCCGGCTGTTCGCGAACATGTTCGCCGACCATCAGGTCGTCGAGATCTTCACGGGCCTCACGAAGCTCGGGGTGCCGGTGATCTTCTACGTGCTCGGCGCCTTCGTCGCCGTCGTGCAGGCCTTCGTCTTCACGATGCTGAGCGCCATCTACATCGCGCTTGCCGTCGCGCACGATCACTAGAATGCACGGCAGGAAGAACGGCCGGACCAGTGGTGGACCGCCGTCCCGGTGGGAGCGGAGAGGAAAGAAGAGAGGAAGGGACGTCCGGCGGTCCGGGAAGGGGACCAGATGAAGCACCAGATGAGGCATGTCGGATGGTTGGTGTTGTCGGTAACCTGGGTCGTCCTCGCTGCGAGCCCGGCGCTTGCGGCGGAGGCGGCGGCCGAAGCGGGCGCCGGGCTGTGGTACAGGGGCCTGATCGCGCTCGCGGCCGGGCTCGGTCTCGGGCTCGCGGCCTTCGGCGCCGCACTCGGACAGGGCCGCGCGACCGCGGCCGCGATGGAATCGATCGGTCGCAACGCGAACTCGGCCGATCGAATCTTCACGCCGCTGATCGTCGGTCTCGCGCTGATGGAGGCGCTCGCCCTCTACGCGCTGGTGATCGCCTTCTTCTTGCAGGGGAAGGTCTGATGCAGCGCCGTGCCGGCCGGACCACGCGGGTGCCCGGCCGGCACGGCCT
>VBLD01000354.1:4900-5387 GCA_005879205.1 Deltaproteobacteria bacterium
CCAGTCTGAGCGAAGAACGACGAGAGAAGCTGTTCCACGCGGACCGAGCTGCACTTGGGACACTTCGGCCTGCGTTTGCCGTGTTCCTGGATCGACATCACGACCTGAAACTTCCGGTTGCATTTCGCGCACCGGTACTCGTAGGTCGGCATGCCGCGGGCATTAGTGGAAGCCCCTCCGGAACACAACCGCTGAGGAGGAGGTGGGGTATGTGGTGGAGCATGCCTGAAACGGACGCGCGCGCGGGGTCGGGCGGAGTGCGCCGGCTCGCGCTCGCCGGCACGATCGAGCGCCAGCAGCGCACCGTGCTCACATCCCTGTCACTGGCCGACGTGCAGCCGAACCCCGATCAGCCGCGCAAGCACTTCGCGCCGGAAAAGCTCGCCGAGCTCGCTGACTCGATCAAGGCGCGCGGCCTCCTCCAGCCGATCATCGTCCGGCGCGTAGAGACCGGCTATCAACTCCTCGCCGGCGAGCGGCGCTTCCG
>VBLD01000354.1:5472-7127 GCA_005879205.1 Deltaproteobacteria bacterium
GACCTCTCTCCCCTCGAGGAGGCCGAAGGACTGGCGCAGTTGATCGAGCGCCACGGCTACAGCCACCGCGAGATCGCCGAGCTGCTCGGCAAGAGCCGGCCGTACGTGTCGAACACCCTCGCGCTCACGCGCCTGCCGGAGTCCGTGAAGGCCGACCTTCGCCGCGACGGCCCTGCCGTATCGCGAGAGCTTCTGATGGGAGTGGCACGCCAGGAGGATCCGGACGCCGCGCTGGCGCTGTGGCGGCGGCTGCAGCTCGATCTGCTCTCGGTCCGTCGCTTCCGGGCGGAGAAGGAGGCGACGGCGAACGAGCGGCCGGTCGTGCTCGAGGTGCTCACCGCGGCGCGGCGGCTCAACCGCACGCTCGTGCGCCTCATCGCCGAGGGGGCGCCGGCGGCTCAGGGTCCACGCCTCGTGCGCACGTTGCGCCGGACCGGGCGGCTCGTGGAACGTCAGCTGGCACTGCTCGCCGCCACGGAGGAAGGCACCCCGTGAACGACACCTTGCTGGCAAGCCCGGCACTCCGCCTGCTCGCGATCGTCTCGCTGGTCCTTGTGCTCAAGATGGCGGCGGTCGGGGTCTACACGAGCACCCTGCGCATCGGGCGGAAGGTCTACGCGACCCCCGAGGACTACGCGCTGCAGAGGATGCAGGCGAAGGCGGCGAGCGATCCAGACATCGAGCGCGTCCGCCGCGCGCACCAGAACGACCTGGAGAACATTCTCCCCTTCTTCGTCGTCGGCTTCTTCTTCGCGCTCACGCGTCCCCCGCTGCTCGCGGCCGAGATCCTCTTCATCGGCTTCGCCGTCGCGCGCATCTTGCACAGCGTCTTCTACATCCGGGCCATGCAGCCGCACCGCACGATCGCCTTCGCCGCCGGATCGCTGCTGAGCGGCGTGATGCTCGTGTGGACGCTGGTCGTGCTCCTGCAGGCCGCCTAAGGGCCGCCCGTACCGCCAGGCCGGCGGGCCGAACTACCCCCAGCGCGGCGCACGCTTCTCCGCGAAGGCGCGGATGGCCTCGCGCCATTCGTCGCGCGCGAACCCGCGGATCACAGGTCGTGTGACCGGCCGAATTCGATGCATGCCTTCTGGGCGCCGAGCGCGCCCGGTGGCAGCGCCAGCAGCCGCCCGACGAACGCCGCCACGGTGGCCTCGAGCTCGCTTCGCGGAACGATCCGATGGACGATACCGAGCTCCGCCGCCCGGGCCGCCGGCACGCGTTCGCCGAGGAGAAGAATCTCCGTGGCGCGCGCCATCCCGATCATGCGTGGCAGCCAGAACGCCGCCCCGCTCATCGAGCACATGGCGCGCGGCACGCGCACGTCGCCGAGCTCGGCGTCGGCCGCGGCAATCCGGAAGTCGCAGGCGAGCGCCAGGTCGAACGCCGCGCCGAGCGTGTAACCGTTGAGGGCCGCGACGACGGGCAATCTCAGGCCGCGCAGCCGCGTGACGAGGCGGTGGTGTCCGCGCCGGATGTCCTCGGCCGGCTCCGTGCCGCCCATGTCGATCAGATCGTCTCCCGCGGAGAACGCCCGGCCGGCGCCGGTGAACACGAGCGCCCGCAGGTCGTCCAACAGGAGCACGTCGAGGGCCGCATGGATCTCGCCGAGCATCCGGAACGTGAAGGCATTCAACTTTTCGGGGCGGTTCAAA
>VBLD01000352.1 GCA_005879205.1 Deltaproteobacteria bacterium
ATGGTCATCCCCCCGAGCAAGCACCAGCTCCTCGAGGAGGCCAACGCCGCGGTCCGCGAGATCGAGGATCAGTACAACAAGGGGCTCATCACGGACGGCGAGCGCTACAACAAGGTCGTCGACATCTGGGCCGAGGTGACCGATCGCATCGCCGACGAGATGCTGCGCGAGCTCGGCACCCAGGAAGTCCGCGACACCGACGGCAACATCCGTCGCATCCCGTCCTTCAACCCGATTTTCATGATGGCCGACTCGGGCGCGCGCGGCTCCGCGCAGCAGATCCGGCAGCTGGCCGGCATGCGCGGCCTGATGGCGAAGCCGTCGGGCGAGATCATCGAGACCCCGATCACGGCCAACTTCCGCGAGGGCCTCACCGTCCTCCAGTACTTCATCTCGACGCACGGCGCGCGCAAGGGGCTCGCCGACACCGCGCTCAAGACCGCCAACTCGGGTTATCTCACGCGGCGGCTCGTCGACGTCGCCCAGGACTCGATCATCACCGAGCAGGACTGCGGGACGCTCGACGGCATCGAGATGACGCCGCTCGTCGAAGGCGGCGAAGTCATCGAGGGGCTCGGTGACCGCGTGCTCGGCCGCGTCGCGCTCGAGGACATCCGCGATCCGTTCACGAACGACGTCATCGTGCACGCCAACGACGAGATCGACGAGCCCAAGGTGGCCGCCATCGAAGAGGCGGGCCTCGAGCGCGTGAAGATCCGCTCCGTGCTGACCTGCCAGTCCCGTCAGGGCGTGTGCATGCAGTGCTACGGCCGCGACCTGGCGCGGGGGCACCTGGTCAACCTCGGCGAGGCGATCGGCGTCATCGCTGCCCAGTCAATCGGCGAGCCGGGCACGCAGCTCACGATGCGGACCTTCCACATCGGCGGCACCGCGAGCCGGCGCGCGGAGCAGACGGCGCTGGACGCGCGTAACGAGGGTTTCTTGAAGCTCATCAACGTGAGCACCGTCGAGGGCAAGGACGGCGACCTGGTCGTCATGAGTCGGAACGGTGAGGTCGCGATCGTCGACTACCCCGAGCCGAAACGCGAGCGCGAGCGCGAGCGGTACCCCATCGTCTACGGCGCCAAGCTGAAGAAGCGGGACGGGGGGAAGGTGAAGGCCGGCGAAATGATCGCCGAGTGGGACCCCTACACCATCCCCATCGTCACCGAGGCGAGCGGCACGGTGAAGTTCGGCGACATCGTCGAGGGCATCACGATGGAGGAGAAGGTCGACGAGCGCACCGGCCTCTCCACAAAGGTCGTCGTCGACACCAAGGACGTGGACAAGCGGCCGCGAGTGACGATCAAGGACGCGACGGGGCAGACGGCCAAGGTGACCGGCGGCAGCGGCGAAGCGCGGTACCTGCTCCCCGTCGGCGCCCACCTGAACGTGATCGAGGGCCAGCCGGTGTCCGCCGGCGACGTCATCGCCAAGATGCCGCGCGAGACGACCAAGACCAAGGACATCACGGGCGGCCTGCCGCGGGTGGCCGAGCTGTTCGAGGCGCGCAAGCCGAAGGAGTTTGCAGTCATCAGCGAGATCGACGGCATCGTCTCCTTCGGCAAGGACACCAAGGGCAAGCGCAAGGTCATCGTGACCCCGGAGGTGGGCGAGGCGCGCGAGTACCTGATCCCCAAGGGCAAGCACATCAGCGTGCACGAGGGGGACTACGTGAAGGCCGGCGAGCCGCTCATGGACGGGAGCTCCAACCCGCACGACATCCTCACCATCCTCGGCGAGAAGGCGCTCGCCAAGTACCTGGTCGACGAGGTGCAGGAGATCTACCGCCTGCAGGGCGTGCGGATCAACGACAAGCACATCGAGGTCATCGTCCGGCAGATGCTCCGCCGGGTCCGGATCAAGGAGGTGGGTGACACGGACTTCCTGATCGGCGATCAGGTGGAGAAGTGGCGTTTCGAGGAGGAGAACGAGCGGATCCTGGCGCGGGACGGCCAGCCGGCTGTGGCGGAGCCCCTGCTCCTCGGCATCACCAAGGCCAGCCTCTCCACCGAGAGCTTCATCTCGGCGGCCTCGTTCCAGGAGACCACCAAGGTGCTCACCGAGGCCGCCATCAACGGGAAGGTCGACCGCCTCGTCGGCCTCAAGGAGAACGTCATCATGGGTCGCCTGATCCCGGCAGGCACCGGCGTGCCCAAGTACGCCAAGATGGAGGGCGTCACCGACGAGCCCGCGGCCGCCGAGGAGGTGCCGCCGGTCCCCGAAATGACGCCCGAGGCGGTCGCGTGATGCGGCAAAACGTTGACAGTCGCGGGTTCCGCCCCTAGGATTCGATATTTCGCCCGATGCCGACCATCAACCAGCTCGTGAAGCGGGGGCGCGCCATGAAGCGCGCGAAGCAAGCGGCACCTGCCCTGCAAGGGTCGCCGCAGAAGCGGGGTGTCTGCACGCGTGTCTACACGCAGACCCCGAAGAAGCCGAACTCCGCCCTGCGCAAGGTGGCTCGCGTGCGCCTGACCAACGGCATCGAGGTGACCTCCTACATCCCCGGCGTCGGCCACAACCTGCAGGAGCACTCGGTGGTCCTCATCCGCGGAGGGCGGGTGAAGGATCTTCCCGGGGTTCGCTATCACATCATCCGCGGAACCCTCGACTCGATCGGCGTCCAGGATCGGCGTCAGGGCCGGTCGAAGTACGGAGCGAAAAGACCCAAGTGAGGACGGTGGTCCTCGGACCGGCGCCGCACGGTTGCGGCTTCGATCCGCGGCTGCCTGTGCACTGAGCCACCATGCCACGGAAAGGTGAAGTCAAGCGTCGGGACATTCTTCCCGATCCCAAGTTTCACGATCGAACCGTCACCAAGTTCATCAACGCGATGCTCGCCGACGGCAAGAAGAGCCTCGCCGAACGCATCCTCTACCAGGCCCTCGCGATGGTCGCCGAGCGCGCCAAGGAGGACCCGCTCGGCGTCTTCAAGCGAGCGCTCGAGCAGGTGAAGCCGCTGGTCGAAGTTCGCTCGCGCCGGGTCGGCGGTGCCACCTATCAGGTGCCGGTCGAGGTCCGTCCGCAGCGACGCGTCCAGAATGCCCGCTCGCGTCCCGAGAAGTCGATGGTCGCGAAGCTCGGCGGCGAGATCCTCGACGCGGCAAACGGCCGCGGCGGCGCCGTCAAGAAGAAGGAGGACACGCACCGCATGGCGGAGGCCAACAAGGCCTTCGCCCACTACCGCTGGTAGGCGGTGCCCGCAGCCATGCCTCGACCCGTACCCCTCGAGAGGACGCGTAACATCGGCATCATGGCCCACATCGATGCTGGCAAGACGACGACGACGGAACGCATCCTCTACTACACCGGCATCAGCTACAAGATCGGCGAGGTCCACCAGGGTACGGCCGTGATGGACTGGATGGTGCAGGAGCAGGAGCGCGGCATCACCATCACGTCCGCGGCCACCACCTGCTTCTGGCAGGACAACCGCGTCAACATCATCGACACGCCGGGGCACGTCGACTTCACGATCGAGGTCGAGCGGAGCCTGCGCGTGCTCGACGGCGCGGTGGCCGTGTTCTGCGGCGTCGGGGGCGTGGAGCCACAGTCCGAGACGGTCTGGCGCCAGGCCGACCGCTACGAG
>VBLD01000041.1:0-5491 GCA_005879205.1 Deltaproteobacteria bacterium
CGGTGTGCTCATGGAGAGCGGGGACGCCGAGACGCTTCGCATGGTCGCGACCGATGGCCACCGGCTCGCCAAGATCGACCGCCGTGTACCGGGTGCCAGGCTCGAGCGAGGGGTCATCATGCCGCGCAAGGGACTGGTCGAGGCGCGCAAGTTGCTGGAGGAGGTCGACCAGGGCGAGGTGACACTCCTCGTGTCGGCCAAGGATGTGCGCGTGAGCACGCCGACCGTGTCGTTCTTCATGCGGCTCGTGGAAGGGGAGTTCCCGGACTACCGGCAGGTCATCCCGAATACCGTTCGTGCCAGGGCTCGCTTCAATCGCAACGACTTGCTCGCCGCGTTACGGCGTATCTCGCTCCTCGCGAGCGAGCGCTCCCACGGGGTGAAGCTGCACCTCGAGAAGGGCCGCCTCGAGGCGTCTGCGAGCAATCCCGACCAGGGCGAGGCGTCCGAGGACATCGAGATCTCGTATGGCGGGGAGCCGCTCACCGTGGGGTTCAACGCGCGGTATCTGATCGAGGTGCTGGGGGCGCATGCCGAGGGTGAGGTCATGGAGCTCGGCCTCACGGACGAGGTTGGACCGGGCACGGTGACCGGGGCGAGTGACCCTGATTACACCTACGTCGTGATGCCCATGCGCCTCTAGTTGGAGGCGTGCCCGTGGTACCGTTCAGGAGCTGTTTTACGCCTTCCGGATGCGCTTCGTAAGTATCTGAAATACCGGACGTTTTGTGACCAGTCTACGATGGCGCGGGGAGCTGCGGCGAGATACAATGACCCCGCTCACTGAAACTGTTTTCTGGGGTCGATGAGTACAGCGGATACGACGTCCGAATCGCGCTATGGCGCCGAGAACATCAAAGTTCTCGAGGGGCTCGAGGCCGTACGCAAGCGCCCCGGCATGTACATCGGCGACACGAGCGAACGAGGTCTACATCACCTCGTCTTCGAGGTCGTCGACAACTCCGTCGATGAGGCACTCGCCGGAGAGTGCACGCGCATCGCCGTCACCATCCACATCGACTCGAGCGTGACAGTGGACGACGACGGTCGCGGCATCCCGGTGGAGTTGCATCCCACCGAAGGCGTCTCTGCGGCGCAGGTGGTGATGACGAAGCTTCACGCCGGCGGCAAGTTCGACAAGGGCGCGTACAAGGTTTCCGGGGGACTGCACGGCGTCGGCGTGTCGGTGGTCAACGCGCTCTCCGAAACGCTCGAGATGGAGGTGCGCCGCGGCGGCAAGGTGTACGCCCAGCGCTACCGTCGGGGCGACCCCGAGGCTCCGGTCGAGGAGACCGGGGTCACGGACCAGCGCGGAACCAGGGTCACTTTCAAGCCGGACCCCCTGATCTTCGAGACCCTGGACTTCAGCTTCGACATCCTTTCCCAGCGTCTCCGCGAGCTGGCCTTCCTGAACCGGGGTCTGCGCATCACCATCGACGACGAGCGCGACCAGAAATCGCACGAGTTCCTGTACGAAGGGGGGATCGTCTCGTTCGTCCAGAACCTCAACAAGGCGAAGACGCCTATTCATCCCGACGTCGTCTACCTGCACGGCACGCGCGACGGCCTCGAGATCGAGATCGCCCTCCAGTGGAACGAAGGCTACACCGAAAGCGTGTACGCCTTCGCCAACAACATCAACACGATCGAAGGCGGGACTCATCTGGTCGGTTTCAAGTCGGCCCTCACCCGTACGATCAACGCCTACGCCGTGAACAACGGGCTCCTCAAGAACGACGAGGCGCTGCAGGGCGAGGACATGCGGGAGGGGCTGACCGCAGTGATCAGCGTGAAGGTGCCCGAGCCGCAGTTCGAGGGGCAGACCAAGACCAAACTCGGCAACAGCGAGGTGAAGGGGATCGTCGAGGCGCTCGTCAACGACCGCCTCGCCGTCTACCTGGAGGAGCACCCGGCTGATGCCAAGCGGATCGCGCTGAAGGCGCTGGAGGCGGCGCGCGTGCGCGAGGCCACGCGCAAGGCCAAGGAGCTCGCGCGACGGAAGGGAGCGCTCGACGGCGGCTCGCTCCCAGGCAAGCTCGCTGACTGCCAGGAGCGGGATCCGGTGCTGTCGGAGCTCTTCGTAGTGGAGGGTGACTCCGCCGGAGGCTCGGCCAAGCAGGGCCGGGACCGCAAGAACCAGGCAATTCTGCCGCTGCGCGGCAAGATCCTGAACGTCGAGAAGGCCCGCTTCGACAAGATGTTGTCATCGCAAGAGATTAAACTTCTTATCACCGCGCTCGGCGCCGGGATAGGCAAGGACGACCAGGACATCACGAAGCTCCGCTATCACACGGTCATCCTGATGTGCGACGCCGACGTCGACGGCGCGCACATCCGCACCCTGCTTCTCACCTTCTTCTACCGCCACTACCAGAAGATCCTCGAGGGGGGGCATCTCTTCATCGCTCAGCCGCCGCTCTACCGCGTCAAGCGCGGACGGGCCCAGCAGTACCTGAAGGATGAAGCCGGGCTCGAGGACTATCTGATCGAGCTCGGCGCGGAGGATCTCGGGCTCCGCGGCGAGGGTGGTCCCCCGGTGACCGGGACGCCGCTCAAGCAGGTGGTGAAGAAGGCGATCCGCCTCCAGAAGGTGCTCGATATCCTCGACCGCAAGGGGCGCAACCGCCACGTCCTGACCGCACTCGCTCGTCAGACCACGATGGACGCTGCTGCCCTCGGCGACGAGGGGCGCCTTCGCCAGGTGGTCGCCGCGGCGGAGGCGTATCTCAACGTGGCGGCGCCGGAGATCATGCCCGTCAGCTTCTCGTTCGAGGAGGACCGCGAGCATGCCTGTCTCAAGCTGGTGGCCGCGACGCGCGCCAACGGCACCGCGCACCGCAACGTCATCGACCGCGAGCTCTGCTTGACGGCCGAGTTCGAGGAGGTCCGCCGGCTCGCGCGCGATCTCACCGCGGTCGGCGAGCCGCCCTTCATCCTCACCGTCGGGGAGAAGGTGGAGCAGGTTCCGAACCTCCAGCAGGCCGTGGCCCGCATCATGGCGCAGGCGCGCAAGGGGCTCGAGATCCAGCGCTACAAGGGCCTCGGGGAGATGAACCCGGGGCAGCTCTGGGAGACGACGATGAACCCGGCGACGCGCACCCTCCTGCAGGTGAAGATCGAGGATGCGGTCGAGGCGGACATTATCTTCTCGACGCTCATGGGCGACGAGGTGGAACCGCGGCGCAAGTTCATCGAGGAGAACGCGCTGAACGCGCGTAACCTGGACATCTAAGGTCGCGCTGGGCTGAGTAGCGATGGATCCGCGGTCGCAGCGCATACCCGTCAACATCGAAGACCAGATGCGCGAGTCCTACATGGACTACGCGATGTCGGTCATCATCGGGCGCGCCCTGCCCGACGCGCGCGACGGCCTGAAGCCCGTCCATCGACGCATTCTCTACGCGATGCTCAACGAGGGTCTCACCCACGGCCACCGCTACTCGAAGTGCGCGGGCGTCGTGGGCGAGGTTCTCAAGCGCTATCACCCGCACGGCGACTCGGCGGTCTACGACGCCCTTGTTCGACTCGCCCAGGAGTGGAACGTCCGCTATCCGCTGATCGACGGCCAGGGAAACTTCGGCTCGATCGACGGCGACCCCCCGGCGGCCTACCGCTACACCGAGTGCCGCCTGACCGAGCTCGCCGAGGAGCTGCTCGCCGACATCGACAAGGAAACGGTGGACTTCGTTCCCAACTTTGACGACTCCACCGAGGAGCCGCTCGTCCTGCCGAGCAAGATTCCCAACCTGCTGGTGAACGGCTCCGCGGGCATTGCGGTGGGCATGGCCACCAACATCCCGCCGCACAACCTGGGCGAGGTCTGCGACGCGCTGGTCGCGCTGATCGAGAGTCCGGAGCTGACCGTCGACGACCTGATGCGCTACATCCCCGGACCCGACTTCCCGACCGGCGGCTTCATCTGCGGGCGTAACCCCATTCGCGAGGCCTACCGCGAAGGGCGTGGTGTGCTGACCATGCGAGCGCGGGCGGCCGTCGAGACCGACGAGAAGTCCGGGCGATCCTCGATCATCGTCCGCGAGATCCCCTTCCAGGTGAACAAGGCACGCCTGATCGAGCGGATGGCCGAGCTCGTGAACGAGCGGAAGCTCGACGGCATCTCCGACCTGCGCGACGAGTCGGATCGCGACGGCATGCGGATCGTCATCGAGCTCAAGCGGGACGCCGTCGCCGAGGTCCTGCTGAACCAGCTCTACAAGCATACCCCGCTGCAGGACTCCTTCGGGGTGAACGTCCTGGCCATCGTCGAGGGTCGGCCCCGCGTACTGAACCTGAAGGAGGCGCTCCGCGTCTTCATCCAGCACCGCCGTGAGGTGGTCACGCGCCGGACGGCGTACGACCTCCGCAAGGCGCAGGAGCGGCTCCACGTCCTCGCCGGTCTCAAGATCGCGATCGAGCACCTCGATCAGGCGATCGCCCTCATCCGCGGCGCGGCGGATCCTGCCACGGCGCGCGACGGCCTGATGGCGACCTTCGGGCTCTCGCAGATCCAGGCCCAAGCCATCCTCGACATGCGCTTGCAGCGCCTCACCAGCCTCGAGCGCGACAAGGTCCTTGAGGAATACGGCGAGACCGAAGGCGCGATCCAGCACTACCGCGAGATCCTCGCCGACGAGCGCGAGATATCGAAGATCATCGTCGAGGAGCTGCGCGCGATCCGCGAGAAGTATGCCGACCCCCGCCGGACCGAGATCGTCGACGAGGTGGGGGTGCTCTCGGTCGAGGACCTCATCGTCGAAGAGGACATGGTCGTCACGATCTCGCACGAGGGCTACATCAAGCGAAACGCCGTGGCCCTCTACCGGGCGCAGCGCCGCGGCGGTCGCGGCAAGATCGGGGCGACGACGCGCGAGGAGGATTTCGTCGAGCACCTGTTCGTCGCCTCGACGCATTCCTACCTCCTGTTCTTCACGACGCGGGGCAAGGTCTACTGGCTGAAGGTGCACGAGATCCCGCAGGCCGGTCGCGCCGCGCGGGGGCGCAGCATCACGAACCTGCTCAGCCTGGGTGCCGAGGAGAAGCTCTCGGCCTTCCTCCCCGTGCGTGAGTTTCGCGAAGGACGCTACCTGCTCTTCGCCACGCGCCGGGGCCTCGTGAAGAAGACGGACCTCATGCAGTACGCGAGCCCGCGGCCCTCCGGCATCATCGCCATCACGCTCGAGGAGGCTGACGAGGTGATCGGAGTGCGTCTCACCGACGGGGCGAGCGAGGCGATCCTCTCCACGTGCGACGGCCAGGCGATCCGTTTCAAGGAGTCCGACGTGCGGCCGATGGGACGCGGCACCTACGGCGTGCGCGGCATGGGGCTCGACGAAGGGGACGAGGTCGTGGCCCTCGATCTCGTCGAGCCGGGCGCCACGCTCCTCGCGGTTTCCGAGAACGGGTTCGGCAAGCGCACCGAGATGGACGAGTACCGTCTGACGCGCCGCGGCGGCAAGGGAATCATCACGATGCGGACGACGGACAAGACCGG
>VBLD01000041.1:5600-6056 GCA_005879205.1 Deltaproteobacteria bacterium
GCGACTCATCGGTCTCGACGAAGGCGAGCACGTTGCCTCGGTGGCACGGGTCGCCGAGCGCGAAGACGAGACAGAGAGTCGGGACGAGCCGCCGCTGCCCGGCACTGACTGACGCGACGCCAACCCGAGTCGCCACCTGAGGCGCGTGGCGCGCGTGTCGAACGCGTGTCCGGGCGAATGTTCGACGTCGAACCGCTGACGCCTTGCGCCTAGGCGGCGCTTCATGCGAGCGTCGCCGCTCCGCATGGTAGCGGTTGCAATACTCGGCGCCGGCAGTTGGGGGACGGCCCTCGCCGTGCATTTAGGGCGTCTCGGTCGCCACGTCGCGCTCTGGGTGCGGAGCGTGAATGTCGAGATGCCCATCACCGAGCAGATGTACATGATTGCTTACGAGGACAAGGCGCCGAGGCAGGCCGTGGTCGAACTCATGACCCGGAGCCCCAGGCGCGAGGTGGA
>VBLD01000041.1:6132-29897 GCA_005879205.1 Deltaproteobacteria bacterium
ACCAAGGCTGCAAGAACCCTAGCGACGGGGGTAAGGGTTACTGTATCCGCCACTACGCGGCCTGGAAACGCGGCGAGCTTCCGAAGGCCCGCTACAAGACCTGTCGCGTCGAGGGCTGTCGTAAACCGACGGCGTCGCGTGGGCGCTGCGCCGAGCATTTTGCCCGGGACTATCCGGGCAAGCAGGCAGCCGTGGGCGGCGAAGGCCCTGCGCCATCCGCCTAGCGGATCAGGCGCGGGTGGTTCGCCTTCACCGCTCGCAAATTTGACTTTGGGCCGGCCGTATGGCCGTATTGCATGCCCCCGAGACAGCACCCTGCGGTGAGCGATGAAGAGGACGTATCAGCCGAGCAATCGCCGGCGTAAGCGTACGCACGGCTTTCGCGCGCGCATGGCCACGCCCGGCGGGCGACAGGTGCTCAAGCGACGTCGGGCCAAGGGTCGAAAGCGGCTGACGGTCAGTATCCCACCCAAGCAGCCCGGGTGAACGGGGTGAAGCATCGCCGCACTTATCCCAAGGCGGTGCGCATTCGGCGCCGGAGCGAGTTTCTCGCGCTCCAGCGCGATGGCCGGCGTCGTCACACCTCGCACTTCGTCGTCATCCGCCAACCGTCGGCCGCCGCGGCGTCCCGGCTCGGTGTCACCGTGAGTGCGCGGATTGGGAACGCCGTAGTCCGGAATCAAGTGAAGCGTCTCGTTCGCGAGGTGTTCCGTAACCGGCGGACCGACCTGGTGCCGGCGAGCGACGTCCTCGTGATCGCCAAGCCCGGAGCGAGCGCCCTGACATATGCCCAAGCGGCCACCGAGCTCGAGCGCGTCCTGGAGATCGTTCCGGACCGCTGACGATCGCGCGGACCCGATCGGACGCCTGCTGATCGTTCTGCTCCGCGCCTACCAGCTCCTGCTGCGGCCTGCGCTGGTGCCGACCTGCCGGTTTACGCCTAGCTGCTCGGCCTTCGCTCGGGAGGCGATCGAGCGCCACGGCGCCCTCGGCGGTAGCCTGCTCGCAGCGCGCCGGGTGCTGCGCTGCCATCCGTGGAACGCCGGCGGCCATGACCCCGTCCCCGCGCCGCGGCTCCGATTCGAGGCTTGATGGACCAGCGACGTCTCCTGCTGGCCTTCGCGCTGTCGCTGGTGGTGCTGGTCCTCTACCAGGAGCTGGTTCTGCGCAAGTACCGGCCGGCACCGCGACGAGGTCCCGTTTCCCAGGAAACACCACCGGCGACCTCCCCGCCGTCGACGCCGCCCATGGAGCTCGGAGCTCCTCCGAGCGAAGAGGCTCAGGTGGTGACGGTCGAGACCGACGTGCTCCGCGCAACGATCTCGACGCTCGGCGCTCGGCTCCTCAACCTCGAGCTGAAGCAGTATCGGCGGAACGTGCAGCCTGACAGCCCGCCGCTCGACCTCGTCCAGCCAGGCCCGATCCTGCCTCTCACGCTCCAGCTGGCGCCCGCGCTCAGCGATGCAGGGTTCACCTTTCGCCCCGATCGATCGGCACTGATCGTCCACGGTGAAGAGCGTGGTGTGCTCGCCTTCGTCGCCGACTCGCCGAACGGTCTGCACGTGGAGAAGCGTTACGCCTTCGCCGGAGATGAATACGTCTTCGAGCTGAGCGCGAGCGCATCAGGAGAGGGTGCCCCGAAGACCCTCGGGGTCGCGCTCACGCCCCTGCCTCCCGAAAGCGCGGGCGGCGGACGGACACCTGGACGGGAAACGGCCGTCGCCCTGAGCGCGCATCGACTGGTGGAGAAGTCGTTCGCCGACGTCGAGAAACAGCCGGCCACGCTCCCCGAGTCTCTCTGGGCAGGTTTCGCGGCCCCGTACTTCATGAGCGTGGTGATGCCGGCTGACGGAGTCGGACAGGCCGTCATGACGGCTATTGGAGAGGTTCCCGTCGTGCGTCTGGACGTACCGGTCGAGGATGGTCGGGCGGCATTTGCCATCTTCGTCGGCCCGAAGGATCGCAGCATCCTCGCGCGGGCCGGGCGCGACCTCGACCGGGCGCTCGACTTCGGATGGTTCTGGTTCATTGCGATTCCGCTGCTCTCCGCCCTGCGTCTCCTCCACACGGTCACCGGTAATTACGGCGTCGCGATCATCGTGCTCACGGCGCTGGTCAAGCTCGCGACCACCCCGCTCACCCAGAGCACGTTCCGTAACATGCGGGAAATGCAGAAAATACAGCCCCAGATGGTCAAGCTCCGGGAGCGTTACAAGGACGATCAGGTGACGCTGCAGAAGGAGATGATGGAGCTCTACCGCCGACACCGCGTGAACCCGCTCTCGGGCTGCCTGCCGATGCTGCTCCAGCTCCCGATCTTCGTTGGGCTGTACAACGCGCTCTCGCACGCCATCGAGCTCCGCCATGCGCCGTTCGCTCTGTGGATCAACGATCTCTCGGCGCCGGATCGTCTGATGATCGCGGGCATCCCGGCCAGCTGGCCGTTGATCGGGGGAGGGGTACCGGTTCTGACGCTGGTGATGGGCGCCAGCATGTTCATCCAGCAATGGCTCACGCCGCAGCAGGGGGATCCTGCGCAGCAACGCATGATGATGTTCATGCCGCTCCTGTTCACCTACATGTTCATCAACTTCCCGGCCGGGCTCGTGCTGTACTGGCTGGTCAACAACCTCCTCACCATTGGCCAGCAGTACTGGAACCTGCGGTCGGCAACCTGAGGAGCGCAGCCCATGAGATCGATCGAGTGCGAGGGCGACAGCATAGACGAGGCTATCGCGAAGGCGCTCGGCACGCTCCAGGTGGAGCGAGACCGGGTCGAGATCGAGATACTGACCGATGCGGCCCGCGGGGTCTGGGGCTTCGGCGGGCGCAAGGCGCGCGTTCGGGCAACGCTGCGGCCGCGTGTGAGTGCCCTCTCGGCGGATGTTTCCCGGGAAGCATCTCCGGCCGCAACCGAAGCGGCGGACATTTCCGGCGCAGCGGGGCGGGCCCGGGCGCTTGTCGAGGAGGTCCTCGGCCTCTTCGGTGTCGCGTGCACGGTCACCGTGCATGAGGGCGCCGAGCCGGGGTCGATCCTGCTTGCTGTGACCGGCGAGGAGAGCGGGCTCGTGATCGGCCGGCGCGGCCAGACGCTCGACGCGCTCGAATACCTCGTCAACCGCGTGGTCGGGCGTGACGGCGAGCGTGGCGGGCGCATCGTCGTCGACGTCGAGCGCTACCGAGAGCGCCGGCAGGAAGCCCTCGAACAGCTGGCCCGCCGCCTCGCTGAGAAGGCGAAGGTGACCGGTCGTGTGGTCAGCGTGAATCCGATGAGCCCACGCGATCGACGCATCGTGCATCTCACGCTCCAGGACGACTCGGGCGTCGCCACACGAAGCCAGGGGACCGGCCACTACCGCAGGGTCCTGCTGATCCCGTCGCCGGGCGGTAGCCGGCCGCCGGAGCGTTGAAGGGCCTGCATCCCCTCGCCCCGAACTCTGGACACCTGAGTGGGCCCGGGGGCTGGCGCCCAACCTCGGCGGCGCCACTGCCCGGAATGCCGGGCTGCGCATGACCCCTGCCGGGGCGCGGCTGCTGGTGGAGAGCGCCGCGAGGTTTGGCGTCGAACTTCGGCCCGAGGCGATAGCGCGGCTTGATCGATTCCTCGAGCTCCTGTCTCTCTGGAACCGCCGGGCGCGTCTGACGGGCGATCGCGAGCCGGAGGCCCTCCTTCGCAAGCACGTCATTGACTCCCTGGCGGTGGCGCCGCACCTGCCAGGGACCGGTCTGGTGGTCGACGTAGGGAGCGGAGCCGGCTTTCCCGGCCTCGTGGTCGGCTGTGCGCGACCGGATCTCGAGCTGCGACTGATCGAGTCACGGCGACGCCGAGCCAGCTTTCTCAGCGAGGCGATCCGGACGATTGCGCTGCCGCACGCCCGCGTGATCGAGGAGCGGGCGGAAGCCGTGACCGACCCGGAGATCGTCGGGGGGGCGGCGATCGTCATCGGGCGTGCGGTTCGTCTCGAGACGTATCTCCGGCTGGCCGCGCGGCTCGTCGCTCCGGGCGGCGCCGTTATCTCCATGCAGACTCCTCGGGTGCTCGCACCGGCGATCGTTCACCTGGCCGGGGAGGTCAGACTGAGACCGGCAGGCGAGTGTGACTATCACCTTCCCGACGGGGAACGGCGTCGGCTTCTTTTCTTCGCGGCCATGTGCTAGAGCGTGCGGTCGTTGCTGGGGTGGAGTTGGGGGATGGGCCGGGTCATCGCGGTCGCCAACCAGAAGGGCGGCGTCGGAAAGACGACCACGGCCGTCAACTTGGCTGCGGCGCTGGCGCTCGACGGGCGTTCGACCCTGCTCGTCGACCTCGATCCGCAGGCGAGTGCAAGCACTGGCGTGGGCTCGCGCGGGACCGCCGAGGGGACGGTCTACGAGGTGCTCGTCGAAGGCCGGCCGGCGAGCGAGGTGATCCGGCCGACCGCCATCGACCGTTTGCACGTGCTGGCGGCGACGCGAGACCTGGTCGGCGCCGAGATCGAGCTCGTCGGCGCCTCATCCCGCGAGCATCGCTTGCACGAGGGACTGGCGACCGTGCGGGGCCGCTACGAGATCATGCTGATAGATTGTCCGCCGTCTCTCAACCTCCTCACCGTGAACGCGCTCCGCACTGCGGACACGGTCCTGATCCCTCTCCAGTGCGAGTACTACGCGCTCGAGGGCTTGACGGCGCTCCTCGACACCGTCGGCCGCGTCAGGGACACGCTGCACCCGGGGCTCGCTCTCGAGGGGCTCGTCCTGACGATGTACGACGGCCGCAACAGCCTCGCGCGGCAGGTGCAGGAGGAGGTGCGGGCCCACTTCGGCGACCAGGTGTTCCGCACGGTCATCCCGCGCAACGTCCGGCTGTCGGAGAGCCCGAGCCATGGGCTTCCGGTGCTGCTCTACGACCCCAGCTCGCGGGGAGCCTCCGCGTACCGCGCGCTCGCGCGCGAGCTTGAGGGACAGTTAGATAGACGAACGGAGGGTGCGCATGCGGAAGGCGTTGGGCAAGGGCCTTGAGGCCCTGTTCCCGGCCACGCCGCCGGCGTCCCCGCCCACCGGAGAGCGTCTGGTCCCGGTGGACGACATCGTGGCCAATCCCGACCAGCCCCGCCGTCACTTCGACGAGGAGACTCTCGCGGCGCTGGCCGACTCGATCCGGCGGTACGGCCTCCTGCAGCCGCTCGTCGTGCAAGCGGTCGGCGGCCGCTACGAGCTCATCGCGGGCGAGCGGCGGCTGCGCGCTGCCCAGCGCGTCGGGCTCGATCGGGTGCCCGTGGTGCTTCGCGAGGCAAGCCCCGAAAGGCGGTTCGAGCTTGCCCTCATCGAGAACCTGCAGCGCGAGGACCTGAGCCCGCTGGAGGAGGCGGAGGCCTACCGTCGGCTGATCGACGAGTTCGGGCTCACGCAGGAAGAGATCGCTTCGCGGGTGGGTAAGAGCCGTCCCGCGATCGCCAATGCGCTCCGGCTTCTCGCCCTGCCCGAATCCGTCAAGGCCCAGGTCGAGAACCGCGAGCTTTCCGCGGGGCATGCCCGGGCGGTCCTCTCGGTCGATCCCGCCGAGCAGGTCACGTTTGCGCGCGAGATCGCCGTGGCCGGGGTGTCGAAGCGCGAAGCGGAGAGCCGGGCCGCCGCTCGCCGGCCTCGGCTGCGCAGCCCCCAGTCGGGATCCCCGGCGCCTGACGTCCACCAGCGGGCCCTGGCAGAGGAGCTGACTCGTGGCCTCGGCACCCGGGTGCGTATCACGCGGCGCGGGCGCGGTGGCTCGATCGAGATCGAGTTCTACTCCGATGGGGAGCTCGACCGGCTGGTCGATCGCTTGCGCGCGGCAGCCATCAGTCCGGCCGCTATGCTTTGACACCGTCCGCCGCGCGGTGCTAGAAGCGAGCCTTCTACGGCAAGCCAACCACGGGCCATGGGGGCGTGCGCTCGGGGTACCTCGGAGTGACTTCTATGGCGCTATTCGGCAAGGAGCGGGAGCGGATCGACCGGCCCCGAGGGCTTTCCTCTGAGCCCGGCGTCCCCGCAAACGGTCCGGTATCCGGGGAGGCGGAGATGCTCGAGCGGGAGAGAGTTCAGCCCGGAGAGGCGGGCGGTACGAGCGCATTCCTCGGCAAGGGCTGCCGGGTCACCGGCAAGCTGCAGTTCGACGGGACGGTGCGCATCGAGGGGCATGTGGAGGGCGAGATCTCGGCGCAGGACACGCTCATCGTCGGTGAGAGCGCTGTCGTGAACGCGCAGATCACGGGTAGCTCCATCGTGATCCACGGACGGGTCACGGGCGACGTCACGGCTCAGAAGCGCCTCGAGATACGAGCTCCTGGGAGGCTCTTCGGCAACATTGCAACCCCGAGCCTCGTCATCCACGAAGGAGTGGTGTTCGAGGGCCAGTGCGCGATGGGCGGTCCCGACGCATTGCGGACGGAGAAGGATCGCAAGATCGCGCTCTTCCCGAAGGACGACCGCCCGGGCGACGGGGCACCGCACAAGGTGCACTCCGAAGTCGCCAAGTAGCCGCACCTTCTCCGCTCGTCCCCACCGGCCGGTAGTACATGCTCAAGATACCGCCCGACTACACCTTCTTGATTCAGATCGCGATCTTCGTCGCGTTCTGGCTCCTCGTGAGCCGCCTCTGGTTTCGACCTGCGCTCCGGATCGTGCGGGAGCGCAAGGCCCGTTCGGAAGGCGCAATCAGGGAAGCGCGTACGATCGAGGCCGAGGCCGAAAGACTGGGTGCGGAGCATGCCGCGGCTCTCGATCAGACGCGGACTGAGGCGCAGCGAGCGCTTCAGGAGATCATCCGTGGCGCAGAGGCGGAGCAGAAGCGTCTGATCGCCGAGGCCAGCGCGGAGGCCCAGCGCACGCTCGCCGAGGTCCAGGCACGGGTGGCCGAGGAGGTCGCACAGGCTCGGCGCGGCCTGAGGGATGAGGCAGCAAAGCTTGCCCGCATGGTGACGGAGAAGGTCCTCGCGCGACCGGCGTGATGCTCTGGGCGGTCCTCAACTTCCTGCTCTTCGTCGCCCTTCTCGTCCACTTCCTTCGTGCCCCGATCCGCGACTACTTTCGTACGCGCGGCGAGCGACTGATCGAGGCTCTCGCCGCCGGCGCTCGCGCGCGCCAGAAGGCCGAGGCGCTGCGGGCGGCGATCGCGCGCGACCTCGCTGACCTGCCCGCCCTCCGCGAGCGCTTGCGGGCGGACCTGCTGGCTGCCGCAGCGCGGGAACGCGAGCACCTGGTGGCTCGCGGTCGGGACGCGGCCGAGCGTATCCGTGCCGATGCTCACGTGCTCGCGGAGCAGGAGTTCGTCGTCGCTCGCAAGGCGCTTCGAAACGAGCTCATCGAGGAGGCCGTCCGGCAGGCGACCGCCCTGCTCCGCCAGACCCTGACGCCGCGCGACCAGGCGCGCATGGTACGCGACTTCATCGAGTCGGCGAGGGCCGTGTAGTGAGCGGGCGGCGCCTCGCCAAGCGGTATGCCCGCGCCCTGTACTCGCTGACGCGCGAGTCGCTCGCCTCGACTGCGGAAGAGCTCGGGCGCGTCACCGGCGTGCTCGAGGAGCCGCGCCTGAGGCTCGTCCTTCGAAGCCCCGCCGTCGATGCCAGCGCTCGCGTCCGCATCGCGCGCCGCGTCGCGGTCGCACTCGGCCTCTCGGCGGGCGTCGGCAACCTCCTCTGCCTGCTCGCCGAGCGGGATCGTCTCGACCTCGTGCCCGACATCGCCGGCGTCTACGAGGAGCTGGTCGACGCGACCCTCGGCCGGGCACGCGTTCTCATCCGCTCGGCAACCCCGCTCAGCGCGGCCGAGAAGAACGAACTCGTCGACCTGGTCCGCCGCCTGAGCGGGCGCCGCGAGGTGCTCGCGACGACCGAGGTGGATCCCGAGCTCCTGGGGGGCGTGGTGCTCGATCTCGACGGCACGGTGTACGACGGAAGCCTCAAGGCGCAGCTCCTCCGCTTGAGCAAGCAAATGGCCGAGGGTCGCGCCTAGCGACCCGGGGGGGAACAGATCGATGCAGATCCGCGCGGCGGAAATCAGCGACGTCATCCGCGATCAGATCAAGGAGTACGAGAAGCAGCTCGAGGTCCGGGAGACCGGCTTCGTGCTCTCGGCCGGCGACGGCATCGCCCGCATCTACGGCCTCGAGCGGGTCGCAGCGGGCGAGCTGATCGAGTTCCCCCACGGCATCTACGGCATCGTGTTGAACCTCGAGGAAGACAACGTCGGGGCGGCCATCATGGGGGAGCAGCAGGCAATCAAGGAGGGCGACGAGGTCAAGCGCACCGGCCGCATCGCCGAGGTGCCGGTCGGCGAGGGTCTCCTCGGGCGGGTGGTCAACGCCCTCGGGGACGCCATCGACGGCAAGGGGCCGATCAAGGCAGCAGAGACGCGACGCATCGAGCTCAAGGCGCCCGGCATCGTGGCACGCCAGCCCGTCAAGGAGCCGTTGCAGACGGGCCTGAAGGCGATCGACGCGATGATCCCGATCGGACGGGGTCAGCGCGAGCTGATCATCGGCGACCGCCAGACCGGGAAGACGACCGTCGCGCTCGACACCATCATCAACCAGCGGGGCGGTGACGTGCACTGCTTCTACGTCGCGATCGGACAGAAGCTCTCGACCGTCGCCCAGGTGGTCGACAAGCTCACGCGCTTCGGCGCGATGGACTACACCACGGTCGTGGTGGCCTCGGCCTCGGACCCGGCCCCGATGCAGTTCATCGCACCCTACAGCGGGTGCAGCATGGGCGAGTACTTCCGCGACACCGGCCGCCATGCGCTGGTGATCTACGACGACCTCTCGAAGCACGCGGTCGCCTACCGGCAGCTCTCGCTGCTGCTGCGCCGCCCGCCCGGGCGCGAGGCGTACCCGGGCGACGTCTTCTACATCCACTCGCGCCTGCTCGAGCGCGCGGCCAAGATGAGCCAGGCGCGTGGCGGCGGATCGCTCACCGCGCTCCCGATGATCGAGACCCAGGCCGGCGACGTGTCGGCCTACATCCCGACCAACGTCATCTCGATCACCGACGGGCAGATCTTCCTCGAGTCGGACCTGTTCTATTCCGGCGTCCGCCCGGCGGTGAACGTCGGCATCTCGGTGTCGCGGGTCGGCGGCGCGGCGCAGGTGAAGGCCATGAAGAAGGTGGCGGGTCCGCTCCGTCTCGAGCTCGCGCAGTACCGGGAGATGGCGGCCTTCGCCCAGTTCGGCTCCGACCTCGACGCGGCGACGCGGCGGCAGCTCGATCGCGGCGAGCGGCTGGTCGAGGTGATGAAGCAGGGACAGTTCGCGCCGCTTCCGGTCGACAAGCAGATCGCCATCATCTACGCCGCCACCAGCGGCTACCTCGATTCGCGGCCCGTGGCGGCCATCCAGCGCTACGAGCAGGAGCTCTACGCCTTCCTCGAGGTGAAGCACCCCGAGGCGCTGAAGCTCCTGGCCAACAAGCGCGAGCTCACCGACGACGTGAAGGCGGCGCTCGACGCGGCGCTCGCCGATTTCGCGAAGCTCTTCAAGCCATAGAGCGCGGCCGACGATGCCGAGCCTAAAGGCCCTCCGCAAGCGGATCGCGACGGTACGCTCGACGCAGCAGATCACGAAGGCGATGAAGATGGTCGCGGCAGCGAAGCTCCGCCGCGCGCAGGAAGCCGCGGAACGGGCGCGTCCCTATGCCGCTAAGCTCGCCGAGATGTTCGCGGCCGTGGCGGCCGGAGTCGAGCCCGACAGCCATCCGCTCCTCGCCCGCCGTGAAGAGCGTCGCATCGACCTCGTGGTGATGAGCAGCGACCGCGGCCTCTGCGGCGGCTACAACGCCACCCTTTTCCGGCACGTCGGCGGCTGGCTCCGCGAACGGACCGCGCAGGAGCTGGCGTTCGTGCTGGTCGGCCGCAAGGGCCTCGAATACTACCGCCGGCGCGGGATGGCCATCGTTGCGCACCAGCTCGGCATCCTGACGACGCCGCCAGCCACCATGGCAGCCACCCTGGTGAGTGAGCTCGCCAGACGCTTCGAGCGGCAGGAGACCGATGCGGTCTTCCTGGTCTACAACCGCTTCCGCTCGGCGATCTCCCAGACCCCGAGCGTCGTGCCGCTGCTGCCGGTCGCCCCGCCCACCGTGGACCGTCCGCCGGCCGACTACATCTTCGAGCCGCCGCGCCCCGAGCTGCTGGCGCGTTTGCTGCCGCGCTACCTCGAGGCGCTCGTCACCCAGGCGCTCCTCGAGGCGATCGCCAGCGAGCACGCCGCCCGGATGACGGCCATGGACAACGCCACCACCAACGCCGCCGACATGATCGACACCCTCACCCTCTCCATGAACCGCGCCCGCCAGGCGACCATCACGAAGGAGCTGATGGAGGTCATCGGCGGCGCCGAGGCGCTCAAAGGATAGCCATGCCAAGCATCGGACGCGTGACGCAGGTGATCGGCCCGGCCGTCGACGTCGAGTTCGCCGACGGGAATCTGCCGCCGATCTACAACGCCCTCCAGCTCACCAACCCGGCCATCAACGATCAGCCCTGGAACCTCGTCGTCGAGGTGGCGCTGCACCTCGGCGAGAAGACCGTCCGCACCATCGCCATGGACAGCACGGAGGGGCTGGTGCGCGCTCAGGAGGTGCGCGACACGGGCGACGTGATCAGCGTGCCGGTCGGCGAGGCGACGCTCGGGCGCATCATGAACGTCATCGGCGAGCCGGTCGACGAGCGCGGGCCGATCGTGGCGGCCAAGCGCTACCCGATCCATCGCGATCCGCCGGCCTTCACCGACCAGGAGACCCAGGTCCAGGCCTTCGAGACGGGCATCAAGGTCGTCGACCTGCTGGCTCCCTACCAGCGGGGCGGCAAGATCGGTCTGTTCGGGGGCGCGGGAGTCGGCAAGACGGTCATCATCCAGGAGCTCATCAACAACGTCGCCAAGCAGCACGGGGGCGTGGCCGTGTTCGGCGGCGTGGGCGAGCGGACGCGCGAGGGCAACGACCTCTACCTCGAGATGCAGGAGTCGAAGCTCTCCGACGGCAACTCCGTCATCTCGCGCACGGCGCTCGTCTACGGGCAGATGAACGAGCCTCCGGGGGCGCGCGCCCGTGTGGGCCTGACGGCGCTGACCGCCGCCGAGTACTGGAAGGACGTCATCCTCTTCATCGACAACATCTTCCGCTTCGTGCAGGCCAACTCGGAGGTCTCGGCCCTCCTCGGACGCATGCCCTCCGCGGTTGGCTATCAGCCGACGCTCGGGACGGACATCGGCGAGCTCCAGGAGCGCATCACGACGACGAAGAAGGGCTCCATCACCTCGGTGCAGGCGATCTACGTCCCCGCCGACGACCTGACCGACCCGGCGCCGGCGACGACCTTCGCGCACCTCGACGCGACCACCGTGCTCTCGCGGCAGATCGCCGAGCTCGGCATCTATCCGGCGGTCGATCCTCTCGACTCCACCTCGCGCATCCTCGACCCCGCCGTCGTGGGCGAGGAGCACTACGCGGTGGCGCGCCAGGTCCAGGCCATTCTCCAGCGTTACAAGGACCTGCAGGACATCATCGCGATCCTCGGCATGGACGAGCTCTCGGAGGACGACAAGCTGATCGTCGCGCGCGCGCGGAAGATACAGCGCTTCCTCTCCCAACCCTTCCATGTGGCCGAGCAGTTCACCGGTTACAAGGGCGTCTACGTCGTGCTCGCGGAGACCATCCGGGGCTTCCGCGAGATCGTCGAAGGCAAGCACGACGACCTCCCCGAGCAGGCATTCTACATGGTCGGGACGATCGACGACGTCCTCGAGAAGGCGCAAAGGATGGCCGCATGAGGCGAGCGCAGCGAAGCCGCGCGCGGCTTTGCCGCGTGCGGCGCGGGGTCCGGGGGCATCGGAGCAGCGCAGCGCGCGAAGCGCGCGAGTGACCACGCTCGAGCCGGGCGAGCTGTCCTACCGCGAGACCGGTGGCGCCGTGCAACGGATTCGGATCGCGGGTGGATTCGCCGAGGTGCGCGACGACGTGATGACCGTACTGGCGGACGCCGGCGAGGACGTGGCCGCCTACTAGCCAGGGCTGCCGGTCCGACGTCGAAAAGAGGGCGCCCTGGGCAAGCTCGAGGGCAAGACGGCGCTCGTCACCGGCGGCGGACGTGGTATCGGCCGCGCGATCACGCTCGAGTTCGCGCGCGAGGGCGCCGACGTCGCCATCAATTTCCGCCGCGACCGCGACGCCGCGGAGCAGACCGCCGGTGAAGTGCGAGCCTTGGGGCGGCGGGCGGTCGTGCTGCAGGCGGACGTCTCGGATCGCGACGCCGTCGAAGCGATGGTGGCCGAAGCGGTGGCGTTCCTGGGCGGTCTCGACGTCGTGGTCGCCAATTCGGGGGTCGCCTCGCGCCTGGCGCCCGTCGTCTCGGTCGATCCGGCGGAATGGCGGCGGGTGCTGGCCACCGATCTGGACGGCGCCTTCTGGACGGCCCGCGCCGCGGTCCCTCACGTCGTCGCGCGGCGCGGCGTCTTCCTCTTCGTCTCCTCGATCGGCGCCGACCTCGCCGGGGCCGGTGGCGCGCCCTACCACGTGGCCAAGGCAGGCGTGAACGCACTCATGAAGGTACTCGCCAAGGAGGTGGCCGCCGCCGGGGTGCGCGTCAACTGCATCGCGCCGGGGGTGGTGCGCTCGGAGATGGGAGAGCGGCTCCTCCGCTATCACGGCGAAGCCGTCCTGCAGACGATCCCGCTCGGCCGAGCGGGTGAGCCGAGCGAGATCGGGCGCGCGGCGGTGTTCCTGGCGTCGGACGACGCCGCCTGGATCACCGGCAAGGTGCTGCGCGTCGACGGCGGCGCCTATATGTGAGACGCGGTAGCGAACGAGCACTTGTCCATTCCGGCGATCCACATCTACTTGACTACACGCGTCATCGAAGATACTGAACGTTCAGTATGTGCGCGGCGCCACGCCGCAGCCGAAGAGATGGGCGTGAGCCTTCGCGCAAGCCTCTGCTGCGCGCGGCGGTCGATTGCTTCGCACGCCTCGGCTACCAGGGCACCACGATCGACCGCATCGCGCGCGATGCGGGGGTCACCAAGGGCGCCGTCTACTACCACTTCCGCGACAAGGAGCAGCTGCTCTTCGAGGCGGTCAAGGACCACGTCGGCGAGTTCGAGCGGCAGGTCCTGGCGGAGGTGACGCCGGAGCTGGATGCGATGGCGGCGCTCCGTCGCGTCGTCGACGTCTGCTTCTTCCACGCCACCGTCTCGAACCACCGCCGCTTCATCATCACGCTGATGGTGGAGGCGCTCGACACGAATCCGGCCCTCTCCGTCGAGTTCCGCAACATCCTCCGGCGCATGCGGGTGTTCCTCGCCGACGTCGTACGGCGGGGACAGCAGCGCGGCGCGCTGCGCCACGACGTCAGCGCGGAAGCGGCGGCGGCGGCGATCGCCGGTGGCATCATGGGCGCCGAGATCCAGCACTACCAGGATCGGGAGCAGGTCGACCTGCGCGCGATCCTCGACACGCTCGTGGAACAGCTGGCCGCTTGGCTGGCGCCGCGTGGCGCCGAGGCACGCAAGGCCAGCGGAGGAGGCACGAGAACATGGTGAGCTTCAAGCCGACGGATGAACAGGAGCTCATCCGCACGACCATGGCGGACTTTGCGCGCGAGATCCTGCGCCCGCACGCGCGCGAGGCGGACGAAGCCAACCGCGTGCCGGACGACGTCGTCACCCGGGGCTGGGAGCTGGGGATCGTGCAGAGCACGATTCCGGAGGCGCAGGGTGGCTACGGCGACCCGCGCTCGGCGGTCACCGGCGCCATCCTGCTCGAGGAGCTCGCCTACGGCGACCTGGCGCTCGCCCTGCACCTGCTGGCGCCGAGGCTGCTCACGGTCCCGCTCGTCGTCGCCGGCACCGACGAACAGCGCGCGCGCTGGCTGCCTCGCTTCACCGGCGCGGGGTTCACGGCGGCGACGGCGGCGTTAACCGAGCCGTGCTGGGACTTCGACTCGACGGCACTCGCGACCCGCGCCGCGCGTCAGGGCGGCGACTGGGTCATCGCCGGCGAGAAGTGCCTCGTGCCGCTGGCGCGCCACGCCGAGGCCATCCTGGTATATGCGAACGCTCCGGATGGCCTGGCGGCCTTCATCGTCGAGGTGACGGCCCCGGGTCTCACGATCGGGGAGCGCGAGAAGAACATGGGCATCAAGGCGCTCGACACCTACCCGCTGCGGCTCGAGGACGTGCGGGTGCCCGCGTCGAGCCGCCTGGGTGCCGACGGGGCCGGCGTCCAGAGGCTCATCGATGCCGGTCGCCTGGCAAGCGCAATTCTCGCGGTCGGCGTCTCGCGTGCGGCCTTCGACCATGCCCGCGACTACGCCAAGGACCGGCGGGCATTCGGCCAGGCGATCGCGCAGAAGCAGGCGATCGCCTTCATGCTCGCCGACATGGGGAGGCGGCGTCCCGGCTCGACAAGGAGCTGCCGGCGACGCGCGAGTGCTACCTGGCGCGGCACTACGCGAGTCAGTCCTCGCTCAAGATCACCGACAACGCCGTGCAGGTGCTCGGCGGACACGGCTACATCCGCGACCATCCCGTCGAGCTCTGGCTGCGCAACGCGCGCGGCTTTGCCGCCTTCGATGGCATGGCCATCGTCTAGCGTCGAGCGAAGGGGGAAGGACCAATGATCGACTTCGAATTGTCGGACGGTCTCAAGGGGATGCAGCAGCTGACCCACCAGGCCGCGGAGATGGCCATGCGACCCATCGCGCGCGAGTACGACGAGCGCGAGCACGAGAAGCCCTGGGACTTCCTGAACATGATGTGGGCGGTCTCGCATTCGAACCCGATCGGCGGCACCGGAGACCGCAAGGCCAAGGAGGGTCCCTCGGAGCGGAACCTCGGGATGTGTGTCTCGATCGAGGAGCTCTCGTGGGGAGACGCGGGCCTCTACCTCTCCATCCCGAACGCCGGCCTCGGGGGCGCGGCCGTCGCTGCGGCCGGAACCCCCGAGCAGAAGGCGCGCTTCTTGAAGCGCTTCACCGAGGGCGGCAAGCCCAAGTGGGCGGCGATGGCGATCACCGAGCCGAGCTGCGGCTCCGACAGCTCCGCGATCCAGACCACGGCCGTTCGCGACGGCGACCTCTGGGTGCTGAACGGCACGAAGATCTTCTGCACGGCGGGCCTGATGGCGGCCGAGAAGTCCGAAGGCTTCGTCGTCGTCTGGGCGACGCTCGACCGCTCGGCCGGCCGCGCCGGCATCAAGGCCTTCGTGGTGGAGGCCGGCACGCCGGGCATGTACGTCACCAAGGTCGAGAACAAGCTCGGCATCCGCGCCTCCGACACGGCGGCGCTGGTGTTCGAGGACTGTCGCATCCCGCTCGACAACATCCTCGGGAGCCCCGAGGTCCCGAAGACGAGCGAGGGCCGAGGGCTTCAAGGGTGGGATGGCCACCTTCGACGCCACGCGGCCGATCGTCGCCGCCAGCGCGATCGGTGTCGGCCGCGCGGCCCTCGACTTCGTGCGCGAGACGCTCGAGCAGCACGGGGTAGAGATCCGCTACGGACTGCCGCCGCACAAGCTGACTGCCCTCGAGCGGGACTTCATGGAGATGGAGGCCCAGCTCCAGGCCGCGCGGCTGCTCACCTGGCGCGCCGCCTGGATGATGGACAACGGCATGCGCAACAACCTCGAGGCGTCGATGGCGAAGGCGAAGGCAGGGCTCGTCGTGACCCAGGTCACGCAGAAGGCGGTCGAGATGCTCGGGCCGCTCGGCTACTCCCGCCAGCTCCTCCTCGAGAAGTGGATGCGCGACGCCAAGATCAACGACATCTTCGAGGGCACGCAGCAGATCAACCAGATGATCGTCGCCCGGCGCATCCTCGGCTATTCCTCGAAGGAGCTGTCGTAGCCGGCCTCGACCTCGCCCCGCTCCTGGCGCGGGTGCCGGACTACGGGGAGTTCCTGACGCTCGAGGAGCTCCGGGCAGAGGCGCGCGCCTTGGTGGCGGCCTTTCCCGGGCTCGCCCGGCTGGAGACGGTCGGCACCTCGGCCGAGGGACGCCCGATCGAGCTGCTGACCGTCGGGCACGGCCGGCGGCCGGCGCTGCTCGCCGGCGTGCCGCATCCCAACGAGCCGATCGGCACCCTCACCCTGAATTTCCTCTGCCGCCTCCTCTGCGAGGACGCCGAGCTGCGCGCTCGCCTCGACACGACGCTCTACGCCATCCCGGTCGCGGACCCCGACGGCTTCGTGCTGAACGAGGGATGGTTCAAGGGCGTCTTCTCGCCGCTCCGCTATGCGCTCAACTACTACCGGCCGCCACACCGCGAGCAGGTCGAGTGGAGCTTCCCGGTCGAGTACAAGACGCTCCACTTCTCCACTCCGGCTCCGGAGACGGCTGTCCTGATGCGGGTCATGGAGCGGGTCCGGCCGTCCTTCTTCTACTCCCTCCACAACGCGGGCTTCTGCGGCGTCTACTTCTACGTCTCGCGCGACCGCCCGGAGCTCTATCCGAGCTTGCACCGCCTGGTCGCCGACCAGGGCCTGCCGCTCCACCGCGGCGAGCCCGAGGTCCCCTACCTGCGCACGCTCGCGCCGGCGGTCTACCGTCTCTTCGGGATCGACGAGGCGTACGACTACTACGCCGCGACGCTGGACGGAGATCCGGCGGCGCTCATCGAAGCCGGTACGAGCTCCGACGACTGGCTGCGACGCGTCGCCGACGCCTTCTCGCTCGTCTGCGAGCTGCCCTACTACACTGCCCCGGCGTTAGGGGATCTCGGCCCCGCAGGGTCGACGCGTCGCGAGGCCGTGCTCGCGGGCGTGGCACGCGCCGAAGCGATCCATGCCGAGTGCGCGACGAGCTTCGGCCGGATCTCCGGCCGCGCGCCCGAGCATCGCCTCACACGCTCGGTCCGCGACTACCTCGCCAAGACGCCCCGCCGGCTCGCCGCCGAGCGCGAGCACACCGCGGCGGCGGAATACAGCCGAGAGGCAACGCGGGCCGAGGCGCTCGACGCCACCGTCTGCAAGCCCTTCTACCACGCGCTGTACCTCGGCGAGGTCTACCGTCTGGCCGGGATGGTGGGCGAGCCGGTACTCGCCGACGCGCTCGAGGCGCACCTCGGCGAGCTCACCGCTCGGCTCGAGCGCGAGAGCAGCCTCGTGGTACTTCCGCTCCGGCCGCTGGTCGCCGTGCAGGCAGGCGCCGGCCTCCTGGCCCTCGCCGCGGCCGACTGACTCAGCGCTCGCGCGCGGCTTGCCAGGCGTGCTCGAGGTCGGTGCGCGTGAACAGGGCGTGGAAGCGCGCTCCCGCCGCGGCGAGCGCCTTCTCGACCCTGGCGCGCCCCCCATCTTCCTCCCGGTCCACGAGCGCGACGGCGGCGAGCACCTGGAGCCCCTCCTCGCCGCACTTCCGGACCGCGTCGATGAGCGCCCCGCCGCTGGTGATCACGTCCTCCACGACGACCACGCGATCCCCGGGCGTGACCGATCCCTCGAGCCAGCGCCGTGCGCCGTGCTGCTTGGCGGTCTTGCGCACGGAGAACCACGAGACCCGCCGCGCGGTGTCCGCGCTGTGGTAGGCCACCGCCGCGGCGATCGGATCCGCCCCCATCGTCGGTCCCCCGACCGCGACCGCCTCCGCCGGAATCAGGGCGTGGAGCAGCTCGCCGATCAGCGGCAGTGCGGCGTGATACGTCGTGGTGAGGGAGGCCTCGATGTAGTAGTCGCTCAGGCGGCCCGACGCCAGGAGGAACTGCTTCCCGGGCTCGCGCAGGTAGGAACGGCGGACGAGAATACCGAGGAGCTCGTCGCGCGGGCTCACGGCTCGCGTGGCCTCGCGGCCCGGAGCCCGGCCACGAGCACCACGGCGATCGGCAGATCGACCAGGGGCACCACGAGGTACGGGAAGGCGTGCACGCCGCCGGCGAAGAGGAGCAGCCCGGTGCCGGACGAGGTGATCTTGGAGACCACGAGCGGATAGACCAGGGGACGCCGGCGGCGCACGTCGGCGGCCGCCAGGCCCGCACAGGCCGCGATCGTCGCCATGTTCGCGACCGCTAGCGTCAGCCAGAAGTTGGCGGCGACCGGTCCACCCGTCGGCGGCAGCGGCGCGAGCCCGAGCAGCAATCCGATCCGGTCGAGGTCGGCGACGGTCCCCTCGGGCCGGACGAAGAAGATGACCGCCCCGGCGGCGAAGATCGCGGCGAAGAAGCGCAGCCACGCGGCGAGCCGCCGCTCGGCGGTGGAGAGCGGGACGACTTCGGGAGCTCGCGTCGCCAGGCGCGCCATGTCAGCCTCCGGCTTCGATCAGGATCTTCAGGACCCCGGGCTCCGCGGCGCGGGCGAAGGCCCCGACCGCGTCGTCCAGCGGATACACCGCGTCGATCAGCGGCGCAACGGAGGTCCGACCACTGGCGAGGGCCGCGAGCGCGGGCGCGAACGGACCGCAGCGTGAGCCGACGACGGTCACCTCGTTGATGACCGCCGGCGCGAGGTCGAGACGATGCTCGCCGGCGACGGTGGTCTTGAGCACGATCGTGCCGCGCGGGCGGACGAGCGCGAGCGCGGCCGCGAGCCCTCCGGGCGACCCGGTCGCATCCACGACGAGATCGGCTCCCGGGACCCCGGCGCCTGTCGCGATGCCGAGGCGCTGCGCCAGCGGGAGCTTCTTCTCGTGATGGCCGACGAGGACGACGTCGGCGCCCGCTCCTGCCAGCGCCTGCGCCACGAGGAGCCCGAGCTTGCCGTCGCCCAGAACCACCGCGCGGAGGCCGGGGCCGACCGGCACCTGCTCCAGCACCTCGCAGGCCGCCGCCAGCGGCTCGACGAACACCGCCGCCCGGTCGGGCACCGAGTCCGGGACGCGGTGCAGGTTGCGGGCGGGAAGGACGGTCAGCTCGGCGAACGCACCGTCGGCGCCGGCGATGCCGAGCACTCGCCGCGTCGGACAGTGGCGGCCAAGCCCTGCCCGGCACGTCGCGCACACGCCACAGGAGAAGTTGATCTCCCCGACCACCCGGGCGCCGACCAGATCGCTGTCGCCCGCGGCGACCACGCGTCCCACCCACTCGTGCCCCGGCGTGCCGCGAAAGCCGAGGTAGCCGCGCGTGATCTCGAGGTCGGTGCGACAGATGCCGGCCAGGTGAACGCGGACGAGGGCCTCGTCCGCGGCCGGCTCCGGCTCGGGCAGGTCGCGTGCGAGTGTCAGCCGGATGCCGTCCCAGCGGAGCGCTCGCACGCGCGAGCCTCACTTCCGGTGAGCGGTCTGGACCGTGCTCCGGGGAACGGTCCGAGCTGCGGTGGCCATCCCGTCGATCGCTGCCTCGGCGCGGTCGGCCGCATGCTCGGCCTCGGCCGCCGCCGCCTCGAGACGCCCGGCGGCCGCTTCCGCCCGTTGCGCTGCCTCTTCGGCGCGCTCGGCCGGGCCGGCACTCGCCGATAGCTCGTGCGCCGACGCGGGGGCGGGAGCGGCACTCGACGTAGCGGCCGACGAACCGCCCTCAGGGGCGGGGACCGCCGGCACGGGCCGGTTTCCGCTCGCCGGGCGGTGCCGGGCGCGCTTCGACAGCGCCGCGACCTCGGCGTCGCTCAGCGGTCGCTCGTAGCGCTCGAGGTGAACGGTCGGTCGCCCGAGAATCCACGCGCGCGCGAACCCGATCTCCTTTCGCGTGCCGAGGTAGTAGAGGGTCACCTCGTGATCGTCCCACGGCGGCCGGTCGGCGAGGGCTCTCGGCGACGTCCGGCTTGCCGTTGCGCGCCACGTATGCGGCGAGCGCCCGGTTGCGTGCCATCTCCACTTCGAGCTGATCGTCGTCGATGTCGTGCTCGCCGCGCGCCAGCCCGACCCGAGCCCCCCCCAGCACCACAGCCCATACCACCACCATCACCGCCACACCACGTCGCATGCGTCCTCCTCCGGCGGTGTTCGCACCGCCGCTCGAAACGGGCAATACACCCGAAAATACACCGGTCGACTCTGGGTGTCATGCAACGGGCTTGCCTCCCCCGGCGACGTTCCTCTAGCATTTCACGAGGGGTCCCCCTTCCCGAATGCCATCTGACGCGGTTCTCGTCCTCGTCGCCCTCGGGCTCGTGCTCCTGAACGCTTTCTTCGTTGCCGCAGAGTTCGCCATGGTGCGCGTGCGGACGACGCGCGTTGCGGAGCTCACGCTGGCCGGCGACTGGCGCGCCAAGGCCGTGGAGGCCGCGCAGCGACGCCTCGACGCCTTTCTCTCGGCCACCCAGCTCGGCGTGACGCTCACCAGCCTCGGCCTCGGCTGGATCGGCGAGCCCGCCTTCCAGCACCTCCTGGAGCCGGCGTTTGCGGCGCTCGGTATCACCTCCGAGCGCGTCATCGAGAACACGTCGATCACCGTGGCCTTTGCGCTCATCACGTTCCTGCACATCGTGCTCGGCGAGCTGGTCCCGAAGTCCTACACCATCCGGCGCACCGAGCGGGTGGCGCTCTGGGTGGCCCTGCCGATCAGCACCTTCCAGGTCGTCTTCGCTCCCGCCCTCTGGCTCCTCGGGCGTACCGCGGCGGCCACCCTCCGGCTGCTCGGCGTGACGGCGGAGACGAGCGGCGACCTCGCGCACTCGGAGGAGGAGCTCCGCATGGTGCTCGCCGAGTCGCACCGGGTGGGCACGCTCTCGGGGCAGAAGCGGGAGCTCCTCGAGAACGTCATCGACTACACCGAGCGCACCGCGCGCCACGTCATGATCCCGCGGGCCGACATCGCCTACGTGTCGCTCGCCCAGCCGCTCGAAGAGAACCTCGCGGTCATCACCCGGACGGCGCACACGCGCTTCCCCCTGGCGAGCACCGACATCGACCACGTCGTCGGCATGGTGCACGTGAAGGACCTCTTCCAGCGCCGCTCCGAGCTGCGCTCGTCGGAGGATCTCGCGGCCCTCAAGCGTCCCATCCTGTTCGTCCCGGAGAGCCGGCCGCTCGACGCCCTCCAGCGGGATTTCCAGGACGGCCGCACCCACATGGCGATCGTGATCGACGAGTACGGTGGCACCTCGGGTCTGGTGACGCTCGAGGACGTGATCGAGGAGCTCATCGGCGACATCCAGGACGAGTTCGACCGCGAGCCGCCGCAGGTCGAGCAGACGGCACAGGGCTTCGTGTTCGACGGTTTGACGCCGATCGACGCCGCCGCCGAGCGCCTCCAGCTCGACCTGCCCCACCCGGGCGACGTCAGCACGCTCGCCGGCCTGGTGACGGCGCGCATCGGGCGCATTCCGCGCCGGGGTGACACGGTCGCGCTTCCGGGATACGAGCTGCGAGTGATGGAGATGAAAGGACGGCGGGTCGGCAAGGTGCTCGCGGTGGCGGTACCCGAAACGGAGGCCGACGCGGCCGCCGAGCGCGGCTCCTGACCCATCAGATCCGCTTGACAACTTGGCGCCGCCGTTTAGACATGAGGCGCCCCACGCGGAAGGACGGTCTCACGTGCACGCCGATCACCCGAGCGGCATCCTCCAGCTGAACGCCAAGCCCGCCCGGCGCCGGTCAACGGGCGGCGGCCCTGCCGGCACGGCTAGGTGGACGCAGAAGCCGGGACCGAGCATCGACTGGCCGAACTGGATGCGCGAGCTCGGCACCCGCATCCGTCGCGTCCGCGAATTCGTCGGTCTCTCGCAGGAGCAGCTCGCCCGGCTCGCCGGGGTCAGCCAGGGGGCCGTCAGCCGGCTCGAGGCTGGCCGCGGACTCGCCACACCGCTCCTCGTGCTGTTGAAGATCCACGTGCCGCTCTTGCGGGCGGTTCGAGGGCTCGATCCGTCCATCCTGAACGATGAGCTCCGTCGCATGCTCGACGAGACGCGGAACGTCTCGCCGCCGGTCGGGGACATGGGCTACGAGATGCTGCCGCTCACCCGCGATCCCGCGCTCGAAGACCTGATCCGCCGCTACCACGAGCTGCCCGAGCGGCAGCGGCGGACGTTCCTGTCGGTTATGAGCGCCACGGCCTCCTCCCTGGCGGGCGTCCTGCCGCCCGCCAAGGGCAAGACGTGACGTCGCCCACGCCCGACGGCTAGCTAGGGACGGCATGGCGGTGGTCCGCAAGCAGCACGGTCATTTTCTCGACGACTTCCGTCCAGGCCAGCTCTTTCGTCACAAGTGCGGGAAGACCGTCACCGAGGGTCTGTTTGCGGTCTTCACCGACTTCTCGATGACCACCAATCCGCTCTCCAAGAACGCGCGCTACGCCAGGGCGTACGGGTTCCGCGGCATCGTCGTTCCTCCCGGGCTGGTGATGGCGGTCGTCTTCAGCCAAAGCGTCGAGGATGTCTCCGAGAATGCACGCGCGAACCTCGAGTACATCGACATGCGCTTCGGCGTCCCGGTCTACCTGGGTGACACGCTCGAGGCCGAGACGACGGTGCTCGGCGTCAAGGCGTCCACCCGGGATCCGAGCCTCGGCGTGGTCCACGTGCAGACGACGGGGCGCAACCAGGACGGCGAGGTGGTGCTGACGTTCCAGCGCAAGGTCCAGGTCTGGAAGCGCGACCCGCAGGCGACGGTTGCCGACGGGGAGGTCCCACCGCGCGAGATTCCGACCTCCCTCGGCCTGCCCGGCTACGACCGCGGCCGGCCCTATCGCGAGCTCGCGCACCTCTCGAGCCCCGACACCTACTTCGAGAACTTCCGGCCCGGTGACGTCCTCGAGCATTCGCGCGGCCGCGTGGTCACCACGGATCACATTCTCCTGACCGGCATGCTCGACAACACCTCCCAGGTCCACTGCAACCAGTGGATGATCGACCAGCAGCCCGAGCGCTACGTGGGCGGCCAGCTGATCGTCTTCGGTGGCATCCCGTTCAATCTCTGCCTCGGGATCTCGTCGGCCGACGTGGCGGACAATGCGCTCGCCGACCTGCGCTATGCGACCGGCCGCCATACGGCGCCGGTGTTCGCGGGCGACACGGTGTTCGCCTCGACCGAGATCCGCGCCGCGCGCGACCTGCCGGGCCGTCCGGATCTCGGCGTGCTCGACACCGTGCTCCGCGGTCACAAGTTCGGCCCCAAGGGCACGAGCGCGGAGAAGGTCGACATCTTCTACCTCGAGCGCGAGCTCGTGGTGAAGCGCCGCAGCCACTACGCCTGATGCCGAATCGCTGGCTGCTCAAGACGGAGCCGGGAACGTACTCCTGGGCCGATCTCGCGCGCGACGGGCGCACGGTCTGGGACGGCGTCAAGAACCCCCTCGCGCTGAAGCACCTGCGGGCGATGGCGAAGGGCGACGAGGCGCTCATCTATCATTCGGGTTCGGAGAAGGCCGCGGTCGGCGTGGCGCGTGTCGCGGGCGCGCCGTACGTCGACCCGAAGAAAGCCCGCCCGGTTGGCCGACATGCGCGCCAACCCGAAGCTCGCAGGCTTCGATCTCCTGCGGCTCCCGCGTCTCTCCGTCATGCCGGTCCCGGCCGTGGTGTGGGCCGAGATCCTTCGCATGGCGGCCGCGTAAGTGCGCGCCGCGGGGGTCGGAATCGCCCTCGCCGGCTTCGCCCTCGCGGTACGCAGCGCCCTGCTGCTCGGCGGCCGCGGGCGGCCCCGGCGAGGGCCGCGACCGGCCTTCATCCTCGCGGGACCGTATCTGCGCATGCGGAACCCGGTGCTGGCCGGGCTGCTGCTCGGTCTGACGGGAGCGGCGCTCGCGCTCCGCTCGTGGAGCATCGGGATCGCCGCCGCGGCGGCCGCCGCCGGCGCTCACCTCTGGGTGATACGCTGCGAGGAGCCGGCCCTCAGGAACAGGTTCGGTGCCGCCTACGCCGAGTACCTGCGCCGCGTGCCGCGCTGGGTGCCGCGCCGCGATG
>VBLD01000041.1:29964-31771 GCA_005879205.1 Deltaproteobacteria bacterium
CCGCCCGGCCAGCCGCCACCCACATCATCCCGCCACTGCGGTCGACCCGAACCATTCCCGCGGTAGATCGACGGTTGGAGCACGTTCCGTGCCTGGCAGCCGCCGCGTACGCCGTCGCCACGCCACGGCGGCGGAGAGCGCGCGTGCGCGGTGCGATTCGTAGTCGTTCATCATGGCGCCCGCTGCGGCACCTGCCATCCGCAAGGCGAAGCGCATGAGGAGCGCGCGGCGGCGCCGTGGCGCATCCGTTCAGCGTCGAACGGGGGTTGACCACGCGGCGCGTCGAAGGCGAGCTCGCCGCGCAATCTTGCGACAGCCACCAGGGCTGGCTAACGTACGCCGGCTCGGCTCATGACCGATTTCCGGCAGAGCGATCGCGCCGTCGCGATCGAGAGCGTCGACCAGCTGGTCGAGCAGTTCCACCTGGCGGGCAAGCCGTCTGCGCGATGGGCGATCGGCACCGAGTACGAGAAGGTCGTCGTCGACCGTGCGACGGGGCGGGCGGCGCCGTTCTCCGGGCCGCGGGGAATCGAGACCGTGCTGCGCACGCTCGCGGAGCGCTTCGGCTGGGAGCCGAAGGAGGAAAACGGCCGCACGGTGGCACTCGTGCGCGCGGGTGCGTCGATCACGCTCGAACCCGGTGCCCAGCTCGAGCTCTCGGGCGAGCAGTGCCGCACGCTCCACTGCACGCAGCAGGAGCTCGCGACGCACGTACGCGAGCTGGTGAGCGTCGGCAGCGAGCTCGGCCTCGCGTTCCTCGGTCTCGGCATGCAGCCGATCAGCCGTCCGGAGGAGATCGAGATCGTGCCGAAGCAGCGCTATCGGATCATGGCGCCCTACATGGAGCGGGTCGGTACGCTCGGTCTCCGCATGATGAAGCAGACGGCCACGGTCCAGGCGAACATCGACTACGCCGACGAGCGAGACGGGATGCGAAAGCTACGCGTCGGCATGGGGCTCGCGCCGCTCTTGAACGCGATGTTCGCCAACTCCTCGCTCTCGGACCGCGGCCTGAACGGCTACATGAGCTTCCGCGGTCACATTTGGACCCGGACGGACCCCGCCCGCTGCGGGCTCCTGCGCCTGGCGTTCCGCGAGGGAGCCACCTTCGCCGACTACGTCGACTGGGCGCTCGACGTCCCCCTCTACTTCATCCTGCGCGACGGCACCTATCTCACGACCGTCACGGGCACGCCCTTCCGGCGCTTCCTGGCCGAAGGGGCGGCGGGCGAGCGCGCCACGCTCGACGACTGGAACCTGCACCTGACGACGCTGTTTCCCGAGGTGCGCCTGAAGGGCTACATCGAGCTCCGCTCCGCCGACAGCCAGCCACCGGAGCGGATGCTCGCTCTGCCGGCGCTCGTGAAGGGCGTCTTCTACGAGGCCGACTGCCTCGACGCCGCCTACGACCTCGTGAAGCGCTGGACGTACGAGGAGACAGACGGGCTCTGGCGCCAGGTGCACCGCGAGGCGCTGCTTGCCCGCTTCCGGGGGGTCCGCGTGCTCGAGCTCGCGCGCGAGCTGTACGCGATCGCCGAGGAGGGGCTCCGCCGCCAGCACGAGCTCGACGACTCCGGTCGCGACGAGCGAATCTACCTCGAGCGGATGGGCGAGCAGCTCGCCATGGGCCGCTCGCCGGCGCGAGTCGTTGCCGAGCAGTGGGGCGCGGACTGGGACGAGTCCCACCGGCTGGAGCGGCTGATCGCTTCCGCCGAGTTCCGGCCTTAAGCCCACGCCGCGCCATGGGCTCTTAGGCCGGGCGCTGCAGCTTTCTTCAGGGGTTGCGGGAAACCCGCTGCACCGCATT
>VBLD01000362.1:0-346 GCA_005879205.1 Deltaproteobacteria bacterium
GGCGTGTCGTGAACTCCGCCACCGCGGCGGCGAAGTCGCCGCGCGCCGGTCGCTCGCGGTAGGGGCAGCCCCAGTAGGACCAGAACCGTCCGCCGCGGCGATCGAAGAGCGCGCACTGGCCGGGCGACAGCTGGCGGACGGCGGCGAAGCCGGTGGCGGGCGCGGGCGTGTAGCTGAAGGTCAGGAAGGCATCGAGCGCCTCGAGGTCCGGCGTGCGCTCCACCTCGGGGTCGCTCAGGATGGCCTTGATCTCCGACCCGAAGCGGAGCGTTCCGGCGCGGTCGGAGTAGAAGAGCGGCTTCACGCCGAGCGGGTCGCGCGCGAGAAAGAGCCGCTGCGCGGACAC
>VBLD01000362.1:396-3174 GCA_005879205.1 Deltaproteobacteria bacterium
AGATCTTCTGCACGACCTCCGTGCCCCACTCGCGGTAGCCGAGGAGGAGAACCTCCGTGTCGCTGGTCGAACGGAAGCGGTGTCCCTTGCCCTCGAGCGTCGCTCGCAGCTCGCGGAAATTGTAGATCTCGCCGTTGTAGGTGACCAGCAGCGTGGCGGTCGCGTCCGCCATCGGCTGGCGGCCGTTCTCGGACAGGTCGAGGATCGACAGCCGGCGGTGTCCGAGCCCGATGCCGGGCGCGCGCCACGTGCCCTCGCCGTCGGGGCCGCGATGGGTGAGGCTGGCGGTCATCGCCTCGAGCACGCCGGGGTCGACCGGACGGTCGGGCTCCGCGTGGTGAAAGATGCCGGTGATGCCGCACATGGGCGCGGCCTACGGGCGCGGGTCGGGGTCGGCGGGCTCGAGGCGCTCCTTGCGCAGCTCGACCACCTGGTCCGCCACGATGCCCATGAAGAAGGTGAGGAGGCCGGCGATGACCGCCGTGCCGGCGAGGGTGGGGAACCCCTGCCCGCGCACGACGGCGACGGCGAGGCCGTAGGCGAGGCCCGGGACGAGCATCGCCAGCCCGAGCACCGAGAACACGCGGAACGCCTCGAAGAGGACGACGATGCGCACGATCAGGTGGAGCGTGCGCAGCCCGTCGCTCACCATCTTCACCGAGGAATGACCCAGCCGCGGCCGTGCGACGATCGGCACGTAGCCCACCCGATGGCCGCCCTTCAGCATCATCAGGGTGGAGGTCGTGGAGGCCGAGAAGCCGTCGGGCAGCAGGTGGAGGTAGCGGCGGAGCACGTCGCGCCGGAAGCAGCGCAGCCCCGAGTTCAGGTCTGGAATCGGCTCCCCGCTGACGATGCGCGCGACCCAGGCGAGCAGCCACTTGCCCGGCAGCCGAGGCAACGGGCCCGTCGATTCCCGCCCCCGCACCCCGATCACCACGTCGCTCTCGTCGGCGAGCACGGGCGTGGCGACCGCGACGAGGTCGTGCGGATCGTGCTGGCCGTCGGCGTCGTACCACGCGACGCAGGGCCGCGTCGCCTGACGGATGCCGGTCTTGATGGCGGCGCCGTAGCCGCGGTTGCGGCGATGGGAGACGAGGCGCACGTCGGGCGTGCGGAGGACGATGGCGCGCGTGCCGTCCGTCGAGCCGTCGTCCACGACGACGATCTCCGCCGCCGGACACGCTGCGCGCAGCCGCGCCACCGTGTCGCCGATCCCTTCCTCCTCGTTGTAGGCTGGAATGATGATAGATAGTCGGCTCAGGTCGGGCCGCGCACCCGGCCGGGGCTCGTTCGAGCCGCGCGAGACGGCCTCACCGAGCGGGCTCGCCTCACGCATGAGCGGGCGAGGAGTTTCGGATACCGGCGACCAAGGTCTGCCCCGGCCCGGTATACTGAACTCGGCCGTGAGCGACAACGGCGAAACGCGGCCGGCGCGAGTTGACCCGGCGCCGGCCGCCTGCCAAGACGAGCCCGGTTCCTGGTGACCACGGACGAGCGGCAGATCGCCTACTGGGCGCGGCATCGAGGCCACCGGACGCACGATCATCCCGTGGTGCAGTTCTTCGCCACCCAGCGCGTCGATTTCATCGAGCGATTCCTCGACCTGCGCAACGTGACGAACGCGCTGGACGTCGGCTGCGGGAACGGGTTCTCCACCTTCTACATGCGGCGACGGGTGCGCGACATCTGGGCCTCCGACCGCTCGCGCTTCATGCTGTCGCGGCACCCGCTGCGCTCGCACGGACGTCTGGCGGCGGCCGACGCCGTCGCGCTGCCCTTCGACGACGCGACGTTCGACCTGGTGTACGGCTGGGAGGTGCTGCACCACATGGCCGAGCCGGTCCGCGCCGTCCGCGAGATGGCGCGCGTGAGCCGCCGGTACGTGTTCCTCGTGGAGCCGAACCCGTGGAACGCCGCCCAGCTCGCCTTCGCCCTGTGGGATCCCGAGCATCGATGGGTCCTGCGCTACACCAGGAAGTACATGGGACGGCTCTGCGACGAGGCCGGACTCAAGGTGCTGCGCGTGGCGACCGGCGGCTGGGTCCTCCCCAACGTGACGCCGCACGCGCTCCTCCGCGTGCTCGGGGCGATGCCGTACCGATTTGCGCTCGGCTTGTCCAACTGGGCGTTTGCCGCCAAGGCCGCGTAGCCGGGAGGTGCTCAGCGATGGTCAGCATCGACGACCTGCAGCGCCGCATCGAGGGCCGCGACTACACGCTCGGGATCATCGGGCTCGGCTACGTCCGCCTGCCGATGGTGTGCGGGTTCGGGGCCGCCGGCTTCCGGGTGCTCGGCTTCGACGTCGACCCGGCGAAGGTCGCGCAGCTGAACGACGGCCGCAGCTACATCGCGCACATCCCCGCCGAGCGGCTCGCCGGCCTGGTGGATTCCGGACGCTTTCGCGCGGCCTCGGACTTCGGGCGGCTCGGAGACGCGGACGCCATCCTCATCTGCGTCCCGACGCCGCTCACCGAGCACCGGGAGCCGGACCTGCGTTACGTCGAGCGGACCGCCGAGGACGTGGCGCGGACGCTTCGCCCCGGGCAGCTCGTCTGCCTGGTCAGCACGACCTACCCGGGCACGACGCGCGAGGTGGTGCTGCCGCGTCTGGCCGCCAAGGGGCTCCGGGTGGGAGAGGATTTCTTCCTCGCCTATTCCCCGGAGCGCGAAGACCCCGGCAACCGGAAGTACACCCTGGCTCGCATCCCCAAGGTCGTGGGCGGCGTCACGCCGGCCTGTCGCGAGCTGGCGTGCACCCTCTACGGGCAGGTCATCGAG
>VBLD01000363.1 GCA_005879205.1 Deltaproteobacteria bacterium
GCTCTACGAATCGAGCGCGATCGTCGAGTACCTCGAGGAGAAGTACCCGACCCCGCCCCTCCTGCCGCGGGACCCGGGCGCGCGGGCGATGGTCCGCATCGAGGAGCTCGAGTGCCTGCTCTACCTCGCGGAGGCGTTCCGGGCCGTCGCGGCCCAGGCGTTCTTCACCCCGCCGGAGAAGCGGGACCCCGACGCACTGGCGACCGCCCGCACCGACGTGCGCCAGCAGCTCCAGCAGCTCGAGACCCGCGTCGCGAAGCGCAAGGGACGCTTCGTCGCGGGCGATGACTTCTCCCGGGCCGACTGCACGTGGCTGCCCTTCGTCGAGATCGCAGCTCGCGCGGGCGCGGACCTGGACCCCGCCACGATGCCGCGACTCGTCGACTGGCGCAGCAGCATGCGAGCACGCCCGAGCTACGATCGCAGCTACCCGCCACACTGGCGCACGAAGTAGCGGCCCCGAACGCGACCTAGCCGTTCCACGCCGCCACGACGTCGGCGGTGGCGGTGATCGTCGCCACCAGCCCGAGCGTGTGCTCGAACACCGCCTCGACGTACGCGGGCGGCAGGCCCGCCACCGCATCGCGCGGGACGACCACCTGGTAGCCCGCGTTCACCGCGTCGAAGACGAGGTTCGTGAGCGCCAGGTTGACCGACACGCCGACCGCGACGATCGTTCGCACCCCGAGGTTCCGGAGGATCGGGTCGAGCTCGGTCCCGTGCATGGGCGAGAGGCCGTGGAAGCGCGGCACGACCAGGTCCGACTCGGCGACGCCGATCTCGGGCAGCACCTCGGCCTGCGGCGAGCCGGGAACCATGGGCACGGGCGACTTCCGCGTGGCCGCGAAAAGCCGCGCGTTGCTGCTCGATCCGAGGCCGTCCGCGCGCCGGAGCGCCGTGCAGTGGACGACCCGTACGCCCACCCGCCGCGCCGTCTCGGCGAGCTGCGCCACCTGTGGCACGATGGGAGCCGCCGCACGGGCGATCTCCGGGAGGACGGAGCGGTCACCGATCACGCCCCGCTGGCATTCCTGAGTGACGAGCGCGGTGTGCGCGGGGGCGAGTAGGGCGGCGAGGTCGATCGGCATGTCAGACCGCGGGCATGGGTGACCCGCTCGTCCCGCCCACGTACCAGTCCCCGGTCAGACGGAGCAACGGCTCGCGCCCGGCCCGGACGCCGAGCTCCCAGGTGATCGCGTCCGGTGCCGCGCCCCATGCCCTTACGCGGCCTGCGTGAATGCCCCGCAGATGGTGCCAGGCACACACGGTCACTCGGTTGTCTTGCGCGTTCTCACCACCGCGTGAACGGAAGATGAGATGATGGTCGTGCAGGTTCCGCCGTGAGCTACAGGCGGGGACGGCGCATCGCCAGCCGTAGCGCGCGAAGATGGGATCCCTGTGCCGCGGCTGCCCCTCCCATTCGACCTGCACATGCTCGAGGAGCTGCTCGAGCCCTTTCCAGAGCGGGTCGGCGGGACGGGTGAAGGCGAGGATCGCCGTTCGAAGGAGGGCGACGACCTCCGCCGGCGCCGAGAAGACGATCTCGGCGTCGGGCCACTCCCAGTCGGGGCGCGCACACGTTTGCCGGTCCGGCATGTCGAGCGCGGCGCCGGGCGGTGGGGGCGCGATCGGGTCGAAGGGCTCGCGCGCCACGAGCGCCCACTCGACCTCGTCTGCCAGGCGCCGGACGGTGACCTCCTCGGCGCGAGCAATCCAGGCGGATGCGGTCTTCTCTCCGATGACCGGCAGCAGCGTGAGCGCCCGGACCCACGACAAGGTTCCCGCCCGATAGGCTTCGCCGAGCCCGGGCGCCTCCCAGGTCCGTCGCTCCAAGGCCACGAGCGCCCGCGCCTTGCGCTCGGACAGCCCGAGCCGCTCGCGGAGATAGCGGGCGGCGGACGGAAATCCCATCACCCTGAAAAGTCGCCGGTCGAGGAAGACGCGAAGCAAGCGGCCCATCTGCCAGTCGATGCGCTGGCTGGCCTGCACCACTGCGCGCATCCGCCCGTCAAGGGCGAATGTGTCGAGCTCCTCGACACCGAGCCCCAGCACCTCCACCTCTTCCGGGATCACCTCCGCCACTGGCGCCCGCTCGAGCTGGATGAAGGTCTCCTCCACGTCTCCCGGTAGCTCAGGCTGCCGTGCCGTGTCCGGCCACACCTCGCATCCCGCCGAACGCGCCGAGAGCCCCTCCGCGGCGATCGCCTCCGCCGCCTGCCCATGGCTGAGTTCTGCCCCGGCCATCCGTCGCGCGAGATCGACGACCTCGCGCCAGAGCCGGAGAAATCGCCGGGGGCAGCGGAGGCGGAACCGGACGTGCGGCCCTCCGTCATCCTCCTCCGCGGTCTCGCTCCGTCCCAGCTCCCGGATCGCCGCTTCCAGCGCCCGCACCGTCCGCCCGCCTGCGAGGGCGAGCCAGCCTTCCTCGGTCTCGGGCACCACAACCGTGACGAGCAGCCGAACCTGCGCCCAGGAGACCTCGCCGCGCTCGAACGCCATGCGGATCGCCGGAAGTTGCTCCATCCTCTCGGTGACCGACGCGAGGCTCTGAAGCTCTCGCGCCGACAGCCCGAGCCGCTCGCGGGCGTAGTCGCCGAGCCGCGCGAAGCCGAGGAGGTGCTGGCCTCGCCGCTCGAGGAAGACCCGGCCGAGCCGCCCGAGCACCACCCGGCAGCGCGCCTCCTGGGCAGCAAGGCGGCGGAGGTAGCCGTCGAGGACCAGGGCCGCATCGTCGTGCCGGAAGCTGCGGGAGCGAGCGTCCGGAGGGGCGAGCAGGTCGGGTGGTACGATGTCCGGGACCATTACGGTAGGCGAA
>VBLD01000042.1:0-31324 GCA_005879205.1 Deltaproteobacteria bacterium
GAGCGCACGCGCGAGCCGCATTGCCACGGTGGCCTCGACCCGCGGCGCAGCGAGGACCATTCGGCGTGTACGGTAATTCGCGAGGAGCGCCACGCGGCCCGCGGCGTCGAGCGCGCCCGTACGTCGCCAGATGGCCCAACGGCCGTGTAAGGCACGGCGAGCCCACTCGAGGCCTCGCTGCACCTCGTCGGAGCCGAGCCGCGGCGCGCCGACGACGTCGTCGCTCTCGGCTCGAGCGAGTCGCGGGAACGCGACCCGGCCCGCCTTGCAGAGCCAGACGGCGCGCCCGAACACGCCGGCGTCGTCCCCCGGACGTCCGACGCTCAGGTGCACGACCGACAGGAGCCCGGCGCGCCGGATGCGCCGCAGGTCCGCGGCGGCGGCCCGGAGCCGATCGGGATCGACGGTCCCGTCGAGCGTGCGCCGCATCGGGTCGGGGTTCGGGCCGACGACGAGCGCGCGGCAACCACTCCGACGCGCGAGGCGCAGGAGCTCCCGGTCGAGCGCCGCGACATCCGCTGGTGCCACCCAGGGACGCTCGATCGTCGCGAGCTGGTGGCAGACGAGGCGCGCATATGTCGGGATGGTGCCGAAGAGGTGGCCGTCGAGGAGGGCCACCTGGGTGGGGCTGCCCGCGCGCAGCTCGGCGGCGATCTGTCCGGGCGGCAGCAGCTCGCCCGCAGGGCCGACGAGCGACACCCGCTCCCCCCTGCTCATGAGCGCGTCATACGGACCGGTGACTGCGTTGGCAAGCCCTCCGGTCCGCGCGCCGGTCACTCCCCCTTCTTCGACGTGGTCCGCGCCCACACCCGTGCCGAGACGCCGTCGAGGACGTCCGGCGGACCGAGCAGCACCAGCACCCGCTCGCCGCGACGCTCGACGCGGGTCCCGGGCAACACGTCCGGCATGGCTTCGAAGAACTCGGTCGCGTCCGCCGGGGTGTCCCACGCGGTCATCCACACCAGGACGAGGTCGTCGCCACGGGCCAGCGCACGCAGGCGGTCCCCACCCCAGCCGTCGGCGACCGCGACCGCGCGGTCTTGCGTGAGGGCCCGCCGCACGAGGATACGAAGGGTCAGCTCGCCGAGGGTGTCCTCGAGGATTCGGTGCCAGCCCGCGGCCTCGATCTCCTCCGTGCCGCGGAGCGCGATTCCGATCGGCTGGTCGCGCACGCCGAAGTAGCGCGCGGGATGGAGGACCTGCTCGGTCGATGCCGGGGGATCCTCGTGCGTGCGGTCGACCTCGCTCCACCCGCCCTCGGCGAGCGCCCAGCCGGCGAACGCCGTGCCGGCGTCGTACTGGAAGGCCAGCGAGGCGCGAATGACCTCGGGCACCTCGGGATACTCGGCCGCCAGCGTCGGGGCGATGGCGTGGAGGCGGTGTTCGATCTGGTCGATGGTGTCGCGCGAGGGTGTGTCGCGCTGCAGGTAGGCGAAGCCCGCGAGCGTCGCGTCGCCCTCGAGGAGCGCGCGACGGGCCAGCACCCGGTCGCTGTGCGAGTCCACCAGCGGCTCGGGGTCGGTGGGGAGACCCCAGCGCTGATCCTGGAGGGCGTGGGTCAACTCGTGCGCGACGAGCAGCTCACCGACCAGGTCGCGGCCGATGAGCAGCGACAGGATGCGCACCGCCAGCCCACCGGCGCGGAGCGCCTCAGTCGCGAGCACGAGCTGCTTCGAACGAGGGTCGTAGAAGGCGGCGACCTGTCCACGGTAGAGCTCCTCGATGGCGGCGCGCAGCGACAGGCCCGCAGGCAGGAGCCCGAGACGGCCGTACACCGTCGAGACGCGGTCGAGGTCGTCCCCGGGATACGAGAGCTCGATGTCGCGGCGCACCCAGGCCGCGACCTCGTCGGGTCGAAGCGCCAGGGCCGGCACGGGGCGGAGGAAGTGGAGGCCGCGCACGGCGGGAAGGTCGCGCACGACCGCGGCGAGCGCGCCCGCGTCGACCTGTCCGTCGTGCACGAGCCGGCCACGGCTGCAGCCGGCGACGAGCGCGACGGCGAGCAGCGCGGTGCCACGGGTCAGGGAGGGGGATCCTCCATGATCACCGCCGGGTAGCCGAGCCGGTTGACCAGCTCGCCGCGCGCCACGGCGACGCCGCGCAGCGGATAGGGGCCGATCACCACCCGGTAGTAACGGCTGTCGGCCGTCTCGAGGAGAGCCACGTGCGCGTCCGGAAAGCGGGCGCCGAGGATGCGCCGGAGGTGCTCGGCGCGAGCCGAATCCGACAGCGACGCAACCTGGACGAGATAGCGTGCGGCGGGCAGGTCTCGCGCTGGCGGTGGCACCAGCGTGACGCTCCGCTCGGCCACGCGCATCGCGGACGCGAGCGCGTCGATCCGGACACGCGCCGTGCCCGGCCCGACCATGTGCAGCACGCGTGCTGCGGCATAGGAGAGATCGATCGCGCGCCCGCCGACGAACGGACCGCGGTCGTTGATGCGCACCTCGACCGAGCGACCGTTCGAGAGATTGGTCACCACGACGCGGGTCCCGAGCGGCAGCGACGGGTGGGCGGCCGTCAGCTCGAACTGGTCGTAGATCTCGCCATTGGCAGTGCGGTTGCCGTGGAAGCCCGGACCGTACCACGACGCGATCCCCACCTGGATGCCGTCGACCACCGGCGGTGGTGCAGGCGGCCTGGCGCGAGGAAGCGCACATCCCGCCAGCAGCGACACGACCACTCCACCCCACCACGGCCCCCGCATCCCCGGCGCGGCATTATGTCGGGAGCGCGGCGCCTGCTCAAGGCAACGAAGGACTTCACGTTTACTCCCCTGGGGCCTTGTGGTAACCACGGCGCAGGTCCCATGTCCGGCCATTCCAAGTGGAGCTCGATCAAGCACAAGAAGGCTCTGAAGGATGCCCGGCGCGGGAAGCTCTTCACGAAGTTCATCAAGGAGATCACCGTCGCCGCCCGCATGGGTGGCGGCGACGTCAACGCCAACCCGCGCCTCAGGACCGCGGTGCTGACGGCCCGGCAGAACAGCATGCCGACCGACAACATCGAGCGGGCGATCAAGAAGGGCACGGGCGAGCTCGAGGGCGTCACCTACGAGGAAGTGAGCTACGAGGGCTACGGTCCAGGCGGCGTCGCGATCATCGTCCACGCGCTGACCGACAACCGCAATCGCACCGTCGCCGACGTTCGCAGCGCCTTCCAGAAGTTCGGTGGCAACCTCGGTGCGTCGGGCTCGGTGGCCTGGATGTTCCAGAAGTGCGGCCTCATCACTGTCGAGCGCGCCGGCGTCGACGAGGATCGCGTCATGGAGGTGGCGCTCGACGCGGGCGCGGACGACGTCCGTGAGTCGGGCGACATCCTCGAGGTGGTCACGGCCCCCGACCGGTTCGACGCGGTCAAGACGGCGCTCGAGAAGATCGGTGTCGCGCTCGCCTCGGCCGAGGTCACGATGATGCCGCAGTCGACGGTGGCGATCTCCGGAAAGAACGCCGAGCACATGGTGCGGCTGCTCGAGGCGCTCGAGGATCACGACGACGTCCAGTCGGTGTCCTCGAACATGGACATCGCCACGGAGGAGCTGGAGCGGCTGTCGGCGTGATGGGAGGAGGGGCGGCTGCGGGTGCTCGGCATCGACCCCGGTAGCCGGGTGACGGGCTGGGGCGTGGTGGAGGAGCGCGGTCCAGGGCTCCGCCACGTGGCGAGCGGGACGATCGCGCTCGGCTGTCGCGGTGCGCTGGCGGTCCGGCTGGCTCTGCTCCACGCCGAGTGCGTGCGCCTGCTCGGCCGATGGGCCCCGGGCGTGGTGGCGGTCGAACGCGCCTTCGTGGCGCGCAACGTGCAGAGCGCGCTCCGGCTCGGCGAGGCGCGCGGCGCCGTGCTCGCGGCCGTCGCCGCGGCGGGAACGGCCCTCCACGAGTACACGCCCGCCGAGGTGAAGCTCGCGACCGTCGGCCACGGCGGCGCCGACAAGTCGTCCATCCGGCGCGGGGTCTCGACGCGTCTGGGTATCGGCCCCGGGCTCTCGCTCGACGCCGCCGACGCGCTCGCGCTCGCCCTCTGCCACCTCGACCGGGCGCCGCTCCTCCGCCGGGTCGCCGCCGCGCTGAAAGCCGATGGAGCCGCCCGGAGCGGCACGGCCAGGGACGGTTCCGCGCGGAGCGGCACGGCCGCGGAGGGTGTGGCCCGGAGCGGCACGGCCGCGGAGGGTGTGGCCCGGAGCGGCACGGCCGCGGAGGGTGTGGCCCGGAGCGGCGGAGGCGCGGAGGGTAGGGTGTGGCCCGGAGCGGCACGGCCGCGGAGGGTGTGGCCCGGAGCGGCACGGCCGCGGAGGGTGTGGCCCGGAGCGGCACGGCCGCGGAGGGTGTGGCCCGGAGCGGCGGAGCCGCGGAGGGTGTTGATTGATCGCTGCGCTCGCCGGCACCCTCGCCGAGAAGTCTCCCGAGCGCCTCGTCGTCGACGTCGGCGGCGTCGGCTATGCCGTCCACGTCTCGCTCCAGACCTTCGCCGACCTGCCCCCGGCGGGCGTCCCCGTGCGGCTTCTCATCCACACCGAGGTGCGCGAGGACGCGATCGAGCTCATCGGCTTCCTCTCCGAGCGTGAGCGTGCGCTCTTTCACCTGCTGCGCAAGGTGAAGGGGCTCGGGCCGCGCACCGCGCTCGTCGTTCTCTCCGGGATGCCGCTTCCGGCGCTCGCCGCGACGATCGCCGCCGGCGACGCCGCCCGCCTGCAGACGATCGCCGGCGTCGGCAAGAAGTATGCGGAGCGGATCGTCGTCGAATGCCGCGAGCCCGCCGCGCTCCTCGCGGCGGAGGCGCCAGCGCGAGCCCGGCCCGCCGCGGACGGCATTCTCGACGAGGCGGTCTCGGCGCTGGTCAACCTCGGCTACAAGCGTCCCGAGGCCGAGCGCGCCGTCGACAAGGCCGGCCGCTCCGGCGCCCCGCTCGAGGAAGTGATCCGCGGCGCCCTTCAAGGACTGGGTGGCTGAGCGCGCATGCGCAGCATGGGCGCGAACGATCGCGAACGAGCACGAATGAGCGCGAATGAGCACGAATGAGCACGAATGAGCACGAATGAGCACGAATGAGAGGGAGGCCGGCGCCGAGAGGCGCCGAGCCGGCCGAGGGGGTCTGGGGGCATCGGAGGAGCGGAGCGCGCGCCAGCGCGCGAGCACCGCACGGGCCCCCAGCGTCTGATGCGCTGGCCGAGCCCCGTCGCCCCCGAGCCCGTCGAGGACGACCTCGTCGTCGAGACGCCGCTCCGGCCGCGCACGCTCGACGACTACATCGGCCAGGAGTCGATCCGCGAGAACCTGCGCGTGCAGATCGCCGCTGCGCGCTCGCGCGGCGACGTTCTCGATCACGTCCTGCTCTACGGGCCGCCCGGGCTCGGCAAGACGTCGCTCGCGCACGTCATCGCCAACGAGCTCGGCGTCGCGATCCGTCCCACCGCCGGGCCGGTCCTCGAGCGGCCGGGCGACCTGGCCGCGATCCTCACCAACCTCGAGCGCGGGCACGTCTTCTTCGTCGACGAGATCCATCGCCTGAACCACGTCGTCGAGGAGACGCTCTATCCCGCGATGGAGGACTTCCAGCTCGACCTGGTGGTCGGGCAGGGACCGACCGCCCGCTCGATCAAGCTGCCCCTCAGGCCCTTCTGCCTGATCGGCGCCACGACGCGTGCCGGCCTCCTCACCTCGGCGCTCCGCGATCGCTTCGGGGCGACGTTCCGGCTCGACTTCTACGGGCGCGAGGACCTCCAGCGGATTCTCCGCCGCTCGGCGACGATCCTCGGCGTCGCCCTGGACGACGACGGCGCGGCGGAGCTCGCGGGCCGCGCGCGCGGCACGCCGCGCATCGCGAACCGGCTGCTGCGCCGCGTGCGCGACTTCGCCGAGGTGCGCGCCCAGGGGAAGATCACGCGCACCGTCGCGCGCGACGCCCTCGCGCTGCTCGACGTCGACGAGGCCGGCTTCGACAAAATGGACCGTGCCCTGCTCCTCACCATCGTCGACAAGTTCGGCGGCGGCCCGGTGGGAATCGACACGCTTGCCGCCGCCGTCGGCGAGGAGCGCGACACGATCGAGGATGTCTACGAGCCTTTCTTGATCCAGGAGGGCTTCCTCGCGCGCACGCCGAAGGGGCGTGTCGCGACGGCGCTCGCCTACGCGCACTTCGGCCGGCGGGTGGCGGCGCCGGCGGCGCAGCAGAAGCTGCTGTAGGGCCTGCGCGATGCGGCGGCTCATCCGAGCCCGTCCGCGATCGTGACCTTTCTCGAGACCACGCGAACCCCAGGCTAGCTGCAGGCTAGCTGCTGTGTGACCCCCCAGGGCGCCCTCGGCGCTCTGGAGTTTTCCGCGTGAGCGTTCGCAGCCCATTGCGGGACCGGAGGTCGAACGCCGCCACGACGACCGCGTTGGTCCGCAGGCGATCAAGCGCGGCTGCGGGAGAGCGACACCTCGCACCCGGGCACTTCCCAATTGTGTGCGCCTCGTCAGTCTCCGTAGAGTCCGCCCCGGTCGAATGCCAAGAGCTCCGTATGCAACCCTCCGATGCAAGATCGACAGCAAGTTCAGCAGGGCAGTCTGTGGCGCTGCGACCACCTCACTGCCTGCGTGCCCCGACGCCTCTGCGCGGGGTGCGGACTTGGTCCCTCTCGCCTGCCGAGGGCTCTCTTGAGTGCGCGACCCAAAACCCGCGCGGAAGGAGACGATCGATGAAGTCGAGGATCAGGTTTGGTGTGAGCTGTCTGGCGATTATTCTAGCTGTAGTCGCGTCGCGTTCGGAGGCCGCGAAAAGGCCCGCCCGGGCGCCCGTCGCGCCGCCCCCGTGTTTCATCCGCCTCGCGGGTTTCGGCCCGATCGACCCCGCGAACGGGTTCCCGATGTACTACCAGGACTCGACCGCGCTCGCTTTGGCGCCCTGCCTGGACGCCGTCTGTGGCGGCCCCGGCTTCGTCCTGCCGAATCCCGCCCTCCCGCTCTCCTTCCCGGACAACTTCCCGGTCGAGCTCTTCTACTCGCGCGCCATCAGCAAGATGACCGTCGGGACCGTCAGCGCGCTGTACGTGGCCGCCCTGGAGGGCTCCTTTGCCAACGGCAACGTGGCGCTCCCGGGCGACCAGGTGGTCTTCAGCCGCATCAGGGTCCGCGTCTTCGGCGTCACTCCCGGCGGCACCTACACGGTGACGCACCCCTACGGCGTGGACGTGCTCCAGGCCGATGCCCTCGGCACGGTCAACTTCACCCAGGACAGCCCGCCCATTCCCGTGGGCATCGGGGGAGCGGCGCTCGCGTTCGGGACGCCGATCACCCTCGGTCGGGTGGGGCCGTTCCTGCGGTTCGCGACCGGCCCCGTGCCGCCGCCCCCGGGCACGATCGGCAACCCCGCGGCGCCGCAGACCGTGACCGGCAGCAACTGTGGCCAGAACCTCTTCCGCGTCGTCGGCCCCGGACTGCCGGCGGGCGGCATCTCAACGAACCTGTTCTCCACGATCATCGGGAAGGTCGCGCAGACCTGCGGCAACGGCATCGTCGACCTCGGCGAGCAGTGCGACGACGGCAATACCCTGAACGGCGACTGCTGCTCGGCCACCTGCAAGTTCGAGCCGGCGGGGAGCCCGTGCCCCAACCCGAACCCCAACGCGTGCATCAGCACCGCGTGCAACGGCGCCGCCGCGTGTGTGGCCACGCCGAACATGGCGCTCTGCAACGACGGCAACGCCTGCACGACCGCCGACGTCTGCACGGCGGGCGTCTGCGTCGGCGGGCCGGCGCTCGGCTGCAACGACGGCAACGTCTGCACCGATGACTCGTGCGACCCAGCGACCGGCTGCGTGCACACGCCGAACAGCCTGCCCTGCAACGACGGCAATCCCTGCACCTCCGGCGACGCGTGCGCCGGCGGGGCGTGCGTCGGCACCCCCATTCCCGGCTGCACCTGCACGCCCACGACCTGCGCAGCCCAGGGAAAGAACTGCGGCACGATCCTCGACGGCTGCGGGGGCACGCTCACCTGCGGCACCTGCACCGCGCCGCAGATCTGCGGCGGCGGTGGAATCGCCAACGTCTGCGGCCCGACGCTCCGCCTGACGGCCACCGGCCGCGCCGGCGAGACCGTCCTCTCCACGCCGGCCGGCCTGAGCGTCCCGGTCGGCACCACCGGCTCCGCCCCCTTCGCGCCCGGGACCAGGATCACGCTCAGCGTCACCAACGGCCGATCCGTGATCTGGTCGGGCGCGTGCAGCAGCGGCGCCAACAAGACCCCGACCTGTACCTTCACCTTGAACGCCGACGCCTCCGAGACGGCGAACGTCCAGTAGTCACCGTGGGCCGCGCGCCACGCGGCCGCCGGCATCCCCGAGCTCGGGCCGTCCGTGAAGGACGGCCCGAGCTGTCATTTCCTCCACGCGCGAACGAGCTGCAGTCCAACCGTGAAGCGGAGCGTGTCGCCGACGTGCCAGGCGTCGAGTCCCGGAATTTCTCCACGGGCAGCGCTTTCCAGCATCTCCCGCGCCCGCGCCCCATCGGCCGGCTCCGGGTGCGCCCGCGTGATCCACTCGTCGAAGTCGAGCTCGAGCGATGACTGCCACACGCGCTCGAGCTCGAGCCCGCTCGCCGCGCAGAGTGCCTCCCACGCGCCCGGAGCGACGGCGCGCGTGTGTGACGGGTCGCGCAGACGGTCTATCGTGGTCATCGCCTCGGCGGCGAGAGGATCCGCGGGCGGCGCCTGATCCTCGATCACGACCGCGCCGCCCGGCCTGCAGACCCGCGCCGTCTCCGCGAGGACCCGCGCCGGGTCGGGGAAGTGGTGGAACGCGCGGCGCGAGACGACGCGGTCGAAGCGTCCATCGGGGAAGGCTAAGCGCTCCACGTCGGCCAGCGCGAAGGCGACGTTCGCGATGCCGCGCTCCCTTACGATCGCCGTGCCGCGCGCCAGCATGGCCGGCGTGAGATCGACACCGATGACGCTCGCCACGTGAGGCGAGAAGGCCGCCGCGACCAGCCCCGGCCCGCACGCGACGTCGAGCACCCGCTCGGTGCCGGTGACCCGGCCCCACGCAACCAGCCGCGCGAGGGCGCCCGCGTCGGTCATGACCGGGCTCGCGGAGAACTCGACGGCCTGCTTATCGAAGGAGGCCCGTACGATGTCCCGGTGCTTTTCGCCGCTCGGCGGGTGGGGCATGGTGGGCATTATGCACGATCTGGGGCGCCTTCTGATCATCCTCGGTGCCGCGGCGGTTCTCGTCGGCGTGCTTCTGGTGCTCGCGCCCCGCATTCCCTGGCTCGGGCGGCTGCCGGGCGACATCCTGATCCGACGGGGTACGTTCACCTTCTACTTCCCGCTGCTCACCTGCGTGGTGGTGAGCGTCATCTTGACGCTCATCCTGAATCTCTTCGGGCGCCGGTAGCGGCCGCGAGGGCGAAGGCGCGCACCCGGCGGTCCCGGGCCGGATTTCACGCATTTTCTTGAGCTTTGTTGCCGTGTTGGGCCAGAAGGAGCGGTCTTGCCTTCGTCTCCCGTTGTCCCTATCATCCGGCGGATCCATGCCCGGCTCGCCCGACTCGCCGCCGCCTGGGCAGGCGGCCCCGCCCGAGTCTCGCCGGCGACGTCTGGAAGGGCTGATCATCGTCGCGACCGCCCTCGCGGTCGTGCTCTTCGCCATCTTCGAGTTCCACCTGCCGCAGTCTCCGGGCACCGGGTCGGTGGGCACCAACGCGGTGCTCGTGGTGCTCATCAACCTGAACATGATCCTGCTGATCCTGCTCGTCTTCCTGGTCGGCAGGAACATCGTGAAGCTCATCTTCGAGCGCCGGCGGCGCATCGCCGGCGCTCATCTGCGCACCCGGCTGGTGGGCGCGTTCGTGGGTGTCGCGCTGCTGCCGGCGACGCTTCTCTTCCTCGTGGCGCTCGTCTTCGTCGGCAACTCGATCGAGCGCTGGTTCAACGAGCAGGTGGAGAGCTCGCTCGCGGGCTCGCGCGAGGTCGCGCAGACGTACTACCGGGGGCTCGGCGAGACGGCGCGCGGCTTCGCCCGGGGGCTCGCCGAGCGGCTCTACGCCGAGGGGCTGCTCGCGCCCGAGCGCCGCGACGCGCTCAAGCGCTTCGTCGAGCAGCGGCGCGCCGAGTATCAGCTCGACGTCGTCGAGGTGTTCGCGCGCGGCCAGGCGATCGCGCGCAGCCGGCGCAGCGAGCTGCCCGGCGGGATCGGGCTCGTGCCGTGGTCCGACCTCGTCCGTCGCGTGGGCGAAGGGCTGGAGGCGACCGTCGTCGATGCCGCCGGCGAGGCGGACATGATTCGCGCCGCCGTGCCCGTGCTGGTGGACGGGCGGGCGGTGGCGGTGGTCGTCGTCGACACCTACGTGCCGAACAGCGTCGCCAAGCGTCGCGAGGAGATCAGCCGCGCCTACGACGAGTACGTGCGCCTGAAGGTGCAGCGGCAGCCCATCAAAACCGCCTACACGATCACGCTCGGCCTCGCGACCGTCGTCGTGCTCTTCGCCGCCACCTGGGTCGGCTTCTACATCGCGCGCCGGATCACCGTGCCGATCCAGCGGCTGGCGGAAGGTACGCGCGCGGTCGCCCAGGGCGACCTCGACCAGCGCATCCCGGGCGAGGGCCACGACGAGATCGGTACGCTCGTCACCGCCTTCAACCGCATGACCGCCGAGCTGAAGACGAGCCGCACGGAGCTCGACTCGCGCCGGCGCTACCTCGAGATCCTGCTCGCCAACATCACCGCCGGCGTCATCTCGACGGACGCCGAAGGCCCGCGGAGACGCTGCTCGGCGTGCGGGCCGCGGCGTGCATCTGGCGGCCGCTCGATGAGGTGCTCGCCGGGGAGCCGTACGCCGAGATCCGCCAGCTGAGCGCCGGCCTTCTCGCCAACGGGACGGACGGGCCGCCCTACGCCGTCACGTTCGCGCCACCGACGTCCCGCCTCGACGACCCGCTCGATCGCAGCGCGACGGTCGAGCGTCAGATGCGGCTCCAGCGCGACGGCCACGAGGTGGCGGTGCTGCTCACCGGCACCCGCCTCCTCGACGACACGGGCAGCCCGGGGGGTCTCGTCCTGTTCCTGGAGGAAGTGACGCATCTCCTCCGCGTGCAGCGGATGGAAGCCTGGCGCGAAGTCGCCCGCCGGATCGCGCACGAGATCAAGAATCCGCTGACGCCGATCCAGCTCTCGGCGCAGCGCCTGCGCCGGCGCTATGCGGGTCAGCTCCGGGACGGCGGCGCGGTGTTCGACGAGTGCACGCGTACGATCGTCCAGCAGGTCGAGGAGCTGAAGGCGCTGGTGAACGAGTTCTCGACCTTCGCGCGCATGCCCGCCGGCCAGCACACGCCGCACGACCTCAACGCGCTGGTCGAGGAGGCGCTGGTGCTCTTCCGCGAGGGGCACCGCGAGCTCGATTTCGTCTTCACCCCCGAGCCGGACCTGCCGGAGCTCGAGCTCGACCGCGAGGGGGTGAAGCGCGCCGTCATCAACGTGCTCGACAACGCCGTCGCCGCATGCGCGGGGCGGCGCACGGTCGCGCCCGGCGAGCGCGGGCGCGTCGAGCTCCGGACCACGTACGTCTCGCGGCTCGGTATCGTCCGCCTCGAGATCGCCGACAACGGCGACGGCATGACGGCCGAGGTCAAGGCGCGGCTCTTCGAGCCTTACTTCTCGACCAAGCGCGAGGGGACGGGCCTCGGCCTGGCGATCGTCTCGGCCATCGTGGCCGACCACAACGGGTTCATCCGGGCGCGCGACAATCTACCGCGCGGCAGCCGGTTCATCATGGAGTTCCCCGTCCGGCAGCAGGCGGCCCAGCTGGCGGCGCGCGCGCGGCTCGGCGCCTACGGCGCGTGAGGGAAGAGAGGGCGGCACGATGTCCGAGACGATCCTGGTAGTCGACGACGAGGAGAAGATCCGCTGCACGCTGCGCGGTGTCCTCGCCGACGAAGGGTTCGACGTCGTCGAGGCGGCCGACGGTCGTCGCGCGCTCGAGCTCCTCGAGCACGTCGAGCCCCGGCTGGCGATCGTCGACGTGTGGATGCCGGAGGTGGACGGCATCGAGCTCGTCGAGCGCATGCGGTCGCACGCGCCGCACCTCCCGATCATCGTCATCTCGGGCCATGGCACGATCGAGACCGCGGTGCGCGTGATCCGGCTGGGGGCCTACGACTTCCTGGAGAAGCCCTTCCAGCTGGACGCGCTGCTCCAGGTGGTCAGCCGGGCGCTCGGCGAAGGGAACGTATCGGTCGACCGCGACGGCACCGGGCCGTCGGCGGCTGCGGCGCCCGCTCGCCGCCTGCCGCAGCGGACCATCGCGCGCAGCGTCGTCGTGAACGGACAGGGCCTCCACACGGGGGTGCGCACGGGCCTCATCCTGCAGCCCCTGCCACCCGGCAGCGGCATCCACTTCGGCAACATCTCGTCGGGCGAGACCGTGCCGGCACTGATCGATCACGTCGATTCGACCGACTACGCCACCACGCTCGCCCGCGGGGGCATGGTGGCGAAGACGGTCGAGCACCTGATGGCCGCGCTCCACGCCTACGGCATCACGAACGTCCTCGTGAAGATGCAGGGCGAGGTGCCGATCCTCGACGGCTCGGCGGTGGAGCTCTGCGCGCTCCTCGAGGAGGGCGGTGTCGTCGAGCAGCCGGCAACGGTCGAGGAGCTGGTGATCGACCGCGTGCATGCGCTGGCGCCGGAGGGGAACGGCGCGAAGGGAATCGCGATCGAGCCGGCGGATGCGTTCGAGGTGCACTACACGCTCGACTACCCGGCACCCATCGGGCGGCAGACCTTCGAGTTTCGCTTCACCGACGTCGACGCCTTCCGGCGGGAGATCGCCCCGGCGCGGACCTTCGGCTTCGTCAAGGAGATCGAGACGCTCGAGCAGATGGGGCTGGCGAGCGGGGGCCGGCTGAACAACTGTATCCTGGTCGGCCCCGACGGCGTGGTGAACGCGCCGCTGCGCTTTCCCGACGAGTTCGTACGCCACAAGATCCTCGACATCTTCGGCGACTTCTACCTGCTCGGCCGCCCGCTGCGCGGACGGGTGACGGCGCGCATGACGGGCCATTCGGACAACGCGGCGCTGCTGCGAGTGATCCGGGCGCGGATCGGGGGGTAGTCGGCAGCGGGGTGGCGGGCAGGGGTGCCGCCGCGGCTCCCGGTCGCTCCACGCGCGACTCGTAGATCGTAGCGTCCCCCCGAAGCTGCGGGCGCGCGCGGGAGCTGCGGAGGTCGCCACGGCGGCACCCCTTCCCGCCTTGCGCGGCGTGACTACGCCGGACCCGCGCCCGGATCACTCGCAGCAGGGCCACGTTGTCCGCTCTCTCTATGGGCGGATTGGGCGCCAGGCGATCAGTTCGGCGGAGGTGCCGGCGGGGGCGAAGACGGTCGCTTCGGCGGCGCGTTGGAGGTCGGCGACGCCGGCGAGGGCGCGGACGGTGTAGTAGTTGCCGCGGGCGGTGAGGCGGGCGCGGAGGGCGTCGCGGGCCTCGGGGGTGGCGCCGGGCAGGACGGTGGCGAGGTCCTTCTCGGGGTCGATCGCCGCCTCGGCGCGGGCGGAGAGTAGGCGCTCGGCGATTGTGGCGTCCTCCACGACCGCGAGCAGCACCTCGCGCGACGCGGTGTTCGGGTTGACACGCGCCTCGCTGGCGATGGTCACGTACGGTCGGAGACGCGCCACGATCGGGGCCGTGAAACCGCGTACCAGGGCCAGCTCGCCGACGCTGGCGAGCGGCGCGTTCCGCGGGGCGTACGGAGGGATGAGGCCGAGATAGTACGCGCGCTCGGCGCCGAGCGGGCGGGAGTTGTCGTCCGGGTCGGTCCAGTCGAGGAGCGCGTCGGCGAGCGCGGGGTCGTCGAGGCCGAGCAGCCGAAAGAGCCGGGGCACGGCGTCGGCCAGCTCGGGCACGCCGAGCGGGAGACGCCGCGCCTCGTCCTCGACCGTCACCTCGACCCAGCCGGCGCCGAGCGGCTGGCGGCCCGAACCCTGCGCCCACGGCGCCCGCGGCCAGTCGACGGCGTCCGGATCGCGCTCGGTCAGAAACACCGCCGCGGCGGCCACGCCCGAGCGCGCGAGCGCGTCCGCCTGCACGGCCGCCAGCGCGTTGCGCGCGAGGTGCTGGTCGACGGCGCTGGTGTGCGCGAGGCCCACCGCGAGCACGCTCAGCACCGCGAGCCCGGCGACCGCCGCGAGGAGGGCGACGCCACGCTCACCGCGACGGGACACGCACCATCTCCACCAGCTCGCATGCCTGACCGGCCTCCCACGAGACCCGCACGCGTACCTCGCGCAGCCCCGGGTGGGCGGTCGCCGAGGTGTCGCGGGTATAGTGCAACGCGCCGGGCCGCTCGCCTTCCACGTGGCCGGCCTCCGGGGTCCGGACCTCGGCCTCGGCGAGGAGGCTTCGCGCGAGGAGCGTGGCCTCGGTCAGCCGCACGTCGGTCGCGATGCCGCGCACGCTGGTGGCGAGCAGCCGCTGGAGCGCCGTCACGCCGACGGCGAGCACGGCGAGCGCCACCACCACCTCGAGGAGCGTCAGGCCGCGTCGGCGCCGCATCGCTCAGCGGGCAAAGACCCGAGGGCTCGCGACGGTGCCGGCGACGAGCAGCCGCCGTGGACTCGCCGCGTCCCCCGCCGGCGCCGGGAGGAGACCGAGGAGCGCGCGCACGTGGTCCGGCGCATTGGCCGCCGCCGCGACCGCCAGACGGAGGTCGAGTCCACTCGCTTCGAGCGGCGCCGCGAGTTGCACCACGCCCTCGCCCTCGGCCGACACCTCCGGACCATGCAGCTCGAGCGACGTGACGGCCACCCGGTCGCCGACGAGCCGCCAGCCGAGCGAGGCGCGTTCGGCGTGCAGCGTGCCGACGGCAAGCAGCGGGCCCGCCGCGCTCCGCCACTCGCCGGCACGGACCTCGACCGTCCCCTCGCCGACGGGCGGGGCGAACTGGATGCGCGCCGTCATCGTGGCGCGGCCCGCGAGCGCGCCGGCGGCCAGCGCGAGCGGCGGGCAGGCCGCGAGGTCGATGCCGTCCCAGGTGAGCGTCACCGCCGACGGCGCCCGCTCGCCGGTCACTGTCGCGACGCCGTCGCCACCGCAGGCCACCGCCTCGACGTGCCACGGGAGCCCGATGCCGTTGCGCCAGAGACCGACGAGCGACGGGCGGAGATGAACGCGCTCGGCCCGGGCCAGCCCGGCGCCATCCCGTCCCCGCAGCGAGACGTCCTCGAGGACGAGGCCGGTCGGACGGAGCGCGGCGCGGCGAAACACGACGGCGGGCCAGCCCGGAGGAGTGGCCCGCGCGAGCACCGCGCGGACGACGGCGTCGGCCGGAAAGAGAACGAAGAGGAAGAACGCGAGCAGGACGGCGGCGAGCGCCGCCCCCCCGAGCCTCCGCCGGCTCACGACGCGGCCCGCAGCCGCGCGACCTCGACGGTGGCCTCGAAGCGGGCGGGATCGTCGGGATGCTTGCGGAGGTCGAGGCGCACGACGTGCGCCGCCGTCTCGAGGGCGTGCAGCAGGCCCACCACCTCGGCCAGCGCCGCGTCGCTCAGGCGAAGCGCGACGCGCTCCTCTGCGAAGCCGTCCGCGGCCGGGCCCGACGCCGGCGTCAGGCTCGCGATGCGGCCGCGGCCGACGACGCGGTCGGTCGCCTCCTGCACGTCGGCGAGCAGCGGGGCGTCGTCGCTCGCCGCGCGTGCCGGTCGGCCCGCGGCCAGCCGCCGGGCGAGGGCCCTGACCCCGGCCAGCTCGCGCTCGTGGGCCGCGACCTGCCGGCGGAGCGCCGCGAGGTCGTCGTGGACCGCGAGCACGGCGAGCGTGAGCGCCAGGACGACGGCGCTCGCTGCCGCCACCGCGAGGAGGCTCCGCTCGCGTCCGGAGCGTCCGGCGAGCCAGGCGACCACCCGGTCCGTCACGAGCTCGCTCCCGCCGGGCGGCGGACGGCGCGCAGCCTGAACTCGACCCCGCGGCCGTCCACCGTCGCCCGGGTCTCGTCGGCCGTCACCTCGGTGAGGAAGGGCGCGTCGGCGAGGGTGCGGCGCAGCGTCTCGACCGTTTCGAAGCTGGCCGCGCGGCCGCGGAGGTCGACGGCGTCGGCGTCGATGGTGAGCTGGTCCAGATCCAGGCCGACCGTCACGCGGGTCGAGAGCTCGCGCAGGACCTCGAGCACGCCCGTGCCGTCGCCGAGCCGTGTCCGCTGGCGCAGCGCGCTGGCCACGGCGGCCTCGAGCTGCGCTTGCGGCGCGACCAGCCGCGCTCCGGGGAGAGCCTCGCTCGCCGCGTGCTCGATGGCGGCGCGGAGCGCGGCGTCGCGGTGCGAGAGGTCGTGGCGGACGATGCCGAGGTCGACGACACCGAGCACGAGCGCGAGCAGCGCGAGCGCGGCGATCGGCCGGAGCGAGGTGCCCCGCGCGCCGGGGCCGACGTCGAAGGCGACCCCGTGCCGCCCCCCCGCGACGAGCCCCACGGCCACCGCGCACGCCTCCGTGTCGGCGGTGGTCGCAGCCAGCTCGCGCAGCGGAACGGCCCCGAGCGCCGCGGCGACGGGGACCGCGTCGGGACCGGCTGCGGCGATCGTGGGCGGGGCGCCGCCGAGCGCGGCGAGGTTCCAGCGCACCTCGGCGGCCAGCGCGGCGGGCTCCGTCGCCGGCGCGCCGAGCGCGCGGAGCGCGACGATGCGCCCGTCGCGCCGGAGCGAGAGGGCGCTTCGGGCGCCGTCGGCGAGCACGAGCGCCGTGTCGCCGGCGGTGTCCGGCACGAGCCCCCAGGCCGGTAGCGGTGCGAGGTCCAGCCGTGCCGGCGCGAGGTCCGCCGCAACGAGCGGCTCGACACAGGCCTCGACGTCGGTCCGCCGCGCCACCGCCGCGAGCACCGTGGCGCCGGCCTCGGTGCGCGCCAGCGCTTCGAAGGCGATCACCGGGTCCTCGGGTGCGACGGGAAGCTGCCCGAGCAGCTCGAGCGGCGCGGTGGCGGCGAGACGCCGGCGGTCGCGGAAGGGAAGCGTGAAGATGCGATGCGTCGCGAGCGCCGCGGGAAGCGCCGTGAAAACCGCCTGCGGCCGCCAGGCCGCGAGCTGCGCGAGCGCGCCGGCGAGCTCGCCGCGGTCCGCGAAAGGGATCCGCTCGACCGCTCCGAGCCGCACCGCGCCGAAGGTGCGCACCGCGCGTGCGACGCGGAGCTCCCGCTCGCCGACGTCGATGCCCAGGACTCGCATGGCTAGGGCGTCGCCGCCTGGAGCGCGACGGCCGTCGCGAGCTCCTCCGTCCCGCCGCGGCCGTCGTCCTGGGCGATCGCCACCTCGACCGCGCGCGGCAGGTCCTCCGCCTGCCAGCCCGAGTGCCAGCCGCCGCCGTCGAGGCAGCGCACGCGGAGCGCGCGCAGCCCGGCGACGACGGGGATGCCCGGCGCCTCGGAGGCGGGCACGGGAACCGTCGTCTCGCGCCGGACGAGCGTTCCGACGCCCGGCCGATTTCGATCCGGCTCGACCCGATACGAGACGACGCTCGTGTCACCCGCCGGCGCCGAGCCGGCGACGGGACCGCGCGCCCCCGTCGGAAAGCTGAGCGACCACCACGGCGGCGACCCGTCGGCCGGCGGCTCGAGGGCGAAGCGCTCTCCCGTCCCGGGCCGGCGGGCCGCCTCGAGCTCGGCGGCCAGGCGGAGGAGCGCGCTCCGGCCGGCGCCGAGCCGGTCGGCGCGCGCCGTCGCGTCCGTGTGCGCGGCGCGCGCCCGCAGCGTCGCCCCCGAGAGCGCGGCCAGGACCAGCGCGGCAATGGCGAGCGCGACCAGCGCCTCGAGCAGCGTCGAGCCGCGCGTGCTCATTCCGCCTCGACGCGCGGCCGGCCGCCGGCGGGAGGGACGACCACGCCCGCCCGCCGCCCGGAGCCGTCCGCCAGGTCGATGCGCGCTGGCAAGGCGTCGCCGTCGGGCTCGAGGTCGAGCGCGGCGATGCCCCCGCTCGCCGCCGGCGTCCCCCCCGCGGTCACCGCCGCGAGTCGAACGCCGGCGGGCAGCACCCCGCCGCGTCCGGTGGGCGAGGCGTCCGGGACGACGGTTGCCGGATCGCGTCCCGGGGTGCCGAGCTCCCAGCGCCCGCGGTCGAGGTCGAGGACGAGACGCATCGGCCGTCCGCCGAGGATCGCGCGGTCGCGCCCGTAAGCGACGGTATCGGCGAGGCGGCGAGCCGCCGCGGCGAGCGCGAGGCCGCGCGCGTCGCCGAGCCGCGGCAGCACGAGCGTGGCGCCCAGCGCGATGACCGCCAGCGTCACGACGAGCTCCAGAAGCGTGAACCCCCGCTCAGCCCCGGCTGTCGACGTCCGCAAACTTTCCCTCGCCCCCTTCCACGCCGTCCGCCCCGTACGACTTGAGCGTGAAACGCGCCCCGTCGCTCACGTATATGTAGGCGTTGCCCCACGGGTCGAGCGGCACCCGTTCGAGGTAGCCGCTCGGGTTCCACTGGCGCGGGACGGGCGGCGTCGTCGGCCGCGACACGAGGGCCTGGAGGCCCTGCTCGGTGGTCGGGTAGCCGCCGCCGTCCAGCCGGTAGAGGTTCAACGCCTGCTCGATGCCCTTCATGTCCGCCGTCGCCTTGACGCGGCGGGCGTCGTCCGTGCGCCCCATGATCTTCGGAGCCACGATGGTGGCGAGGAGCCCGAGGATGAAGACGACGACCATGACCTCGAGGAGGGTGAAGCCGCCGCCCCGTCTCATCGCACCACCTGGTTGAGCGCGAAGATCGGTACCAGCACGGCGACGACGAGCAGCAGCACGACGCCGCCCATGGCGACGATCAGGACCGGCTCGAGGAGCGCCGTCGCCGCCGACACGGCGGTGTCGACCTCCGCCTCGTAGCTCCGCGCCGCGCGCTCGAGCGACGTGGCGAGGCTCCCGCCTCGCTCGCCGACCGCCGCCAGCCGGACGAGGAGCGGGGGGAAGGCGCCCGTCCGCCCGAGCGCCGGGGCGAGCGCCTCGCCGCGGCGGACGGCCGCGCGCGCCGCCGCGGCGGCGTCGACCAGCGTGCGATTGCCGAGCACGGCCGTCGCCACGTCGAGCGCCGCCTCGAGCGGCACGCCGCTCGCAACCAGCGTCGCGAGCGTGCGCGCGAAGCGCGCGACGGCCGCCCGTGCGATGAGCCGGCCCGCGAGCGGCAGCCGGAGGAGCCCGGCGTCGATCCGGGCCCGTCCTGCGGGGGTTGCGGCCCAGCGACGCCACGCGACGCCGCCGGCGAGCGCGACGAGGAGCGCCAGCCACCACGTGGCCCGGGCGAGGCTCACCAGGCCGAGCAGCGCGCGCGTCGCGAGCGGCAGCGGCGTGCCCGTGTCGGCGAAGAGCTGGGCGACCTGCGGCACGACCCACACGAGCAGGAAGGCGAGCACCAGCGCGGTGGTGGCCGTCATCACCAGAGGATAGGTCAGCGCGGCCCGCAGGCGAGCGCGCAGCGCCGCCGTCGCCTCGGTGTGCTCCGCCAGCCGTTCGAGGACCGTCGGCAGTGCGCCGCTCGCCTCGCCCGCGTGTACGAGATCGCAGTAGAGCGCGGAGAAGACGCGCGGGCTCGCGCCGAGCGCCCGGGCGAGCGGCTCGCCCTCGCCGAGGCGGATGCGCGCGAGCGTGAGCGCCCGGCAGAGCACCGGGTCGGCCGCCTGCTCCGCCACGACCTCGAGCGCCTCGGCCACCGGGAGACTGGCGGCGACGAGCGTCGCGAGCTGGCGGGTCGCGGCCGCCAGCTCCGCCGCCGCGACCCGCCGGGCGGGCGCGCTCGCCCGCGCCGCCTCGGCCCGGAGCTCGGTCGGAAAGACGCCGCGCGCGCGCAGCGCCTGCCAGGCACCGCGGGTGCTCGTCGCATCGACGACGCCCGACTCGGCGCCGCCGCTGGGGCGGAGCCCACGGTAGGCGAAGACGGGCATCAGCGATCGTCCTGCGTCACGCGCAGCACCTCGGCCTCGGTCGTGAGGCCGGCGCGCGCCTTGGCGAGCCCGTCCTCCCGCAGCGTCGTCATGCCGGCGGCGATCGCCTGGCGGCGGATGGCGGCGGCATCGGCGCGGGCCATGACGAGGGCCCGGATCGCGTCGTCGACCACCAGGAGCTCGTGGATCGCCGTGCGCCCGCGGTAGCCGGTGCCGAGGCAGACGCCGCAGCCGGTGCCGGCACAGCCGGTGCAGCGGAGCCGCACGAGCCGCTGCGCCAGCACCGCCAGGACCGACGAAGAGATGAGGAACGGCTCGACCTCCATGTCGAGGAGGCGGGTGACGGCGCCGGGCGCGTCGTTGGTGTGCAGCGTCGAGAAGACGAGGTGCCCGGTCAGCGCCGCGCGGAGCGCGATCTCGACCGTCTCCCGGTCGCGGATCTCGCCCACCAGCACGACGTCGGGATCCTGCCGCAGGATCGCCCGCAGGCCGCTGGCGAAATCGAGGCCGATCGCGGGCTTCACCGGCATCTGCCCGATGCCGGCGAGCTGGTACTCGATCGGGTCCTCGATGGTGAGGATGTTGCGCTCGCCGGTGGCGAGCCGGCGGAGCGCGGCGTAGAGCGTGGTCGTCTTGCCGCTCCCGGTCGGCCCGGTGACGAGGAGCAGGCCGTGGCTCTGCCCGAGCACCCGGTCGATCGCCGCCTCCAGCGCGGGCGCGAGTCCGAGACGCTCGAGCTCGAGGGGCGTCCCGGCGCGGTCGAGGAGGCGGAGCACGGCGCGCTCGCCGAACGCCGTCGGCGCGATCGACACGCGCACGTCGACGTCGCGGCCGGCGACGCGGATGCGGATGCGGCCGTCCTGCGGGAGCCGGCGCTCGGCGATGTCGAGCCGCGCCATGATCTTCAGGCGGGAGACGAGACGCGCGTGGAGGTGTGCAGGGGGAGAGACCACGTCGTGGAGCAGGCCGTCCACCCGGAAGCGCACCGTGACGGTGCGCTCGTAGGGCTCGACGTGGATGTCGCTGGCGCCGTCCTTGACGGCCTGGAAGAAGAGCGCGTTCACCAGCCGGATGACCGGTGCCTCGTCGCCCGCCTCGAGGAGGTCGAGCGGCTCGCCGAGCGCGTCCTCGGACGTCTCACCGAGCTCGAGGCGCTCTTCCTCGATCGCCTCCATGGTGTCGGCGGCGGAGCGCGCCGCGGCGTCGTAGGCGCGGGTGATCGCGTCGCGCAGCGCCGGCGGCGGGACGACCACGGGCAACACTCGCGCGCCGTAGAGGAGTCGCAGGTCGTCGAGCGGGCCGAGCGCCCCGGGATCGGCGATCGCGACCTCGAGCCCCGCCGGCCCGCGCGCGAGCGGCAGGACGAGGTGCCGCCGCGCGTACGGCATGGGCAGCACGTCGAGCAGGTCGCGAGCCGGCAGCGCCGGCGCAGCCACCGCGAAGGGCAGGGCCGCGGCGTCGGCGAGGGCGCGGGTGAAGGCGCCCGGGTCGGCCGCGCCGAGGTCGGCGAGCGCCTCGGCCAGCGTCGCGCCCTCGCGTCGCCGGGTGCGGGCGCGCTCCAGGGCGTCGGCGGGGATCGCGAGCCGCGCGGCGGCGTCGTCCTCGAGGGCGGTCATCGCGGCTCGCGCCCCCGCGGTTGCCACGACGGCCCGACGAGCTCCCGGCGGCCGCCGAGCGCCTTCGGCATCGATGCACGCATGCGCTCGCGCTGCTCGAGCGAGGTGTCGGCCATCTGCTCGTCCGAGGAGATCACGTGCGGGGTCAGGAAGACGAGCAGGTTGGTCTTCATGCGCCGGCCGTCGCGCTTGCGGAAGAGGGCGCCGAGGACCGGGATCTTCCCGAGGTACGGGACCGAGCGCTCGTCCTGGCGGATCGTGTCGGCGAGGATGACCACCGTCTGGCCGTCGCGCGCCGCGACCGCCGTGCTGGCGGTGCGGACCGTCGTCGTCGGCCCGACCTGGGTCGGATCGCCGACCGACGTCGGGTCGATGTCCGAGACCTCCTCGAAGAGCGTCAGCCGGACGAAGTCGTCGGCGGTGATCTGCGGCGTCATGCGCAGCATCACGCCCACGTCGTGGCGCTCGATGGTGGTGAAGAGGTTCTGCAGGTTGGTGGCGCTGGTGGCGCGGCTCGCCACGAAGGGGACGTTGCGGCCGACGACGATCTCCGCCTCCTCGTTGTCGGTGGTGACGATGTTCGGCGCGGAGAGGACGTTCACGTCGGTGTCGGTCTCGAGCGCCGTGAGCAGCACCGTGTGGGCCGGCACCTGGCGCCCGTCGGGCAGCGTCACCATGTGGTTGCTGGCCGCGGCGAGGATGAGGCCCGGGAGCGACGTCGGGTCGCTGAGCGCACCGCCCGGCGGCAGCGAGAGGTTCGCCTGGGCGAGCCCGCGGTGCCCGTCGAGCCCCGTGCCCGCCTGGAACTCGACGCCGAGCGAGCGCAGCTTGTCGATCGTCGCCTCGAGGATGATCGCCTCGACGAACACCTGGCGGCGGCGCACGTCGAGCTTCTCGATGACGCCGCGGAGCGTCGCCCAGTCCTCCGGGGTCGCGCTGACGATGAGGGTGTTGGTCGCGGGATCGGCGGTGATCCGCACCGGGGCCTCGAGCGGGATGGCGCTCGCCGCGCCGGCCGAGGCGGGCTGGGCCTCCGGCGGCGGCGGGGCGGCGGCAGGTGGCGGTGCGCCGAGCCCGCCGTCGTAGCCCGCTGCCATCTCGGTGCGGACCATCCTGCTCCGCGCGAGCGAGCTGCCGTGCGGGCGTGCCTCCACGGGCGGCGGCGCCGGGCCGCCGACCAGCTGCGAGAGGACGCGGACGAGGCTCGGCGCGTCGGCGTACCGCAGGGGGTAGACGTTGACCCGCGTGGCGCCGGGCGGCGGCGCGGCGTCGAGCCGCGCCGCGACGGCGCGCGCGCGCCGCACCTCGTCGGCGCTGCCGACCAGGACCAGCGTGTTGGTGCGCGGGTCGGGAATGGCGCGGAGCCCGCGGCCGCCATGGGCCTCGCCGGCGAAGGCCTCGCGGAGGCGGAGCGCCAGCTCGTCGGCAGGCGCAAAGCGGAGCGCGACCATCTCGACCGCGCGCTCGCTCGACGGCGCGTCGAGGTCGTGCAGGAGGCCGGCCACGCGCTCGACGTTCGCCGCGGCATCGACGACCACCAGCGTGTTGGTCGCGGGATACGGCGTCACCAGGCCGTCCTTGGAGACGAGGGGCTGGAGCACCGGCACGAGCGCCCCCGCGTCGGCGTGACGGAGCGGCAGGATGCGGGTCACGACCTCGTCGGCGGCGTGGGCGCCGGCGGCGAGCGCATCGCGCGCCGGCACGATCTTCACGAACTTCCCGCTCGGTACGGTGGTGAAGCCCTTCACCTGGAGCACCGATTGGAAGACGACGTAGGCCTCGTCGGCCGTGATGCGCGTCGGCGAGAGGATCGTCACCTTGCCGCGCACGCGGTCGTCGACGATGAAGTTCCGTCCGGTGACCTCGCTCACGAACTTGGCGAGGACGGGGAGCTCGACCTCCTGGAAGTTGAGCGCGATGGTGGCGTCGTCGGCGCCGCGGGCGGCGGCGGCGAGGAGGACGAGCAGGCCGGCGACGACGCGCCTCATCGGAGGTCGTAGACGAGGGTCCGCGGCACGCCGCCCCGTACGATGTCGAGGGCGACGCGCGGCTCGGTGCGCAGCCGCTGGAGGAAGCCGAGCAGCGCGGCCGGATCGCCGATCGCCGTGCCGTTCACGCGCTGGACGACGTCGCCATCCTGCAGGCCGAGCCGGGAGAAGAGGCTCCCGCCCGCGATCTCGAACAGGCGGAAGCCGGCGGGCCGGCCTTCGGCCACCTCGGCGACGGCGCGGAGCTGCGTCAGGAGCCCGCTCATGTTGTCGGCGGCGCCCGTGATCTCCCGCCGGTCGACGACGAAGGCGTTCTCCGCCGTCCGGCGGATGTGCTCGTCGGCCGGCCCTGCCGCGGCGGCTTCGGCCGGCCCGCGGTCAGGCGGGGGCGCCGCCGGGCCCTCGGCGGTGGCGAGCTCGAGCGTCTCCTCGCCCTGGGGACGGGCGACAGTCACGTGATCCCAGTCGATCGCGGCGAGGCGCGCGCCCCCGACCGAGTCGCCCACGCGGTAGAGCTCCTGGCGGTGGCTGGCCGTGTCCTCGATCACGGCGCGGGCCTCGCCGCCCCGGAAGCCGACGCCCCAGAGTCGCAGGCGGCCGGCAGCGACGCCGTGGCTCCGCGGCGCCGCCGTCCCGTGCGGCGGGTTGAAGACGTCGCGCTCCGCGATCACCGCGTAGGCCGCGAGCGGCGCCAGCGGGGGCGTGCCCGCGTCGGCCGCCGTGTTCGCGTCCGGGCTCTCGGGCGGCGCCGTCTCGAGCGCGCCACGCACGGCCGTGCTGACGCCGAGCGCGCCGAGGTAGGCCACGAGCGCGAGCAGCGCGAGCTCGATCGCGCGCCGATGTCGCCGCACGAGCACCATGCTGCAGGGGACGGGGCTCCATACGCCAGAAGACCCGAACGAGCAAACGGTTCGCTGATTTTTTTACTTCGGGAGGCCGGCTGCCACCCGGCCGGCTGCGTCCGCGAGGGCGGCCGCGCAGGCGGAAGCGATGTGCGGCCGCTTCGCGTTCGCGGCCGTCGTCGCCGCCGACGCACCCTGCCGGAGCGCCTTCCTCGCCTGCTTGAGCAGCTTCCTCGCTTGCCGCGGCGTGACGCTCGTCGCCCGCTCGACGAGTCGTGTCGCTCGATCGAACCGGGTCGCGAGCCGCGACGGCACCGCCTGGCCGACGCAGGCAGGACTCCGGAGTGCAGCGCCGAGGACGCAGCGCGGCCCGTTGCAGGGCAGCGTGGTCGGGGTGGGGGCGGGGATGCCGGTCGTCGAGGTCGAGGTCGGAGGGAAGGGGGTCGTCGTCGAGGTCGTGGTGACGGGGGCGATGAACGGCCCGAAGGCGACGGGACCTTGTCCGACGGCGATCGTGGCGACGACGGTGTTCGTGGTGGTGTCGATCGCCGACACGGTGCCGCCTCCGAAGGCGCAGCTCACGTCCGTCCCGCACTGATTCGCCACGTACACCCGCCCGCCGGAGGGCGCGACGGCGACGCCGACCGGCGAGGCGCCCACCGGCACGGTGGCGACGACGGCGTTCGTCGCCGTGTCGATCACGGACACGCGGCCGTCGAAGGAGGTGCAGTCGGGGTCGGTCCCACACGCGTCGGCGACGTAGACCCGCGTCCCGGCCGGGCTGACCGCGACGCCACTCGGCGACGCGCCCACCGCCACCGTCGCCACGACGGTGTTGGTGGCCGTGTCGAGCACCGAGACGGTGCCCGCGTCGGAGTTCGAGACGTACGCCCGTGCCCCCGCCGGGTCGACCGCGAGCCCGGCTGGCGATGCTCCCACGGCCACCGTCGCCACGACGCTCCTGGTGGCGGTGTCGAGCACCGACACCGTGCCGTCATCCGAGTTCGTGACGTACACGCGCGTCCCGGAGGGGTTGACCGTGACGCCGAGCGGGCGTGTGCCGACCGGGACCGTCGCGGCGACGGTGTCCGTGGCGGTGTCGAGCACGGAGACCGTCCGGTCGCTGGAGTTCGCGACGTACACGCGTGCGGCAGCCGGGTCGACCGCGATCCCGGCCGGCGAAGCTCCCACCGGCACCGTGGCCACGACGGTGTTAGTGGCGGTGTCGAGCACCGAGACGGTCGCGTCCTCCGCGTTCGCCACGTAGACGCGCCTGCCGTCCGGGTCCACGGCCACGCCGAACGGATCGGTGCCCACCGGCACCGTGGCCACGACGGTCTCGGTGGCGGTGTCGAGCACCGAGACCGTGTCGTCCTCGAAGTTCGTGATGTAGGCGACGGGGGCGGCAAACGCACGCGTCCCGGCGATCGTGCTGACGACCGCCGGGACGGCGAGGATGAAGGCGGCGATCAGGCGCACGTGCTCACATCCTTGGCGCGCTACCTGCCGCCCGAATTCGGGGCCTCGAGGCTAGTTCGGCTTGAACAGCACCAGGTTGTTCAGGAACGCGATCAGGTCGGCCTGGTCCTTGGACGACGCCGCCGTGAACGCGTCGCGCGAGGCGGCGGCCTCGCCGCCGTGCTCGGGTCAGCGTGCTCGAGCGTCCGTCGTGCATGTACGGCGCGGTGCTGCCCACGCCCCAGAGGGTGCGGGTCAGGAACACCGAGGCGCCCGTTCCGACCTCGTCGACGGCCTCGGCCAGACCCGGTCCCATGTCGTGGCGCTTGAGATCGCCGTAGAGGTTGATGATCGCCCGCCCCAGGGAGTCCTTCTTGAAGGCCCCGAGGTGGAGGGTGTGGCTCCCGAGTACCTTGCACTCCGCGCACGAAGCTGCCGTGAGCACGTTCTCGGGCGTGTCCCTGGTGAGGTCGAACGTCATCGGGTGCGCGGGATCGATGCCCAGCGACACCGGGTCCGCCCCGCTCGGGAACTTGGCGTCGCGATACTCGGCCATCTGGCTCGGCTCGCTGAAGATCGGGTTGCTGATCTTCATCTGCGGCTTGTGGCAGGTGTCGCACTGCAGGTCGCCGAAGACGCCCGTCCCGCGCTTGATGGCGGCCTTCTCGACGTCGGACAGCTGCAGGAGGCCGATGCTCGCCAGCTCGAGCTTCGTCACCGGCCGCGGCTGGGACGGCTGGTACATGGTCAGAGCGGTCACATCGCCGATGGTCAGCTCGTCGACCACGCCGTCGCCGTCGCCGTCCACGCCCTCGCCCACGAGCTCGACACCCTGCATGCCGATCTCGTTGGTGGCCGCGCCGCGGACGAAGTCGCGGATGAACTTCTTCGAGCCCTTCCACTGGAAGGGCTTGACGATCAGGTCCTTGTCGATGCCCTCGATCGCCGAGGTGTCGACGGTGCCGTCGCAGCTGACGGTGATCGAGCCGAAGTTGGTGCCCCTCGCGGCCAGGGCGGTGGTCACCGGCGCGCCAGAGGTGCAAGCGTCCTGCTGGGCGCCGTCCCGGATGCCCTTCAGCTTAGCGGTCATCTCCTCCGCGAGCCGCTGCACGGCGCCGAGGCCGAACACGTGCGGCGCGTTGCGGCTGATCCACAGCGCGGGGTTCCCGGTGCGCCCGGGGTCGCGGATCACGTTGCTGCCGGTGTCTGCGGCGCCGTCACCGGCCGGGAGGGCGTGGCAGCTGTTGCACGAGTTGGTGTCCGGGCCGGTTATCCGCTTCGGGATGTGGCTGGCCCACATCAGGCGCCCCTCGGCGTCCTTCCCGACCAGGTCCGGGCGCGGGAAGCGGGTGAACCGCGCGCCGTTGCCGACGTTCGCTCCGGCCCCGTCGACGGCGTTGAACAGGTCCGAGAAGATCGCGTCGCCGTGCGTGAACGCGTCGTTGTAGGCGTCGCGGTTACGCATGCCGCGGAGCTTCGTCTCGTCCTCGTGTTCGATCACGCCTCCGTGGAGCTTGTCGACCAGACTGACCTCCGTGACGATGGCCCAGGAGCCAACGCCGCTGCCGGCCAGGAGGGCGGCGGCGACTCCGAGACGAATGGACAGGCGACGCGAAGCGTTCTTCATGATGATCCTCTCTGCCCACCGACCCCCCGGTTGGGCGGAGCGATCATTACGGGAGCGATGGACCCGCCGTAAATTGGATCTTACCCATGGTGAGTTGGGGCTTTCCCGGCCCGGCGCCACGGTCCGCGCAGCGAGGATGTTACGTTCCGGGACGAGGGTTGCCGGTTCGCGGGCAGGGAAACCGCCCGGGCGAGGGGAATCCCGGGTCGCAGCCGACTGCGTCGTCAGGGGCCCGAGAGTCCGATCCTCAGGCAGGATACCCGACGAACCCGCGGGGTGCCGGGGGGGTCAGTGTGACGGGTCGCAGACGAGCCTGAGCTTCGACTGCACGGTGCCCGCCTGGGTGTGCGCCCGGAGCGCGAAGACCCGGCCGCCGGCTCTCTTGCCACGCGTCGGGACGACGAGCGCGACCGGCGCGGTGCACTCGTCCGGGACCCCCGTGAGACGGTCCAGCGCGTCGGAGAGAGCGGCGCTGTTGGTGGCGCTCACCCGGTCGGCTCCCCGCCTGGCCTCTGCCGAGACGACGTCCACCGAGCCGGTCTCGGTCGCCGCGCACGACGGGAAGCGCGGGTCCCGGTTGTCGATGCACACGAGCACGCGGAACGTACACTGGCCGGCGAGCCGATCGACGTCGCACGACGCGTCGCCGTCGGCGCAGTGGACGACCGACGCCGGCAGGCCGTGGCCGTAGAGCGGCGGCGCCATCGTCCGCCACTCCAGCGCGCAGCGGCGGCGTGCCGTGCCGAGCGCGGGGATGCAGCGGCCGGGGCTCGCGTCGCGGCACTCGCAGGCGTCGCCGATGCCGTCCCCGTTCGCGTCGGTCGGGTCGGCGTGGGGGACCCGCGGACACGGGTCGATCGGGTCGCAGAGCCCGTCGCCGTCGGTGTCGGGCTCGGGGGTGTGCCGGCAGCCGCTCCGCGGATCGCAGCTATCGGCGGTGCACGGATCGCCGTCGCTGCAGTTCCGCGGCGTGTGGACGCACGCCGACGTGGCCGGGTCGCAGGCATCGTCGGTGCACGCATTGCCGTCGTTGCACGACACGTGTCCGGCCTCGCCGCAGGCGCAGCCGGTGACATCGACGGCGTGACCGCCGGGCGTGGCGGGGCAGCGGTCGACCAGGTCGACCAGGCCGTCGCCGTCGCTGTCGTCGACGGCGTCGCAGATGCCGTCGTGGTCGCGATCCGTCGGCGGGCCGTGGAAGCAGCCCGTTGCCGCGTTGCAGCCATCGACCGTGCAGGGGTCGCCGTCCGAGCACGAAACGGCGGCGTGGACGCAGGCCGCCGTGCGGGCGTCGCAGGCGTCGCTCGTGCAGGCGTTTCCGTCGTCGCACGACGCGTGGCCGGCGTCGGCGCAGGCGCAGCCGTCGCCGCCGACCGCAGCACCGGCAGGCGTGCCGGGGCAGCGGTCGCTCGCGTCGGGGATGCCGTCGCCGTCGGCATCGGCCGCCGCGGCGGCCGCGGGATAGAGGGCCGAGACGCCGGCCACGTCGTCGGCGTGCACCGAAGCGCCGCGCCCGTCGAAGTGGGCGACGAAGAACATGGTCGCGTCCTTCAGCACCGGGTTCGGCTCGTTGAAGTTCTGCGAGGGGTGGGCGAGGCCGATCGCGTGCCCGATCTCGTGGGTCAGGATCTCGGCCGTGTTGGTCGCCCCGAAGCAGGAGCCGACGCGGTTGTTCACCGTGACGTCGCCCTCGACGATGCGATGCACGGTCATGCCGTTGACGGTCTGCTGCTCGCCCGAGCTGCAGAAGCCCCCGACCGCGAGGACGCCCGAGCAGCCCACCATGTCGTTGACCTCGCCGAACGGATCGTCGAACTGGATCGTGTTGACGCCGTCGCAGACGCCGCTCGCCACGGAGTGCGCGGGCGCCGTCGCGGGTCCGGTCCCGAGGACGATCGAGGCGCTGGCGACGTTCGTCCACGCTCCGAGCGCGCCGCCGACCACTCCCTGGGTGGTGGCCGCGCCGAGCGCCGGCTCCGCGTTGGCCACGCGGAAGGTCACGGCGGCGTCGAACCAGCGCACCGGAGGGTTGCCGAGGAACTGGAAGCGTTCGGTGACGCCGCGTCCCACCACCTCGTCGCGCAGCGACGCGGCGCGCCCGGACGGAATCGTCTCCTGGGCCTCGGGCGCCGCCAGTGCCCGCAGCCGCGCCACGAACGGTCCCAGGCGGCGGGCGTCGAGACGCGGCTCGGTGCGCCGCGCCAGCGGCACCGCCACCGACGCCGCATCGAGGTGGTACTTGCCGAGAGCGAGCGCATTGATGCGCAGGCGTCCCTCCGCCGTGCGCTTCAAGAAGACGAGCACCCGCTCGCCCGTGGCGAAGCTCGCCGATCCGTAGACCCAGGCGCTCCGCTCGCCGACGCGCCCGCCGGGCGAGGTGACGACGATCTTGCCGCCGCGGAGCCGGCCCTTGAGCGTCTGCTCGACGGCGAGGGCGACCTCGGTGAGCAGGCGGCCGTCGCGCAGCTCGCGCGTCTCGATCCGGCGCACGTCGCCGACGACGATCAGGTGCGAGGTGCGCACCAGGTCCGCATCGCTCATCGGCACGACGACGGTCGCGCCGGCTACGCTGATGCCACAGCACATGACGCAGAGGAAGATCGCGAGAGAAACGAGCGCGCGCCCCACGGCGGCGGCGGGAGCAGGATGCGTGCCGCTCCGGCAGAGCCGTCGGGGCGAGGTCACGTCCGTTGGATCGTACCGGAGCGGACGGCAGGCGCGGTTTTTTTGACGGGTCAACATCCGACGTTCGAGATTGGAGTCCTCCACATCAATCTGATAGGCGATCACCGATGCGACCTCGCCGTCGGTCCGCGCGGGCGCTGATTGCGGTGAGCGTTCTGGTCGCCTCCGCGGCGGCGGCCGACGGGCCCACGAAGAAGCAGATCGCGTGCATGCTCGCCCTCAATACGACCGGGGCGCGGGTCGCCGCTGCCAGCGCGGCGGCCGCGACGCGATGCGTGCGCGACGCCTGTCACGGCAGACTCGCGTCGGAGGAGACCGTCGATCAGTGCCTGGCGGCCGACCGGGGCGGCGCCGTCGCGCGCGCGGAGCAGCGGACGGTCGCGCTCGCCGGTCGGAAGTGCAAGACGCCGCCGCCCTTCGGCCCCCAGAACGCCCAGGAGGTGAACGACGGCTTCGCAGCCTCGCTCCGGCTGCACGCCGTCTTCGGCCCGCAGCTCGCCGACGTCCTCCGGACGACGGCGAGCGACCGCGCCGTCGCGGGATGCCAGATCGCGGTCGCGAAGGGGCTGGCGCTGGTGACCCTGGTCCAGGTGGCCGAGTACAACCGCTGCAAGCAGTTCAAGCTCCGGCACCGCGCGATGTCGGCGCTGGCGCTCCAGACCTGCGTGGGGGTCGACACGGGCCGTCTGGCGCGGGCCCGGAACACCGCACAGGCCCTCGTGAGCAGGAGATGTGCCGGCGTCGCGCTCGCCACCGCCGCCCCGGGTGAGTGCGCGGCCTCCACGCCCGCCGAGTTCTTCGCCTGCGTGGGCCAGCAGGCATACTGCGGCGCGTGCAACGCGCTCAACGCCGCCGATCACGTCGGCAAGGCCTGCCACCAGTTCACCGACGGGATCGCCACCCCGTACTGCGGCGACCGCCCCGTCACCAGCCAATCGGTGGCGCGGCAGTGGGACGAGGAGACGCTCGCGGCCATCCGCCGCGACAACCCCCGGCCGCCGGTCCACGCCCGGAATCTCTTCCACGTCTCGGCGGCGGTGTACGACGCCTGGGCCGCGTACGACGCCACCGCCAAGCCCTACCTGACGCACGAGCACGCCACGTCGACCGACCCCGAGCGCGACCGCGGGATCGCGATCAGCTTCGCCGCCTACCGCGTCCTCTCGGAGCGCTACTCGGCCGATCTCGCGCTCGGGGCGGAGGCGTCGCAGGTGAGCTTCGACACCCGCATGAACGCGCT
>VBLD01000042.1:31361-38911 GCA_005879205.1 Deltaproteobacteria bacterium
CCTTCACCGACACGACCGGCTCGGGCCCGGCCGCCCTCGGCAACCGGATCGCGGCCGCGGTGATCGCCTTCGGCAAGAGCGATGGGTCGGGCGAAGACGGCAACTACGCTGACCCGACGTACCACCCGGTGAACAAGCCGCTCATCGTGAAGAACCTCGGCATCGATCCCCTCGACCCCCAGGATCTCTCCTACCACATCGCCCCGAACCACTGGCAGCCACTCGCGCTCGACCAGATGATCGGCCAAAATGGCGTGCCACTGCCCGGCAAGATACAGACGTTCGTCGGCTCCCAATGGGGCGATGTGGCGCCGTTCGCGCTCACGCGTGCGAACCCGAGCGATCTCTATCTCGATCCCGGTCCGCAACCGCAGCTCACCGGCCTTGGCGACACCACGGACCTCGATTTCAAGGGCCAAGTGAAAGACGTGATCGAGAAGAGTAGCCAGCTTACGCCCGATGATCCGACAATGATAGACATCTCGCCGGCCTCGAACGGCAACAACCCGCTCGGTACGAATGTCGGCCACGGGTACACGGTGAACCCCGTGACCGGGCAGCCCTATACCCCGCAGCTCGTGAAGCGGGGCGACTTCGGCCGCGTGATCGCCGAGTACTGGGCCGACGGTCCCACGTCGGAGACGCCGCCCGGCCACTGGAACGTGCTCGCCAACAGCGTCGCCGACTCCCCGGGCTTCCAGCGACTGCTCGGGGGTAGGGCGCCGCTGCTCAACGCCCTCGAATGGGACGTGAAGATGTATTTCGCCGTCAATGGCGCGGTGCACGACGCGGCGATCGCCTGCTGGGGAGCGAAACGAACGTATGACGGTGTCCGGCCGATCACCATGATCCGGTACATGGGCACCAAGGGGCAGTCGTCCGATTCCGGGCAGCCATCGTTTGACTCGATGGGCCTGCCGCTGCCGACGATGCCGGAAGACTCGGATGTCATCGAGGTCATCACCACTGCAAGTTCGGTGGAAGGCGAGCGTCATGCCAACCTGGTCACACCGGAGGCGGGTGGTCATGTCGGTGACATGGCCGTCATCGCATGGCCCGGCGGGCCGGCGGACCCGAAGACGCAGCACAGCGGCACAAGGTGGATCCTCGCCAAGGCGTGGGTCCCGTATCAGCGCGCCACGTTCGTCACGCCCGCCTTCCCGGGCTACTACTCCGGCCACAGCACCTTCAGCCGCTCCGCGGCGGAGGTGCTCACGCTGATGACGGGCAGCGAGTACTTCCCGGGCGGGCTCAGCGAGTTCGCCGTGCACCAGAACGCGTTCCTCCAGTTCGAGATCGGGCCGTCCCAGGACGTGCGGCTCCAGTGGGCGCGCTACTTCGACGCCGCCGACCAGGCGGGGCAGTCGCGGCTGTGGGGCGGCATCCACGTGGAGGCGGACGATTTCACCGGGCGCACGCGCGGCCACGACATCGGCATCGCCGCCTTCAACAAGGCGGTCACGTACTTCGACGGGAGCGCCGCTCCCTAGGACGCCGACCCCGGCGTGGGCGCCACCTCCCTCTACCGCGACTCCCGCGCCTCCCTCGACGATCGCGTCGAGGATCTGCTGCGCCACATGACGCTCGACGAGAAGGTCGCCCAGCTCGGCGGGACGTGGGTGAGCGAGCTGGTCGCGAACGATCGCTTCGATCCCGAGCGGGCGCGCGCCCGCCTGCGCCACGGCACGGGACACGTGACCCGCATCGGCGCCGCGACGGGTCTTCGCCCCGCGGCCCGGGCGCAGCTCCTGAACGACATCCAGCGCGTGCTCGTCGAGGACACGCGGCTCGGCATTCCCGCGATCGTCCACGAGGAATCGGTGGGCGGCTTATGTGCGCGGGAGGCCACCGTGTTCCCGCAGGCGATCGGTCTCGCCACGACGTGGGATCCCGCCCTCGTGGAGGCCGTCGCGGGCGTGATTCGCGAGCAGATGCTCGCGGTCGGCGCGCGACAGACGCTCGCGCCGGTGCTCGACGTCGCGCGCGACCCGCGCTGGGGCCGCGTGGAGGAGACGTACGGCGAGGATCCGTATCTGGCGGGCGTGCTCGGGACGGCGTACGTACGCGCCCTCCAGACCGACGACCTCGGCCGGGGCGTGGTGTGCACCGGCAAGCACTTCCTCGCCTACGGACTGCCCGAAGGCGGCATGAACCATGCCCCGGTCCACGTCGGCCCGCGCGAGCTGCGCGAGGTGTTCGCCGAGCCGTTCGCGGCCGCGATCCGCGACGGTGGGCTCGCGAGCGTCATGAACTCGTACAGCTCGATCGACGGGCTGCCCTGTGCGGGGTCGGCCGGCATCCTCACCCGCCTCCTGCGCGACGAGCTCGGCTTCGACGGTGTCGTGGTGGCCGATTACTTCGCGATCGGCCTGCTCGAGGTCGCGCATCGGACGGCCGCCAGCAAGCGGGACGCGGCGCGCCAGGCGCTCCAGGCCGGCCTCGATCTCGAGCTGCCGGCCCTCGACTGCTACCGGGAGCTCGCCGCCCTGGTCACCTCGGGCGAGCTGAGCGAGACACTGCTCGACCGTTCAGTCCGTCGCGTGCTGCGGCAGAAGCTCCAGCTCGGTCTCTTCGAGCACCCCTACGTCGACGCCGATGCGGCGCCGCACGTGTACGACACGGCCGACCAGCGCGCGCTGGCACGGACCGTAGCGGCGCGCGCCTGCTGCCTGCTCACCAACTCGGGCGTGCTGCCGCTCGCCGCGGATGCAGGGACGATCGCCGTGGTCGGTCCCACCGCCGACGACCCGCGCCTCCTGCAGGGCGACTATCACTATCCCGCGCACCTCGAGATCCTGTCCGTCGATCGGCAGTTCCTTCCCGCCGCGGGCGGTGTCGTCGACGCCGGAGCGCTCTTCACCCCGCACGTGACGCCGCTCGCCGGCATCCGGGACGCCGTGCGACCCCGGACGCGCGTGAACTACGCGCGCGGCTGCGACGTCCGCGATCCCGACCCGAGCGGCATCGCCGAGGCCGTGACGGCGGCGCGCGAAGCCGAGGTGGCGATCGTGTGCGTCGGGGGACGCTCGGGGCTCACGGAGGACTGCACCGTCGGCGAGGCGCGCGACGCGACGTACCTGGGACTCACGGGCGCGCAGCCCGAGCTCGTCGAGCGCGTCATCGCCACCGGGACGCCGACGGTCGTCGTCGTGATCGGCGGCCGCGTCCATGCGCTCCCCTGGATCGCCGAGCGTGCGGCCGCGCTGCTCTACGCGTGGCTCCCGGGTGAAGAAGGGGGCAACGCCATCGCCGACGTGCTCTTCGGGACCGTGAACCCTTCCGGCCGACTGCCGGTGTCCCTGCCGCGCTCGGTCGGCCAGGTGCCGGTCCACCACCGGTATCGTGCGGGCGGCGGCCGTTCCACGTTCCATGGGGACTACACCGATTCCCCGCCGCAGCCGCTCTTTCCCTTCGGCCACGGGCTCAGCTACACGACGTTCGCCTACGATGCGCTCGCCGTCCGCGGCAGCAGCACGCGCGAGGCCGTCGACGTGTCGGTCCGCGTCGCCAACGCCGGTGCGCGCGCCGGTGACGAGGTGATCCAGCTCTACGTGCGCGACGAGGTGGCGTCGGTGGCGCGCCCGAACCGCCAGCTCGTGGGCTTCGCGTGGCTCTCGCTCGCACCCGGGGAGCGCCGCACGGTCCACTTCACGGTGCACCCGAGCCGGCTCGCGTTCTACGACCCGGAGATGCGGTTCGTCACCGAGCCGGGCGTGCTGACGTTCCTGATGGGCGCATCCTCGGCGGACATCCGCGCGTCGGCGAGCGTCGATCTCGAGGGCCCGATCACCGAGCACCGGCAGGCGGCGATCGTCCCGACGGCAGTGCGGATCGAGTAGCCATGGACATGGACGGACGCGCGGTGCTCGTCACCGGAGGTGCCGGAGGTCTCGGCTCCGCCATGGCACGGCGACTCCGGGCGGCGGGAGCGCGGGTCGTGATCCACGACGTCAACGCCGCCCGCGGCCGGGAAGTCGCGGCCGCGTTGAACGCGGAGGGCGCGGGCGCCGGGGTCCGTTTCGTCGAGGGCGACCTCGCGGATCCGGTCGCCGTCCGCGAGCGCGTGGCGGCCCTCGATCGCGAGGTGAACGGCTTCTCGGGCCTGGTCAACAACGCCGCCGTGGTGCCGCTGAAGCCGATCGCCGGGTACACGCTCGAGGAGTACGAGCGTATCCAGCGGGTCAACTCGCACGTCGCGTTCGTCCTCGTGCAGGCGCTGGCGCCGTCGATGCGCGCGCGGGGCGGCGGCGCCGTGGTCAACGTCTGCAGCATCACGCTCGGCGGCGAGTGGGCGAACTTCGTGCCGTACGTCGCCTCCAAGGGCGCGCTGCTCGGCATGACGCGCGCCCTCGCGCGCGAGCTCGGCCCCGACAACATCCGGGTGAACGCGGTGAGTCCCGGCGCCATCCCGACCGACGCCGAGAAGGTCCATCCCGATCCCGAGGACTACGCACGCCACGTGATCGAGCGCCAGTCGCTCAAGTTCCGCGGCACCCCCGACGACGTCGCCGACGCCGTTCACTTCCTGCTCTCGGACCGGGCGCGCTTCATCACCGGGCAGAACCTCCACGTGAACGGCGGCTGGCTCATGGGGTGACCATCGATTCGCGGAGGCTCTCGACCAGCGGCGCAGTCACGAAGTCGAGGGACCGATCCTCGGCGGCGAGCGCGGCGCCGAGACGGGCGACGGGACCGTCGCCGCCGTCGCCCGTCATTCCCTTGCGGAGGTGCGCGACCGGTTCGGCGAAGCGGTGGTCGTGACCGGCGAGCGCGTCGAGACGCGTCAGCGCATCGGCGCGGCGACCGCCCGCGAAGTCCGACGCGGTGAGAAGGAAAATCGCCGCCGTGCGGACGCCGGTATGATACTTTCGGGTCGTCGGGAACGGCCGACCGTCGTAGGTCGACCGCATGCGGTCTGAGCGAAGCGGCCGGCGGGGGGCAGTGCCTCGGGTAGCTGGGCGGCCGGTGGCGGCAGGCCATCCCGCCAGGGGCCCGTTGGTGCGACCGGCTTCGAGCTACGCTGCGCGGCGCGCGGCGCTGCTCCAGCGCCGCGCGCGCCGCTCGATGTCGGCGCGTGATGCCAACTTGATGCCGTGCCGCGCGAACAGGGCGCAGTAGCGGTCGTAGTCGGCGAGCACCGTCTTGACGGTGGTCCGGTAGCCGCGGCGGACCACCTCGTGACGGTGCCCGTACGTCATCAGATGGTAGTCGAAGAGCCGCATGTCGCCGGCGTATGGCTCGAGCAGCACGACGTCGGTCTCGGCGTGCTCGCGCGCATGGCGGCGGAGCCCGTCGCGCAGCCGGCGATGGAGGACGACCCGGAGGCCCTGGCCCGCGATGGCGAACGGTCCACCTTCGCGGATCGAGCCGCGGGCGGAGCTTTCGAGCACGAGGGGCCGGACCGGGTTCACGATGACGACGAGACGCGCCCCGCCGTCGACGGCGAGCCCGGCGTGCGCCGTCTTGGTGACCGCCGCGTCGATGTAGTCGACACCGTCGATGTGCACGGGCTCGAAGAGGAGCGGGACGGCGGCCGACGCGGCCACCGCGGCCGAGATCGGCGTGCGCTCGCGCGCGTTCGCGCCGAACACGTGGACCTCGCCGGTGTTGAGCACGGTGGCGGGAATGTAGAGCCGGCGCTTCAGGCGCCGGAAGTCGTTCGTTCGCCCGCCGCGCGTGAGCATGTGGCGCACGTAGCTATCGAGGCCGTCGAGGCTGAAGATCCCGTGGGGCAGGAGCCCGAGGAGCGAGCCGAGTGTGTCGAGCACGAGGGCTTCCCGCCAGTTGACGCACAGCTGGACGGCGACGCGGGGCAGGGTCGCCGCGATTCTCGGCAGGGTCGCGAGGTAGCTCCGCCACGGGAGCGAGAGGAACTGGGAGCCCGAGAGACGGGGAAGCGTCCGGCGGTCGTGTTCCAGGGTCTCGCGCAGGCGCTCGGGGGTCACACGGTTGGCGAGGAGTGCGGCGACCAGGGCTCCCGCACTGGAGCCCACGTAGAGGTCGAAGTCGCAGACGGTGAAACCCTCGAGCAGGGCGTCGAGTGCGAGGAGAGCCCCCACCTCGTAGAGGCCTCCGACGATGCCGCCGCCGGCAAGGACGAGCGCATGGCGGGGCGGTTTCTTCGGGTCGGCGCGCATCGGTGGTCCGGTCGGGGATCTCGGCACGGCGCCGCCTCGACTTGAAAAACGCTATTGCCGGTCTGTGAAGCGGCTGTAGAATGCCCGTCCATGCTGGGGCGCTCCGCCGTCCTCGTCCTGGCGGCCGCCGGCCTCACCCGGGCGGCCGGGGCGCCGGTCGAGGTCGAGGTCCGGGGCGTCCGGCTCGACCCGACGACCGGCTCGCCCGTCGTCCAGCTCGTGGAGAAGGGCAAGGGCGGGCGCGAGCTGCCGATCTGGATCGGCCCCTTCGAGGCGCAGGCGATCGCCGCCGAGATGCAGGGCATGCTGCTGCCACGGCCGCTGACGCACGACCTGATGAAGCGGCTCGTCGAGAGTCTCGGCGGGCGGCTCGATCGCGTCGTCATCGGCGACCTGCGCGACAACACGTACTTCGCGACCCTCCACCTCGCCGGTGCCGACGGCAAGGACATCTCCCTCGACGCGCGGCCGAGCGACGCGATCGCGCTGGCGCTCCGTCTGCACGGCACCATCCTGGTGACCGACGAGGTCTTCGCGAAGTCGCGCGTGAGCAACGCCACGCCCGCGGCGGCGCACCTCTGGGGGCTCACCGTGCAGGAGCTGACGCCGGAGATCGCGGGGTTCTTCAAGGCGCACGAGGTCAAGGGCGTGCTCATCTCCGACGTCGGCGACGATGCTGCCGCGCACGAGGCGCTCCGGGGCGACGTCATCACGGCGCTCGACGGCAAGCCGGTCCACTCCGTCGGCGAGCTCACCGACCGGGCGGGTGCGCGTCCCGCCGACGGACCCGTCCGGCTGTCCCTCCGGCGCGGCGTGCGCGATCTCACGATTACCTTTGCTCCTCGCTGAGTTCCCCGCCTTCCCTCGTTTGACAACGCCCGCCATCGCGTCCTAGAAGACGAAGGATTTTGACGGATGATCGGCGCACGCCGGACGCCGCGGAGGAGCGACAGCGCGAGCTCGACGAGGAAGTCGAAGACCTCACGCGGCGCCTCGCGGAGGTGGTGAGCCGCGCGGGCCCCGAGCACCGGCAAGATCTCCGTGAGTATGCGATCGGCCTGCTCAAAGAGGAGACGGAATTCGCGGAGACGCCGTCCGTCGAGACTTCGGGAGCACGCAGAGCTCCGTTCAACTCGCTCGCCCTCGGCCTGCTGCTGGGCCTCGTCTCGCTCCCGTTGCTCCTTCTCTTTGCGCCCTTCGGCCTCGTCATGCTCCTGCTGGCAGGGGTGATGGTCGCATGGGGCCTCGTCGAGACGCTGGTCCGTCGTCGGCGGCCGTAGGTATGCGCGCTCGGCGCCGCCGACGGCCTCGCGTTTCGACGTGAGCTAATGTCTTTTGCAAGGCGATTTCATTTGGCTCACTGTATGCGTCGCGCCATGATCGATTTGAGCGGGAGTTACTGATGGCGAAGGG
>VBLD01000359.1 GCA_005879205.1 Deltaproteobacteria bacterium
CTGACGGTCACCGACCGTCCGCCGGCCGTGACCATCACCGCGCCGCAGGACGGACGGCTCTTCCCGGTCCACTTCGCCGCCACCTTCACCGCCACGGCGATCGACAACGTCGACGGCGACCTCGGGGCGGCGCTCGTGTGGACGTCCGACCGCGACGGCCAGCTCGGCACGGGCCGGTCCATCACCACCTCCTCGCTGTCCGTCGGGGATCACCGCATCACGGCGAGCGTGACCAACAGCCTCGGCACCGCCGGCAGCGCGTCGATCACGGTGACGGTCGGCAACGGCGCGCCGAAGGTCAAGATCACCGCGCCGGCCGACGGGTCGGGCGTGGACGAGGGCACGACCGTCACGTTCACCGGCACGGCGAGCGACCCCGAGGACGGCGACCTCACCCCGGCGATCGCCTGGGCGTCCGACCTCCAGGGCGCGCTCGGCACCGGCGGGACCGTCTCCGTCCGGCTCACCGCCGTCGGGATCCACCACATCACGGCCACGGCCGCGGACAGCGGCGGCCAGACGCGCGCGGCGTCGATCACCTTAACCGTCTACGCGGCGCCGCCGGTCCTCACCATCGTCTCGCCGGCGGACGGCTTCTCGACCTCCGGGTCGGTCGCCCTCACCGGCACGGCGGTCGACTTCAAGGACGGCGACCGCTCGTCGGCCATCCGCTGGTCGTCGAACGCCGCCGGCTCGCTCGGCACGGGGGCGACGGTCACCGCGCCACGCCTCGCCGCCGGCCGCCACGTCATCACCGCCTCGGTGACCGACAGCGACGGCCTCACGGCCACCAAGACGATCACCATCGGCGTCGGCAACGCGGCGCCGCGCGTCACGATCACGCAGCCGCTCGACGGGTCCAGCGCCCCGGCCGGCACCCCGCTCACCTTCCAGGCGACCGCCATCGACGGCATCGACGGGAACGTCACGGCTCGCATCAGCTGGGTCTCGGACCTGAACGGCCCGATCGGCACGGGCGGCTCCATCGCCACCTCGAATCTCGCCCGCGGCACGCACGTGATCACGGCGCAGGTCGCCGACTCGAGCGGCCTCACCGGCTCGACCTTCGTCATCGTGACCATCACCCCCGGCTCGACGTCGAACAACCGGGCCCCGCAGGTGACGATCGCGGCGCCCGCCTCCGGGTCGCAGCTGCCGGTCGGCTCGTCCGTCACCTTCACGGGCACGGCGATCGATGAGGCCGGCGACCTCTCCGCCAATCTGGCGTGGGTGTCGAGCCTCGACGGCGTCATCGGGACGGGCCGCTCGTTCACGACCAGCACGCTCTCGGCCGGCACGCACCGCATCATGGCCACGGTGAGCGACTCGGCCGGTCTGGTGGGCAGCGCGACCATCGCGGTCACCGTCAGCGGAGGCGGCACCAGCTTCCCGGCCGTCGCCGACGCCTACACTGACGCCAACACGGCGACCCAGTCGACGAACTTCGGGACCGCCACGATCCTGCGGCTCTGGAACCAGCCGGTCGACCGCATCTACCTCCGCTTCACGGTGAGCGGTCTCCCCGCGGGGCCGGTGGCGCGCGCCATCGTCCGCCTGACGACCACCTCCGCCGTCAACTCCGGCAGCGACAGCGGCGGCGAGATCCACACGGTCAGCGCGCCGTGGGACGAGCTCACCCTCAACCACCTCAACAAGCCGGTGCTCGATACCGCCGTGCTCTCCGCGGTGGCGGGGCCGATCGTCCCCTCGCAGACCATCGACTACGACGTCAGCGCCGCGGTCACCGGCAACGGCACCTACGACTTCGCCCTGAAGACCCTCTCGACCGACCGCGCCGAGTTCACTTCGCGCGAGGGAGGCACGGGCGCGCCGCAGCTCATCGTCTTCCGTGACGCCCCGACGGCGACCAACCCGACCGTGCACATCGCCGCGCCCGCGGACGGGACGATGGTCGGCGCCGGCACGGCGATCGGCTTCACCGCGACGGCCACCGACCCGCAGGACGGCAACATCTCGTCCTCGCTCACCTGGCGGTCGGATCGCGACGGCCTGCTCGGCACCGGCCCCTCGGTCACCGCGACGCTCAGCCTCGGCTCGCACGTCATCACCGCGACGGCGCGGGACAGCGCCGGGACCACCGCGGCCGACCTGATCCACGTGACGGTCGGCAGCGGCGCGCCCACGGTCACGATCGCGGCCCCCGCCAACACCGGGAGCGAGACGTTCGGGCGGCCGGTCGCCTTCATCGGCTCGGCCACCGACGTCCCGGACGGCGACCTCTCCTTCTCCCTCCAGTGGACCTCGAGCATCGACGGTCCGATCGGCACCGGCCCCTCCTTCACGAAGCGGCTCTCGGCCGGGACGCACACGATCACCGCGTCGGTCACCGACAGCGACCACAACACGGGCAGCGCCTCGATCACCTTCCAGGTGACGTCCACGCGGGTCGGCTACGAGGACTTCAGCTACGGCCCCAGCATCGACGTGAACCTCGACAAGGCGACGGCCACCAAGGCGCAGTCGAAGCTCTGGTTCGTCGACAACACCTGGTGGGGCGTCCTCTTCAACGCGCCGAAGAGCGAGTACCACATCCACCGCATGGACCTCGCCACGCAGACGTGGATCGACACGGGCGTCGCGGTCGACGACCGCGGCAAGAGCCGCTCCGACGTGCTCTGGGACGCGCAGGGCGGGAAGCTCTACATCGCCTCGCGCTACGGCTTCAGCGTCTCGCCGCCGCAGAACCGCCTCTACCGCTATACCTACTTCGCCGGCGCGCAGACCTGGGCGCTCGACGACGGCTTCCCGGTGAACCTCGACGGCGGCGGCTGCGAGGCGCTCACCATCGCCAAGGACTCGACCGGCACGCTCTGGATCGCCTACATGGTGAACGGCCAGCTG
>VBLD01000360.1:0-3109 GCA_005879205.1 Deltaproteobacteria bacterium
AAGGACACGCAGCGGGCCATCGCCGCCGCGCGCCGGGCGTTCGACGAGGGGCCCTGGCCGCGCATGAGCCAGGCCGATCGGATGAAGATCCTCAATCAGGTCGCCGACGGCCTCGAGGCGCGCAGCCAGGAGATCGCGGCGGTCGAGACGCACGACTCGGGCGGCACCATCCGCAAGACGTCGGGCGACATGATGATGGGCGCCGCCCAGCTCCGCTACTTCGCCGAGATGGCGCCGAAGCTGCCCTTGTGGGAGGAGATCCAGGTCCCGCAGTTCCCCGCCCAGTCGAAGAACTACCTCCAGCGCGAGCCGATCGGCGTCTGCGGGGCCCGGCGCTCTGCGCGGGCAACACGCTCGTCTTGAAGCCCGCGAGCGACACCCCGTGCTCGGCCCTCGAGCTCGCCAAGATCATCGACCAGACGGACCTCCCGAAGGGCGTCCTCAACGTCATCCACGGCAGCGGCGCCGAGTGCGGCGAGGAGCTCTGCACGAGCCCGCTCGTCGACAAGGTGGCGCTCACCGGCTCGACGGAGGTCGGCCGCCGCGTCCAGCAGCTCGCCTCGGGCACCATCAAGAAGGTGACGCTCGAGCTCGGCGGCAAGTCGGCCAACATCATCCTCGACGACGCCGACCTCGAGATGGCGGTCGACGGCTCGCTCTTCGGCTGCTTCTTCCACCAGGGTCAGGCCTGCGAGTCGGGCACGCGCCTCTTCGTGTCCGACGAGCTCTACGACGACGTGGTCGGGCGGCTCGTCGAGCGGACGAAGGTTCTCAGTGTCGGCGACCCGATGGACTTTGCGAGCTGCCAGGGCCCGCTCATCTCGGCGCGCCAGCGGGAGACCGTCCTCGGCTACATCAAGAAGGGCGTGGAGGAGGGGGCGAAGGTCGCCGTCGGCGGCAAGCGGCCCGAGCATCTCGCCAAGGGCTACTACGTCGAGCCGACGATCTTCGTCGACGTGAAGAACAGCATGACGATCGCGCAGGAGGAGATCTTCGGCCCCGTCCTCTGCGTCATCCGCTACAAGACGATCGACGACGCCATCCGGATGGCCAACGACTCGATCTACGGCCTCGGCGGTGCGGTGTGGTCGCGGGACAAGGAGAAGGCGCTCGTGGTGGCGAAGCAGATGCGCACGGGCACGGTGTGGATCAACGAGTACCATCTGCTCTCGGTCGCCGCCCCGTTCGGCGGCTACAAGCAGAGCGGCATCGGCCGCGAGTTCGGCCTCGAGGGTATCCTCGAGTACACCGAGGTGAAGCACGTGCACCTCGACCAGGTCGACAACCGCGCCGGGAAGTTCTGGTACGGCGCCCTCTTCGGCGCCTAGCGGACAGTCCGTATGCGGGTGGGTGCAACCCCGCAGGCCGAGGCGGTCGTCGCCCAGGTGCGCGCGGCGCACCCGGGCGACGACCTGGTCTTCGTCTTCGGATCGGGGTGCTGCGAGGGGACGGCGCCTCACCTCTTTGCCCGCTACACGCTCACGCCCGAGCAGGAGTCGGTGGGGGCGGTCGGCGGCGTCGGCGTGTTCGCCGACGCACACGTCCGCCGGCTCTACGCCGCTCGCACGATCGTCATCGACGCGGAGGCGGACCCGCTCGCCGACGGCTTCTCCGCGGAGATCCCGCTCGGCTGGCGGTTCGTCCTCCGGCTTGCATGATACGACGGCGAGGATGAGAGTAGGGCCATGGCGAGCTCAACCCTGACCATCACGGACAACCGGACGGGCAAGCGCTACGAGCTGCCGATCGAGCACGGCGCGATCCGCGCCAGCGACCTCTCGCAGATCCGCGTGGCGCCCGGCGAGCCGGGCCTCGTGAGCTACGACCCCGCCCTCATCAACACGGCCACGTGCAAGAGCAAGGTGAGCTTCATCGACGGCGAGCGGGGCATCCTCCGCTACCGCGGCTACCCGATCGAGGAGCTGGCCGAGAAGAGCAGCTTCCTCGAGACGGCCTACCTGATCGTCAAGGGCGAGCTGCCCACCACGTCGCACTTCCTGATGTGGCAGCACAACATCAAGATGCACACCTTGGTCCACGAGAACATCAAGCAGTTCATCCAGGGCTTCCGCTACGACGCGCATCCGATGGGCATCCTCATCGCCACGGCCGGCGCGCTCTCGACCTTCTACCCCGAGGCCAAGAACATCATGGACCTCGAGTCGCGGCGGGTGCAGACGCGGCGGCTGATCGGCAAGATGCCGACGATCGCCGCCTTCGCCTACCGCCACAGCCGCGGGCTGCCCTACATCTATCCCGACAACGACCTCTCCTACACGGGCAACTTCCTCTCGATGATGTTCAAGATGACCGAGCTCAAGTACCGGCCAGACCCGGTGCTCGAGCACGCCCTCGACGTCCTCTTCATCCTGCACGCGGATCACGAGCAGAACTGCTCGTCGACGACGATGCGCACGGTGGGCAGCGCGCACTCCGATCCCTACGCCTCGGTGGCGGGCGCCGCTGCGGCCCTCGCCGGCCCGCGCCACGGCTCGGCCAACGAGGAGGTCGTGCACATGCTGCACGAGATCGGCTCGATCGACCGCATCCCGGGTCTGATCAAGCAGGCGAAGGGGGGCGAGCGGCGCCTCATGGGCTTCGGCCACCGGGTCTACAAGAACTACGACCCGCGCGCGCAGCTCATCAAGAAGATCGCCTACGACGTCTTCGAGGTGACGGGAAAGAACCCGCTCATCGAGATCGCGCTCGAGCTCGAGCGGATCGCCCTGCAGGACGAGTACTTCGTGTCGCGCCGGCTCTACCCCAACGTGGACTTCTACTCGGGCATCATCTACGAGGCGATGGGGCTGCCGGTCGCCATGTTCCCGGTGCTGTTCGCGATCGCGCGCACGGCGGGCTGGATGGCGCAGTGGGCCGAGATGGTCCTCGACGACGAGCAGAAGATCGTCCGCCCGAAGCAGCTCTACGTCGGCCACGACGAGCGCCACTACGTCCCGCTCGACCAGCGACGCGAGGGTGGAGCGCCCGAGGTCGAGGTGCACGGGCCGCTCTGAGCGGCGAGCGCTCTGCTCCGAACCCGGAGCGGACCCTCCGGCATCTCAAGGGTAGAGCGGAGGAACGCATCTGAGCATCTCGGACCGTCTTCAGG
>VBLD01000360.1:3213-5891 GCA_005879205.1 Deltaproteobacteria bacterium
CGAAGGGGGGAACCGTCGCCCCCGAGCCGAAGAAGCAGTAAGTTGGACCAACCTCATGCCGCTCTTCTCCCACCTGGGTCACGGGATCGGGCTCCGCCCGCCGCACTATCCGCGCGTCCTCGACGGCACCGCGCACGTCGACTGGTTCGAGGTGATCTCGGAGAACTTCATGATCCCCGGCGGGCGGCCGCTCGAGGTGCTCGAGAAGGCGCGCCGGCTCGCGCCGGTCGTGCTGCACGGGGTCTCGATGAACCTGGGCGGCACGGACCCGCTCAGCGAGAGCCATCTCTGCGAGCTCGAGCGGCTGATCCGCCGCTTCGATCCGGCGTGGGTCTCCGAGCACCTGTGCTGGGGAGCCTTTGGACGTCACTACGCTCACGACCTCCTCCCGCTTCCGTACACCGAGGAGGCGCTGGCGCACGTCGTGGAGCGGATCCGTCAGGTCCAGGATCGGCTCGGCCGGCGCATCCTCGTCGAGAACGTCTCGAGCTACCTGACGTTCACGCACTCGACCATGCCGGAGTGGACCTTCCTCGGCGCCGTCGCCGAGGAAGCCGACTGCGGCATCCTGCTCGACGTGAACAACATCTACGTGAGCGCCGTGAACCACGGCTTCGCGCCGCAGGACTACCTCGCGGGCCTGTCGCCGGAGCGCATCGGCCAGATGCACCTCGCGGGCCACAGCGACGCGGGCACGCATCTGGTCGACACCCATGACCACCCGGTGCCGTCGCCCGTATGGTCGCTCTACCGCGAGGCCGTGCGACGCTTCGGTCCGGTCTCGACGCTCGTCGAGTGGGACGACCGCATCCCGGCCTTCGAGGAGCTGGTGGCCGAGGCGGATCGTGCCCGTACAGCCGAGGCGGAGGTGATCGGGATCATCGCAGGGGTCGGGTGACCGGGCCGTCGCGCCTCCCGGTCGTACGGATCAGGGAACTCTCACCTTCACGCCGAAGAGTGGTCCGAGGCGGTCGAAGTCGCGCCGGTTCAAGGTGAGGATCGCCTCCGCTCGGCTCTTGGCTGCCGCCCGCGCCACCAGCGCATCGTAGATGATGCCTCCAACGAGCCGCGCCTCGGCCACCGTGCGTACCGTCGCCGAGTAGTCACGCGCTCCGAGCGAGACGAGTTTGAAGCGGCGTAGGCTCCGCCGGATCAGACGTAGCGCATTGTCCGCGGCGATGCGGGGCTGATGGGGAAGCGTGGTGAGCACCGAGTAGGTTTCCGCGAGGCTGTGCACCGCCATCAACCCACGGAGCTGCCCGGCGTGGACGCGTCGTATCCACGGAAAGGCTGCGCGGTGCGCGGGATGTGCCTCGACCAGCCCAGCGACCAGGACGGAGGTGTCGAAGACGACGCTCATCGCCGGCGCCCGAGGAGCCTGCGGACCCGCTTCTCGCGATCATGCCGGACGGCGGACGCGAGGTCGCCGGCGGCCTCGCCGGCCGCGATCAAGACACCGTCGACCTCCTTGAGGAGGACGCCCCGATGGCGGGGAAGCAGCCGGAGACCCTCATCGTCAGCCACGAGCTCGACCTCCACCCCCATCCGGAGGCCGGCAGCCTCCCGCAAGGTCTTGGGAATGAGGAGTCTCCCGAAGCGGTCGAGCGTCGTGGGCTTCGTCCTGGGCATGATCGATGGTAACCCGCGGTCAGCGTATTGGCAATAGTTGGTGCGCTGCCAAACTCGCGGCTGCGCGGCATGACACTTGCGTTCTCTTCATCGGTCCTGCACCACCGAGACCGGTGACCCCGGACGAGCAAGGTACCGCTCCCGCCGACGGTGCGCCGTCGGCCACCCGGCACGACCTGCAGCTCGGGCGACGGCTCTTCCATGTCGTGAACGGCGTGTCGACCGCGACGGCCTATGCACTTCTCTTCACGCACGAGCAGGTGATCCACATCTTCGGAACGATCGCGTGCCTCGTCTACGTCGTCGATCGCGTCCGGATCGCGTATCCGGAGGCCGTCGCGCGCCGTGCGCCGTGGGTGAACCGCTTGTTCGTGCGCGCCGAGGAGCAGGTTCGCGAATCGGCGATGATTCCCTACGCGATCGCCGTGCTGCTGACGATCATCTCCGTGCCGAAGCGGGCGGCGCTCGTCGCCATCTACACGCTCGCCGTTGCCGACCCGCTCGCGGCCGTCGTCGGCATCCAGTACGGTCGCCGGCGGATCGCGCACAACCGGAGCCTCGAGGGCTCGCTCGCCTTCTTCGCGGCGACCCTCGTGATCGCGGTGCTGGTGCTCGGCCGGGGCGCCGACGCCCCGGCGCTCGCGATCGCCGGGGCATCGGCCACGATCGGGCTTGCGGCGGCGGTGTGCGAGCTCCTGCCGCTTCGCATCGACGACAACCTCACGATCCCGCTCTTCGTGGGCTTCACCACCTGGGTCATCGCTGCGCTCTTCGGGGTGCCATTGACCTGAGCGCCCGCGGTGCTCTGGGAAAGCCGGCTATTGGGGCCCGATCCGCTCCGCGTCGTGGGGTGAGAAACGAGATTGTGGCGTCGTCGCGGCGAGAGACCGTCAGCCGCAGGTCTGTGTGCCTGGATCGTACGCGCCGGTGCAGCACGGGACCGTCGCATCGACGTACGACGCACCGGGAGGCAGGCAGCAGATGCCCGCGCAGACCGCCGTAGAAGAGCCATCCCCGCCCCATGGCGCGGCTGCGGCGCCGGACCTTGG
>VBLD01000361.1 GCA_005879205.1 Deltaproteobacteria bacterium
CGTGAAGGCCTGCGTAGCGTTCGGATCGATGGTGGCCGACGGGGGAGCGACCGTCACGGTCGTCGGCGTCTGGTCCACGACGACCGTCACCTGGCTCGTGGTGCTCAGCCCGTCCTGGTCCGTGACCGTGACCTGGAAGGTGTACGTCCCGGCCTGCGTGAACGTGGCCGTGCTGTTCTTCGCGGCATTCGTCCCGTTGGCGCTGAAGGTGGCGCCGCTCGGACCGGCGGTGACCGCCCAGGTATAGGTGAGGTTGGCCTCGCCCGCGTCGTCGGCGCCGAGGACGCTCAGGTCGGTCGTCGTCCCGGGGGCGGGGCTGGGCGACGCCGCGGCGGCAGTGGCGATGGTCGGGAAGAGATACGGCGATGCCGCGTTCGACGCGCTGCAGGCCGAACCGCCGAACGCCACCTTCTGGTAGATCGCCTGGTAGCCCCCGGCCGTGAGGTTGAAGTCCCACTCGAAGCCCATCCAGGCGTCGTGCCACGCGGTATTGACGGTGTTGTCGTTGTAGAGGGTCTCACGATACGCGGTCGGGGCCGTGATCGGGATGAACTCCGCGAAGAAGTTGGGGCCGACCTGCGGCGCGGAGACGCTGATACCGTTGCATCCCGCGTTGTGCGCGCCGTACCCGTTGTCCTGTAACTGCAGGAACGCATCGAGGCCGTGGAAGAACTTGACGCCGTTGTAGTTCGCCGTGCTCGTGAAGCTCCACCTGAAAGTGGCGTAGTTGTCGCCGTTCACGTAGTACACGGTCTGCGTGATGGTGACGGTCCCGTCGCTGGTGAGCGTGGTGACGACGCGCCACGGGTCGGCGGCGGTACCGGAGCCGAGGAGCGCGCTCTGACTCGAGACGCCGAGCGGGTTGGCGCCGACCACGCCGGTGGTCGCGTTGCCGCTGAACCCGTAGCTCGTTCCGTTGAAGAACAGCGTGACGCCCGAATCGCCGTTCAGGTCGTTGTTGGGATAGATCTCGCGGGTGCCGTTCCACTTGATCTGGTGTCGGCCTCCCTGTGTGTCCAGCAGGATCAGGGTCATCGGCACGCCGGCGATCGTCGTCGTCGAAGCGGCCGCGGCGACGGGCAGGGGCAGAGCAGGGCGACGGCGGCCGAATATCGGCTCGCTGGATGTCCGGTGCCGTCATCGTCCCTCGATCCCATCGTCTTCTCTCCCCCGGCGCGCGACGGCACAGCGGCCCCTGGTCGCGCCGACCCGAACGGGTGCGCAAAGCAAGCCACGTTCCATGCGCGACCCGTGGCGGTCAGCTTGGGAGGGCCCAAATCGCTCGCGTGTTGCCGGGTCCTGCGGAGCGAGGCGAGCGAGTGGGTGAGTGCTGCGTCACCTGCGCGTCCCCCCGGCAAAAAATCGACGGTCACCGGCCGACCTTGACCCTCGGACCGCGCTTGCGGCACGACCGAGCCTCATGAGCGTCCAGCCGCCTTCGGCCGCCGCCCCGACCTGCTCGCTCGACGACCCGCGGGTCCGTTCCGTCCTCGGCAGGCTCTATGCGGAGACGAGGGGTCAGATCTTCGGGATCGCGGGCCTGTCTTTCGAATACGCCCGCGACTGGGCGCTCGGCCGGAAGGCCACGTCCGAGATCGAGGCGGCGCGGCTCCGGGACCTCTACGTCCCGCTCAATCCGAAGCAGGGCCGGCTCGTCTACCAGATCGCGCGCTCGATCGGCGCACGACGGATCGTCGAATTCGGGACCTCCGCGGGCATCTCGACCATCCACTTCGCGGCGGCGGTGCGCGACAACGGCGGCGGCATCGTCGTCGGGACGGACATCGAGCCGACGAAGGTGGCCCGGGCGAGGGCGAACGTCGAGCAGGCGGGGCTCGGTGCGTACGTGGAGGTCCGCGAGGGCGACGCGCAGCAGACGCTCGTCGATCCAGGCGGCCCGGTCGACCTCGTCCTCCTCGACGGCTTCAAGGCGCTCTACATCCCCATCCTGAAGCTCCTCACGCCGCTTCTGCACACCGGAAGCGTCGTCTTCGCGGACAACATCTTCATCTTCTGGCGCACGCTCCGGCCCTACGTCGCCTACGTGCAGGATCCGAGGAACGGCTTCTCCTCGGTGACGCTCGCGCTCGGTACCGGGACGGAGTACTCGGTGCGGCTCTGATGCCGCCGGACCTCCGCGCGTGCGTGACCGACGCGCTCCGCGCGCTCGACGTGCGCAACCTGACCGTCTGCGTCCACGACGCGAGCTTCCCGAGCGACGCCGGCGAGGACATCGGGAGGGGATCGCCGTGCTCGCGGGGCGGGCTCCGCTTCCTGCATTTCGCGCGGGCGCTCGGGTTCACCGGGCTGCAGCTCGGCCCGGATGGACAGACCCCGCCCGACGATCCGTCGCCGTACCGCGGAGCGGCGTTTCCGAGGAACACGCTCTCGATCGCCCTGGCTCCGCTGGCGGAGGATGCCGAGTGGGCCGGCCTCCTCCCGGCCGAGGACTTCGCGAGGGCGGTCGCCGCTCGACCCGCCGGCGCACGCGAGCACGCGGCCCACGGTCAGGCACGCGAGATACAGGGCCGCGCGTTGCGGGTCGCGTTCGACAGGCTCGCCGCCGCGGACCGCCCCCTAGTCGACGAGCAACGGCGCTTCGAGCGCGCGAACGCGGCATGGCTCGAGCGCTACGAGCTCTTCGAGGTGCTGCAGCGCCTCTACGGGACCCGCGACGTGCGGCGCTGGGACGGTCCGGCAGGCGACGGGCTCGACGCACGGCTGTGGGACGGAGACGACGCGGCCCGGGCGGCCCGGCGTCGTGCGCTCCGTACGGGCGGCGCCGGATCGATCGCGTTCTTCCGCTTCTCGCAGTTCGTCGCACAGACCCAGCGACGGCGGTTCGCCGCGGCGGCCGCGGAGCTCGGCCTCCGCCTGTTCGCGGACCTCCCGATCGGGCTGTCGGTCGAGGACGAGTGGTGCCACCCCGGGCTCTTCCTCGACGGCTACCGCATGGGCGCGCCGCCGAGCCGGACCAATCCCGAAGGCCAGGCGTGGGGCTATCCGCTCTTCGACCCGCGCCGCTACCTCGAGCCGGCCGCCAGCGGCGCGCGGCCCGGGCCGGTCCTCCGCTTTCTCGCGGCACGACTCGACCGGATGTTCGCCGAGGTCGACGGCGTTCGCGTCGACCACCCGCACGGGCTCGTCTGCCCTTGGGTCTACGCGGCAGACACTTCCGACGATGCGAAGGCCGTCCAGGCCGGCGCGCGCCTGTTCGAATCCCCGGCGCTCCCCGATCATCCCGCGCTCGCGCCGTTCGCGATCGTGAGACCCGCCCAGCTGAATCCGGATCCGCGAATCCCGCCCTACGCCGACGACTGGGTGATCGACCTCGAGCCCGCACAGGTGGCGTCGTACGGGGTCCTGCTCGACGCCATCATCGCCGCGGCCCGCCGTCACGGGCGGGAGGCGGACGCCGTCGTGTGCGAGGTGCTCTCGACGCTGCCGACCCCGCTCGCTCGCGTCCTCACCGCGCGCGGTCTCGGCCGCTTCCGCGTCACGCAGAAGGCCGTGCTCTCCGATCCGCACGACGTCTACCGCAGCGAGAACGCCCAGCCGGAGGACTGGGTGATGGTGGGCACCCACGACACGCGACCGATCTGGGAGGTCGCGGAAGAATGGCGCCGCTCCGGTGCGCTCCAGGCGCGGGCGAAGTATCTCGGCTGGCGCCTGGCCCCCCGCCCGGAGGGACGGGAAAAGCTCGAACGGGCTTTGGTGGATGACGTCGGGCTCCTCGTGCACGCCCAGTTCGCCGACCTCTTCGCCAGCCCGGCGCGAAACGTCATGGTCTTCTTCCCCGACGTCTTCGGGCTCCGCGAGACCTACAACGCTCCCGGGACGGTCGGACCGGAAAACTGGACCCTGCGCGTCCCCCCCGCCTACCCCGACGACTACCGCGACCGGCTCCGCCACGACCGCGCGCTGAACCTGCCGCTCGCGCTCGCCATGGCGCTGCGCGCGCGGGGAGTGGAGGACGGCGAGCTGCTGCGAGGCGTGGACGCGGGGGCGGCGGCGCAGCGCGGCGGGGCTGGCGCCTGGTAGTGCGGTGAATGAGCGCGTGGCGCATCACGCGCAGGCTGCTGAGTGCTTGCGGGTGACGGCTACGTGATCCGTGGTGAAGGGTGCTTCAGGCGCAAGTCCTTCTGTCGCGGCGCGTGGTGCGCGGTCGTTCGTCGAGTCCAATCGAACCGTGGCGACGCCAGCCGACGGCCGCAAGCCAGGTGCGCGCCCGGACCACCGGGGCCGCTCCGGGCACGGTCGGAACCAACTGCCGCCAGCCATCGAACCACCGCGCCGACGAGCAGGGATCCAAACCGCGCTCTCCGTCGCAGTGCTTCCGGAAATTCATCAACACGTACACCAGCGCATGCCGCACGGCACGCGGGCTGGTGAGGGCCCGGGCATGATCGGTCACCCCAGACCGCACCGCGGCGCCCGAGCGCGCGGTTGACCGCGCGCGCCACGCGGATGGCGAGGCCCCGCAGCCCGCGGCCAAGGGCCCGCGAGTCGTCCGCCTCGACAATAAGATGGAGATGATCGTCCTGAACCGTGAAATGGAGAATCCGGAAGCCGCCGTGGGAGGCCACGGTAAGCGCGCGGCGCACGGCCGGGAAGACTCGGCCGGCTCGGAGGCAACGGACGGACCGCCCGCTACGGAGGGTCACATGCACCGGGTGCGCAGCGACGTGCGCGGGTCGGGTGTGATGCGGGACGCTGGGGCGGCGACCGGGGGGTGAGCTTGCGGCCCGCCCCGGTGCGGCGGCCGCCCCAGGTACGCGGCGAAGGAAGCGAGAGTTGCAAGGCACGCGCCATCTTGATTAGGCGATATTAGCAGTCTATCTGGTATTTGT
>VBLD01000365.1:0-2850 GCA_005879205.1 Deltaproteobacteria bacterium
GGGGCATCCAGATGTACGACGCGACACTGTGGATAGTCGGCCCGCAATGGTCTGCGGCCGAGCCGCATGCGCTCGATCTTGAGCCGAACCGAGCGGTTTCCGCCGACACTTTGGTGAAGAACGCGATCGCCGAGATGCGCGCTCTCAAGGTTGGCGATGAGAGCAAGCTCAGAACCTGGCAGGCGGAAATGAAGAAGATTATTCCCAACATCAGCCACGCGATCAGGTCGTCATCTTCTGCTCGGACACCAACCGGACGATTGCCTACTTGGACGATTCGAGCACAGGCGAGGTTGAGGATCCGTCATTCTGCCCGGCGGTCATGAGCGTATGGCTTCATCCGCAAACCAAACATCAGGAGATGCGGAAATCGCTGCTCGGACAGTGAATCGCGAAGTGGGTTCCGCCGGGTGCGCACGATGACCTCGCCAATGCCGCCGCCGGCGCGCTCGTCGCTGCGGTTGGGGATCGGGAGCTGGGCATCCTGACGTGGTACCGGCAGCAGTACGAACGGCTGCAGGCAGCCAGGCAAACATCCGCGGACGCCGACTCGCGCAACGTGGTATCTTCACGCCGATGACACCCCGTCGCCGATGCCAGTCGAGCGAGCACGTGGTTCCCGTCGTGCACGGATATTTCACGGACGAGGAGGCGCTGCGCGCCGCCGAGCGGGGAGAGGTAGTGCTCGGCGGATGAGGCGTCGCGCCCATAGCGTCCCCGCGGCCTGGCGCCCGGAACCGATGTCGGCGCGCCGCATCCTGTTCGTCGAGGCGAGCACCGGCGGCGTGGTCGGCGGCTCGCTCACCGGCATCCTCCACCTGATCCCTCACCTCGACCGCACGCGTTTCGCGCCCTCGCTGGCGCTCTTCGAGCCGAAGTCGATCGCCGTCGACGGCGCGCCCGTCCACGTCCTGCCGCCGCTCCCCCGGCGGGCCGGCGCGGCGGGGAAAGGCACGATCGCGCGAACGGTGGCGCGCGTGACGAACTTCCAGGCCGTCCTCGGCACGCGCACCCGCGCCCTTGGCGCCCTCCTCCGCCGGGAGCGGCCCGCGCTCGTCTATCTCGCCAACGGCGTCCGCGCCAATCTCGACGGCGTGATCGCGGCGCGTCTCCGCCGGGTGCCGGTCGTGTGCCACGAGAAGGCGCTCGGGAGCTTCGGCCCGCTGGAGCGGCTCGCTTCGCGCTGGATCGACGCCTGCGTATGCATGACGGACGAGATCGCCGCCCATTGCCGGGCCCGCCGGCTACGCCCGCGCCGGCTCATCACGATCCACGATGGTATCGACACGCGCCGGTTCGCTCCCGGGGGCGGCGCCGCGATCCGACGCGAGTTCGGCATCCCGGCCGACGCGCCGCTCGCCGGGATCGTCGGCCACATCCAGGACTGGAAGGGGCAGCATCTCGTGGTCGAGGCGGTCGCACGCGCGCGCCGGCGCTTCGCCGAGCTCCGCTGCCTCGTCGTCGGCGGCGTGCATCGCCGCGGCGTCGAGTACGCCGCCTACCTCCGAGAACGGATCGCCGCGCCGGATCTCGCCGGGCACGTGATCCTCACCGGGGCGCGCGACGACGTCCCCGCCTGCCTCGACGCGATGGACGTCGCGATCCACGCCTCGGTGGTGCCCGAGCCGTTCGGGCGCGTGCTGATCGAGGCGATGGCCCTCGGGCGCGCCGTCATCGCCCCGCGAGAAGGCGGGCCGCTCGCGGTGGTGGTCGACGGCGAGACCGGTCTCCTCGTCGCCCCCCGCGACGCCGACGCACTCGCCGACGCGCTCGCGACCCTGCTCGCCGACCCCGCGCGCCGGGTGGCCATGGGGCACGCCGGCCGCTCGCGCGTCGACGCCGTCTTCGACATCCGCCACCACGTCGCCGCCATGGAGGCGCTGTTCGAGGACGTCCTGGCTCAGGGCTCCCGGTAGAAGAACCCGAGGACGACGCCGCCGTGGACCGGGCACGCATCGCGGACGCCCTCGCCGATCCCGGGCGAGCCGTCGCACTCGCTGTTGTTCCCGTGGCAGAGCTGCCCCGCTTCGGGCCGCCGACGCACGCGACGGTCGTTCCCGGGCAGGGACCGCCGATTCCCGACTGAGCACCCATGGTAAGCCGGCGGTGAAAACTCATGGAACGCGTCGCTGACAGCCAAGGTACGCTCGAGTTCTGTGGTCAATCTGGTGAGGCTATGCGCCGCAAGTATCTCTAGCTTTTGATGCATCCGGGCGCATCGGGTTACGCGCGCACACTCGCGCAACCCCGCCTTGCCGACAGGCAAGGTGCCTGCTATGCGTGGCCCGGTCATCTGGTCACGCTATGCGCCGCAAGTATTTCCTGGCCTTTGATGCACGCAGAGGGACAGGGCAGCGCGAGCACTTCTTCCATTTCATGTGGGGATATTTGTTACCTGCAGCCCACGAAATTCTATACGTTCAGTCCTCCTCGTATCCTTGCCGGAATGAGTTTGTATTCATCTCGTCCGGCCCCGTGATGGACACGAAGACCGCTGAGATGGCCCGCCTGCTCGGCGTTGAATACTCAATCGTTCAGGACGAGCGGGAGGCCCGCGAACCGGGAACGACCATCATCGTTGTGCGACGCTGGGATTCGTTCCTCTGCGATTACGCGACGTACTCAAGGCTGCATCTGGCGGCTGCGACGCGAAGGTTGCTGCGTCAAGCGGTCACACTCGGATCCATCCCTCCCATCCTTTGGTCGCAGGCAAGGCTGGTCCAGGAGATCCAGCATCTGAGGCATAGCATCCTGGCAAAGGTCCCTCTTCGGGACGAAGCCAGGCCATGCGGCGACGACGCGCCGTGCTACTATATCCTGAAGCGCTCTGAGGAGCCGCCCTTTTACGCG
>VBLD01000365.1:2964-4167 GCA_005879205.1 Deltaproteobacteria bacterium
CACACGCTGGCAGAGCAAATCCGGACATTCCGGGACTGCAAGGGAATCATCGCCATCAGAGGTGCGGAACTGGCGAACATCGTCTGGATGGACCCCGGGAGCAAAGTGATCGTCATCAACGCGGGAAGGTTTGACCTTGCGGCGCCACCGGCCTGGGGCTTGGCCAAGTTGCTGGGGATCAGATACGACCAGATTGATTGGGGGGAGGATCCCTACCCCGAGCTTTGCACCGATCTGGTCGAACGCATCACAAGTCACATTGAGAACTGACAACATCCGAATCGCGGGCTTCCCCTTCGGAGCTGATATCCTCCCTGGACACTCGAGTAGCCGAGTCAGCCTACAATCCTGCAGCCACCCTGGATCCGAAGCCGGGGCGCTCTTCTCGAGCGCTGCCCACTCCGCCGCGTTAATCAAGAGCTAGAGAATACTTGCGGCGCATAGCGTCACCAGATTGACCAGCGAGCCGATAGCAGGTACTTGGCTGTCAGCGACGGGTTTCCATGCGTTTCACCGATGCTATTCGCGGGGCGTGGCGACGAACCGTTCCGACACGACTCAGGCGCAAGGTCTTGTACCTGTGGAAATCACCCGGGACGGAAGTAAGCAGCTACCTGCACGCTCTCAGGTGGAAGGCGATGAGTCAGCAAGAGCGGGTCAGGTGGTCGCGGGAATATAATGAGAGGACGACCGAGTTCTGGCTCTTCATTTTGGGATTGCACGGATCAGGAACGACCTTGTTGAAGAGCATCCTGGAGCAGCACCCGGCTATACGCTCCATGCGTAGAGAGGGGCAATATTACACAGATGCGATCCCTCAGGTGGTGACGTATGGGTTTGTGCGCAAGTTTACGGCGCGTTTGGATCTTTTCCGATTGACCGAAGCGGATTCGGCGATGGCTGCTCTGCGAGCGCAATTCGATTGGTCATTCGTCTACCCGAGGGAAAAGGGGATCAAACTCGAGAAGAGCTCGACGAACCTCATTCGTGCGCGCTGGCTGCAGGCCCATTTTAAGCCGTCGAGGTTTATCACGATTTTCCGTGACCCCTACTCCGTTTGCGCGAGTACGAGGCGCCGATACCCCAAGTTTTCGATTGAGGATATCGCCCAGCAATGCAAAGTCGCTCACGATATCCTGTTGGAGGATATTCAGTCCCTCGGGAGCAATGTGATTGTGTATTACGAGGACCTCTGTAGCCACC
>VBLD01000015.1 GCA_005879205.1 Deltaproteobacteria bacterium
AATGCCCCGCCGTCGCCGATGTCGCCTGGGCCAAGCGCCAGGTGGTGCAGGTCGTCTACGGCAGCCAGAACTGGGCCACGGCGGCGCAGGGGGTGGCGCCGTCGTACCTGTCGGTGCGCGACTGGCCCCTCGGCGCGGGGCGGTTCTTCGACCAGCAGGACGACGCGGGCGCCAAGCCGGTGGCGGTCCTCGGGCAGACGGTCGTCGATCAGCTCTTCGCCGCGGGCGAGGACCCGATCGGCGCGATCATCCGCCTGAAGAACGTGCCGTTCGAGGTGATCGGCGTCCTCGCCCGCAAGGGACAGACGGCGTGGGGCCAGGATCAGGACGACGTCGTCCTGATCCCGTTCCTGACCGCCGAGCGGCGCGTCCTCGGCACGCAGATCCTGGGCACGGTCGACATGGTGGTCGTCACGGCCGCGACGGCGGACGCCCTCCCCAAGGTCGAACGGCAGATCCGCACGCTGCTGCGCGAGCGCCACCGCATTCCGCCGGGCCAGGACGACGACTTCACCGTCCGCGATCTCAACGAGATCGCCGAGGCCTCGAAGAACGCGAGCGCGGTGATGATGAACCTGCTCCTCAGCGTCGCCTCCGTGTCGCTCCTGGTGGGTGGCATCGGCATCATGAACATCATGCTGGTGTCGGTGACGGAGCGGACGCGCGAGATCGGCGTCCGCCTCGCGGTCGGCGCGCGGACCGAGCACATCCTGCTGCAGTTCCTGGTCGAGGCGACGGCGCTCAGCCTGGTGGGCGGCGCCGCGGGCCTCGTCGTCGGCATCGCGGCGACGCGACTCATCGCGCACCTGGCCGAGTGGCCGACGCTCCTCTCCATGCCGGCCGCCGCGGGCGCCTTCCTGGTGTCGGGCGCCGTCGGCATCTTCTTCGGCTTCTACCCGGCCCGCCGCGCCGCCCAGCTGGATCCCATCGCCGCGCTCCGCTACGAGTGAACCGGCGACGCGCGCCGGTTCATCGCGCCCGCCGGCTCCCCCAGCGCCCCTGGTACGCGGGGGCATTGAGGGCGACGAAGATCGTCGCCACCGCGTTGGCGAGCGTGCCGTCGCTCGGGTCGTACTCGCGATCGCGATGGTAGCGGTAGAACTCGGCCGTGGGCGGGGTACAGATGAAGGTCGGCGAGCGGAAGGGCCCCGCCGGGTGCGGCGCGGGCCACGCCTCGGGTGTCTCCTGGTAGTGCTCGTCGACGAAGGTGCAGCAGGGCGGCTGGGCGAGGTAGCGCTCGACGACGATGCGCAGGACGTAGCGCTCGCCGTCGCGCGCCGTGAGCGGCACGTAGACCCGCTTGCCGTGGACGTCGGGCGAGCCGATGCGCTCCCCGCCGATGTCGTGGATCAGCTCGGCGAGCTCGCGGAGCCCCTCCTCGAGGTCGCCCGCGCCGCGCACCACGCTCATCCACCCGCCCATCGCCCCCAGCGCCGGCGGCCGCGGCCGCGCGAGCGGCGGCCGCCGTACTCGGGCGCCTGCAGCGCCTGGAAGACGGCCGCCACGGCAGTGGCGAGGGTGCCTTCGCCGTAATGGTAGACGCGATACGGATGGTACGCGTAGAACTCCGCGGTGGGCGGGGTGCAGATGAACTCGGGGCTGCGGAACGGACCGCCTTCGCCCGACACGGGCCAGGCATCGACCGACCACCGGCCCGCCTCGTCGACGAACGTGCACGACGGTGGCTCCGACAGATACGCGCCGACCGCGATGCGCAGCACGTAGCGCTCCCCGTCGCGGGCGACGAGCGGCACGTCGACCTGGTGGTCGCGCACGACCGGCTCGCCGATACGGCCGCCGCCGACGTCGCGGATGAACTCGCGCAGCTCGTCGACGCCGGCGGCGAAGTCGCCGGGCGAGTTTGCGGCCGCCCGCCTGCCGGCTCGCCGCGGCCGGACGCGCGGTGCGGGTCGCACCGGCTCCGGAGGTTCTTCGGGGGCCGGCGCCAGCACCTCACGGGCGAGCTCGGGCGTCAGCGCACTCCCCTGGAGCTCGGCCGCGATGCAGAGACGCATGACCGCGCTCTCCACCGCATCGACGGTCGCCGGACATTCTGTCGCGACCAGGAGCGCCACCCCGGCCGGCATGTCCGCGCCGAGGGCCGCGGCCTGGCGCAGCGCGACGGCGGCCCGCGTCTCGACCGACGGGGCCTCGATCGTGACGATCGACCCCTCCTCCAGGCGCTGGCGCAGCTCGGGCCGCACGCCTCGGAGATCGCGCGGCGGCGCCACCGTCGTGAGCACCATCTGGTGGCGCGCGGCGTGCACGGCGTCGATGAGGTCCACGAGCTCCTCCTCCGCCCGTCCGGCGAGCTGGTGCGCGTCGTCGACGACCAGCACGTCGGCGCGTGCGAGACGTCGCCGGAGCGCCGCGATCCCGTTCCCGCGAACCGCGCCGGTGATCTCCTCCACCAGCGCGTCCACCGTCAGATAGACGGCGTCGACGTCCGGATGACGGCCGCGTACCTCGTGCACGAGGGCCTGGGCGAGGTGCGTCTTGCCGACGCCCGTGCGCCCGCAGATGACCAGCGGGCTCCGGCAGTCGCGGACCTGGATGGCGATCGCCTGGCTCACGCCGAAGGCGACCAGGTTCGACGCGTCGACCAGGAACTGGTCGAAGGTGCGGTGCGGGTCCAGCGGGACGGGCGGCTCGGGCTGGAGACGGAATGCCATCACGCGCGTCGAGTCCGCCGCGCACGGCGGCGGGTCTCCGGCGATTGGCAGAAGCAGTCGCGGCGTGGCCGGTAGGCCTCGACGCAGCTCGCCTCCGGCGTGCCGCCGAGCGCGTCGAGACGCGCGACCGGTCGGGCCGCATCGAGCGGCCCCGCGCCGCCCATCCGGTCCTTCACCAGCTCGGCGACCATGAGGAAACCTGCGAGCGCTGACACGAATCCGATCGTCGCCTCGGGCAGCTCGTCGACGACGACCGCCCGGCCGCATTCCTGCGCGGCAGGCGGCGCCCCCGTGCTCTCGGGGTAGAGGCATTCCAGGCACGGGCCCTCGAGGCCGACGTGGCGGCTGACGAGCAGCTCGCTCCCCTGGGTGCCGCCGTTGTACACCGCGTGCGGCAGGAGGTTCATGATGCGCCGGCGCGCCGCACCCGAGTCGACGCCCACCAGGATGGTCTCCGCCGCCGACGCGGCCGGCGCGTGGATCGCGAAGCGCGCGGCCATGCGCACCGTCCCGAGCGACGTCCCCCGGAGCGCGCGGGCCGCGACGTCGACCTTGCGCCGCCCGACGTCGGCCGCCCGGGCGGTGACCACGCGCTCGAGATTCGTCACGGAGAGCGTGTCGTCGTCGACAAGCTCGACGGTGCCGGTCACGTCCTCGAGCGCGGCGAGCGCCAGGGTCGCGGCGCTGCCGATCGCGCCGACGCCGGCCACCGCGATCCGTCCGAGGTCCAGGCGCCGGGGAAGCGCCGGCCCGGCCGTCGTCCCGTCGAAGCGATGCTGCCAGAGGTCCCAGGTGACGCTTCGCTCGAGCGGGGTGATGGTCGCGGGGTGCCCTTCGGCCAGGCGGAGGAAGATGCGCTTGGCGATCTCGGCGGCGCCGAGCGCGGCCGCCACGAGCGCACCCAGGGGGTTGAACACGTCTTCGCCGCCGGCCGGAAGCGACACCGGCTCGGGTCCGACGGCCGCGCGCCAGGCATCGGCCCCGACGAAGACCGCGTCGCGCACCGGCGCGGGCGGCGGTCGGTCGCCGATCACGAGCGCCGTCCGGTAGGACACGGCGGCAGCACCCGCGCGATAGCGGAAGGGCGAGGCAGGCGGCGAGAGCGATTCGAGGAAGGTCTGGACCTCGGCGCCGAGCGGGCGGCCTGCCCGGAGACCCGGCACGCCCGGAACGACGGATACCGGCGCCGCGTCCACGTCGATCGCGGGGGCGAAAACGAAGAGCCGGCCGAGAAGGTTTGCCGCCGTCGCGAGGAGGAGCTGTCCGCGACGGGTCGCGGCCTCGGCCGCGCCGATGGCGAGGAGGACGGGCTCACCGGGCAAGCCCGCCAGGCGTTCCGCCGCGGGCGCGTGCCCGAGCACCTCGGCGGCGAGCAGCCCCGCGCGGCTCACGTGCTCGAAGCTCTCACCCATCAGCGCGCTCCGGCGGGGACCATGCGCAGGGTATCGCCGTGCACCACGATGCGCTCGTCCACCTCGTCCGTCCCGAGCCGGCACCACGCGCCGTCCACCCGCTCGTAGATCGTGCTGCCGTCCGGGAAGCGGAACGGCGAGCCGAGCGCATAGTGCGGGATGACGGCGCTGAAGACGCCGTCGTCCGGCGTGAGCGCGACACCGTGGTCGTCGATCGTGCTGTGCGAGGGGCCGGCGCGCTCGCCGCCGCCGTCCGGGTGGGTGTGGATCGCCATCAAGAATGTCTCCTGCCTCGCCTCGAGGGTGTCGAGGATGAGCGCGGTCTGCGTGTGGCTGGTGAGCGCTACGTAGCCGCCGTTCGCCGAGGTGACGGGGAGCACGCAGCAGGTCACCTGCGCGCTCCCGTCGACCACGGCGCGGCCGGCCAGGAACGCGAGCTGCTCGCGGCCCCGGCTGCCGTTGAGTCGCAGGAATTCCCACACGGTCACCAGCGTGCCGAGCGGGATGTAGAGCCGGCCGTAGCGCGGCGCGGCGGCCAGCCGCGCGTCGGCGCAGACGATCGGCATGCGGCCTATCCGCCCGCCTCGGGCCGCTTCACCAGGCGCATCGTGAGCTCGCCGTCCTCGACGAGCTCGCGCAGCACCCAGCCGTCCACCGTCACCTCGCCGTTGGCCACCAGCGCCCAGCCCTGGGGGTCGCGGATGCGCAGGTCGTGGCAGGCCTGTGCCATGACCTCGCCGACGGTCGTGTCGGGCGTGGCGACGATGCGGGTCGAGGTCGTCCCGGTCGTCTTCACGGTGACCGTCACGGTGGCCGCGGCAGCGGGAATCGCCGCGGCACGGGCGGCGGCGTCGCCGGCGACGGCGGCCACGTCGGCCACCGCTTCCGTCGGGAGGCCTCCGGCCGGCGGCCGGCGCTCGGGCTGCGGTTCGTGTTCGCGAAGCTGCTCCATGGGTCTTCCTCCTTCTCTCGTTCAGTTGTCCGCCACGTACTGGTGGCGGCCGGCGGATGCGGGTTGCTCGACCGCCACGACCTGGTCGGCGACCCCCGGCGGCAGGGTGACGGCGTGGGCGAGGTTCGCCGGCGTCAGCGTGCCGGCGATCGCGGCGAGCTCGTCGGCGAGGGCGCCGAGCAGGTCGTCGCGCGCGACGCCTGCCGAGCCGTCCACCTCGCCGCGCGCGTCGCGGACGAAGGCACGTCGGCTGGCCTCCTCGCAGCTCGCGCGCACCAGCGCACCGGAGATCGCCGCCGCGCGCGGCAGGGGGACGCGGCTGCCGTCGCGCAGCACGGCGAGTCCGATCGGCTCCCGCTCGGCGAAGACGGCGCGCGTGGCTGCCTGCGCGAGCGGCTCCGCGTCGTCGCCGGCCAGGCGCACCTCGCGGAGATAGAGATGGAACAGGGCGCGGGTCGCGCGCGCATCGGGACGCTCGAACGGGATGGTCACGGCACGCAGCGACCGGCGCAGCGCGACGTCGATCTTGTCGGGCCGGTTGGTCGTGAGAACGACGAGCACGTTCCCGCGCGAGACGAAACCGTCGGTGGCGGCGAGCAGGGTCGCCACCACGCGATCCTCGACGCCGACCGGGCTGCGCCCGCGCTCGATGAGCATCGACTCGGCCTCGTCCCAGAAGACGAGCCCGCCGGCCGGTTCCTTGGCGGCGGCCGCGAGGCGGGCCCGCAGTCTCGCCTCGGTCACCGAATACCATTCGCTCGCGATGTCGCTACCAGAAATCAAGAACAGTCCCATGCCGAGCTCGGCCGCAAGCCAGCGTCCGGCATGAGTCTTGCCTACTCCGGGCGGCCCGGCGAAGATGCAGAAGCGCGCGATGTCCACTCCGTAGCGACGCGCCAGCTCGGGACGGCGCGTCGGCAGCAGGACGAGGCGCTCGAGCAGCCGTGCCGTGCGCGGCGCGAGCACCAGGTCGCTCTGCCGGACGGTCGGGTACTCGCGCAGCACGAGCTCCTGGCGATCGGGGTCGCCGAACAGCTCGAAGGCGAGTCCGAGCTGCTCGTCGTACGTCACCAGGCGACCGATGATCGCGGACGCGTCGTCACCGAGCTCCGCGAGGGTCGCCGCGACCGCGCCGGCCGGGCGCAGGACGACGGTCTCGGGCCCGTGCTGCACGCGCAGGAGCCCGGGCGGGATCACCTGCTCGATGCGGGCGGCCCGCCCGTGACGGACGTGGCGGCCGACGCGGCGGCGGACGGCATAGTGCTGCGGACCCGTCTGCACCACGTCCACCTCGTCGCCCACCTGGAGGTCGTCGAGGCGCACGCCCGGCACGGCGCCCGCGACCAGACGCGTCTGCGCGCCGAGGAGCGACACGTGCACGCGCGGCACGGGCGGCTGGGCGCCGTTCTCCACCTCGACGCCGAGGACGATGGCACGGTAGGCGGTGGCCGTGCGCAGCTGCTCGAGCGCGCCGGTCACCTCGCGGAGCGTTCCGAGCTGCTGCTCCTGCTGCGCGAGGCGGCGCCCCGCGCAGCGCAGCGCCACCTCGCGCTCGGTCGCATCCAGCACCGCGATCGCGGCGTCGAACTGCTCGAGCGTTCCCGGCCCGGCGGCACACAGCGCCACCAGCTCCTCGATCCGCTTCATCTGCGACTGGCGTACGGCAGGCATCGGCCCTCCTCTCGCGTCAGCCCTCGGTCAGGTACAGGCAGACCCGGACGAGCGCGGCGTCCACCCAGGCGTAGGCGGCGATCGCGTCCTCCGGATCGGTGAAGCGCGGGTCGACGATCAGCTGGATGTGGTGCGGCTGCCAGTACCAGCCGGTCGCGACCGCCTTGTCTTCACTAGACAGAAACCGTGGATCGGCTCCCGGCTCGAGCTTGCGGCCGAAGGGATGAGAGTGAGCCAGACCTCCGGCCCGCCGCGCCTCCGTCTCCCGGGCGCCGACGGCCGCGAGCGCCTCCGGCGTGATGCGCAGGTGCGTCTCCGTGCCCGCCGTGCCGTGCGCGAGCTCGACGACCTCGAGCACGCGAAGCCCGAGCCGGCAGGGCACCGGCTCCTCGACGAGGAACGTCTCGACCATGAGCGACGCCCCCACCTCGACCTCCGAGGCGCGCGCCTGCGAGACGAGCGCCTGCGCCTGCCGGCGGGGCAGGACGATGGCGGGGTGCCGGCAGGCGCGCGGCTCCCGGACCCCGCGCTCGACGAGCGAGCCGCCGGGCAGCCGTCCGGGCCGCCGGGGGGCCGGACGAAGGCGGATCCGGCCCCCGACGGTGGACGTGGCGGTGCGCGACGCGGGAGTGAAGGTGTACGTGCCCTTCTCGATCGCCTTCGTCTGAAGAAGGCGCGCGATGATGACCTCGGCGTCGTCACGGAGCACCGCGTGGGAGTAGAGTTTCTGGAAAGACGTCTCGCCCATGCCGACCTCGACGCGGAGCCGGGCGGGCCCGTCGCCCGTCTCGAGCGAGAAGCCGTCGACACGGATCGGGGCGCCGTCGTTGGGCAGGACGCCCGCGAGCACGCCCGAGGCGTGCGTATCGGCGATCAGCCGCTCGGCGACGTGGGCGGGCAGCGACTCCCGCCGGACCTCGTGGCCCGTGGTCGCGTCGCGGAGCAGCAGGTCGAGGTCGAACATGTCGTGTCTACGCGCCGGGGTGGCCGGGGGTCACTTCGGGAAGAGGCTCCACGAGATCACCCGGCGCGATCGCGTCGCCGACGCGCGCCGACGGGTTGAGATGATCGGCCCCGCCGTTGCGCCTGTGTACGAAGAGTTCGTACCTCTGCGCGCGATTTTCCAGATCCACCTCCGGAAGTCCGATGGCGCGCGCGATCTCGCCCGTGGCCTCCTCGATGCTCAGGCCGAGCGGGAGGTCCGCCTCCGACGTGGTCTTGGTCATGAAGTGCCTGACCGACGCCGTCACGTAGCCGTTGACGTCCTCTGCTGCTTCCATGTCACTCCTCCTTTCGCAGCTCCCGGGCCTCCGGGAGGTCGAGGGCGGCCGCCAGTTCCTCGGCGACCACCCGGTGTCGCAGACATTCGAGCACGGCGGTCGCATGCCGGGCGCCGTGTCGGACGCCCTCGAGCGCATGCTCCACCTCGTCCTCGTCGGCGCCCGGCGCGAGCCGGCTCTCGACGCCGACGGTCAGCGCCGTCGCGTCATGGAGCCGCGCGCGCGCGAACAGGAGCACGCGGTTGAGCGAGCAGATCGCGTGCGCGAAGGCGGCGCGCACCACGGGCGGCGCCTGACGGACGGGCAGCAGCGGCACGCTCCTCTCCACGAGGAGCCCACCCGGCGCCGCCGAGATCACCACCGGCGGCATGTCCGCCTCGCCGGGCACGGCGAGGCGACGCGCACCGTCCTCGGCGTCGCGGACGACCCAGCCCTTGGCCGCGGCGATCCATCGCGCCGTGTCCGCGAGGTCGTCCGTCCCGGCGGCGGGTGCTTCGTCGCGCCCGCTACACGCCGCTACCAGGGCCGCCTTCAACCATGCGGCGCGCTCGCCGTTCGGGTCGCAGACGGCGGGCAGGGTCGCGAGCAGGACGAGCGTGCCCGCGTCGAGCGCGACGCGCGCGTTGTGCGGCCAGGGGCGCGCCAGGAGATCGAGCAGCCCGTCGCTGCCGGGACTCCGCCCGTCCTGAAATCCCACCATCCGGAAGAAGACGGCGGCGGGCGTGCGCTCGACGGATACGGTCATCGCGTCGTCTCCTCGTGGAGCCTCACGCGGCCGCACCCGCCGCCGTCCCTCGCCGGCTCGTCGGTGTAAAAAGTCCTCTTCTCGATCGGGAACCGCCCGCTGGGCATCTGCTTGCAGGCCCAAGCGGCTGCCTCACGATTGACGGCATGGTCGGTGGCGATGCGTTTCCAGCCAAGGACGTAGTACGTGGTGAAGATCCAGTTCGCGATGCGCTGTTCGACCGAGAATCCTCCGAGGCACATGAGCGGAATCGGCGGCAGGCTCGTGCCCGGCGTGCGTGGATCGAAAACGTGCGTGCAGAACAGGTCGCCCTCTCCCGCGATGACGAGCGGCGCGAGCACCGGATGCTGCTCGGTGAGCAGGTACGCCACGCGCACGATGCGCTGTTCCTCGCGGATCACCCGGTCCTCACCCCGGACCATGGTGCGCACGTCGAACCGCACGTCGTACCTCTGCAGATCGGGCGTGACCCTCTCGAGCTGTGCACGGCACGGCCGCCCGAACAGGGTGGCTACGGCTTCGCGCTCCACCAGCAGCCGGGCGTTCATCCTGCGGCCTCCTCCTGTCGCGCGGCGAGGGAATGCGAGGCGACGTTGCGCGCTTCCACGACGTCCCGATCTACTATCAACATACCTTGCCAAGGCAACGGCGCCAGTTGCTCGATCAGCGCGGCCCCCAGATGACCCGCGCCCAGCACGCCGATGCGCAGCGTACGGATGCGCCTGAGGTCGAAGCTCTTCGGCAGGCGGGCGAAGCGCTCGGCCGCCCCGTCCCACGGCGCGCCCGGCTCCCACTGGAGCGGCGGCGGCGGGAAGGCGAACAGCGTCGCGCGCGCCGGTTCGGTCGCGGGGACGAGCGCGAAGGCGTCGCCGGCGCGAAACCACGCGCTCGCCGCGCGCCGTGCGACGGTGGGCGCCGCCTCTCCCCACCGCAACCGCCGGACGCGGCGGAGCGACGCCAGCCGCATCCCGCAGGCCGGGCACGTCTCGAGGGCGCTCGCGAGCAGGTACGGGCCCGTCGACTCGCCACACGCCTCGCACACGGCGAGCGCCACGACCGCACGCGTCGCGAGCACGACCGAGGTGTCGGCCCCGGCGCCGCACGTCGACATCAGCGCGCCGAGACTCGCCTGAAGGCACGACGGGTCGAGCCGCTCGACGCGTCCGGCGGCGAGCACGTGATCGGCGGCGCACGCCGCGGCGAGCGGCAGCCGGAAAGCGTCATAGCGGCCACGCCGCAGGTCGAGCCGGAGCTCTTCGCCGATGCGCGGCCCGTCGGCGATGGCGCCGGTGAGCGCGAGGAGCTCGTGTGCGGCGAGCGCCGCGGCGGCGTGTCCCATGGCGAGGGTGCTGGGGGCGCCGGCGCCGGTCTCGGCCGCCACGCACGGCATGCCCACGTCTTCCCCCGCGCGGGCGAGCTGCGTCCCCGACCAGGTGTCCACCTGGCAGGCGCCGTCGGGGACGGCGGCCGACACGGTGGCGCGGGCGTGCCAGTGATCGGCGAGCACGCCGGCGTCGACGTGCGGGACCCGCGCCGTGAGGAAGAGCCGGGTCCCGATGAAGCGCGCCCCGAGCGAATCGAGCGCCAGCACCGCCGCGTCGAGCCCGGCGAAGATTCCCGGCGGAAGCTCCTCGAGGTCCGCCTGGACCGCGGCGATGTCGGTCCACCGGTTCACGCGGCGCACGTGATCGCGGGCGACGGCGGCTTTGGGTCTGCCGACGATCATCGCAGTCCGTCCCAGAAATCGCCCGGCTCCGCGGTGAAGAGCGGGCGGTCGAACGCCGCGGGCTGGTCGCAGCCCGGGGTCGCGCACCGACCGTGGGGAAACTGCGCCCAGCACGCGTCGCACGCCCGGGCCGGGCACTTCGGGCAGTCGAAGAGACCGCGCCGGCCGGCCGACCCCGGCTCGCAGCATACTGGACATGCCGCGTCGGGCGCGCCGTCGACGACCGGCAATGGGTGCGCATCGGCGCTGAAGATCGCTTCCACCTCCCCGCCGATGAAGACATGCTCACCGTGGGCGAGCGGGCTGACGCCGGCGGTGACGCCGCGGGCGCCGACCATGACCGCGATGCCCGGCGCGGCGACCACGGCCCAGCGGTGCGGGGCGCGTGGCCCGCTCGCGAACGAGACGATCGACGCGGCCCAACCGTCCCGCGTCGCGCGCCCGTCGCCATCGAGCCGCACTGGCGCTTCGTACGCCTCCACGCTACCTCTCTGCATCAACCTTCGTCGACACGATACTCAAAGAGTTCTGCGTGCGAATGGATCGCGCATGCGCCAGGTACAGCCTCGCGCGCGACCTGCTCGGGCCGCGCGGATCCAAGCGCCTCGGCGAATTCGCACGCGTCGAAGACGATTTCGCTTGCGCTCTGTGCGGGCAGCCGTGCTAAGGACGGCAGAGCGCAACTCCGACGGAACGGGAGGCTCTACGACCACCACGGACGGGCGCGCGGTTGCTGGCGAGGATCGGATCGCGGGAGATCCCTGCGCCTGGGCGGGACCCGCGGCCCTCTCGCCCACGGCATTCGGCGTCTCGACGATGCGGCGCATCTGCTGCCTCGTCTACCGCGCCGCTTCCGACGACGTCAAGAGAAAAAATGAGTATCTCTCGATGGTTAGCCAGCTAACCGTTACTCTGTAATTCTCTCCGGTTAATTGTTAACAGCAAACTGTTAACATGCCCGACACGGTGACGACGCACATCTGGATCGCGGACATCTGGCCGACCCTGCGGTCGACCATGCTGGCCCCCGGCGGCTGGCTGGTCCCGGTACTCCACGAGCGCTGCTGATGAAGAAGCTTGGGCCGTGGCCTGACGTCGTCGAGTGGTTCGTGCCGGCCTGGAAGTGTTCTCGGGAGGAACCTCCCATGCCGGTGCGGAACGTCATGTTCCTCGGCCGCGCGAAAGCGACCGCTTCATGTGCCGCCATCGGCGCGCAGGCGACCTGGCTCGAGAGCAACGCCCACGGGCGTTTCGACGACAAGCCCGACGGCAGGGCGGCCGACTCGGTGCGGTACCGCCTCCCGAGCGGGGAAGAACAGGTCTTCACCTGCCACGAGCTCGAGCGTCGGCACCAGGTCCGGCGGTGCGACCGCGACTACGGCGTGCTCCTCATGCGCCGCGGTCAGGTGCTCGGCGTGGAGTGCCTCGTGATCGGGATCGGCGGACTCCGGACGCTCGGGACCCTCCTGCTGACCATCGTGCTGTGCGATGACGCGCTGCGAGCGGAGCTCGCTCGCAAGATCCAGGCGTTGCTACCGTGGCGGTCCGGGATGCGGCCCGAAGACAGCGCCGAGGTCTGCGTCGAATTCGTGGTCGACGGCAGCGATGCGCTGACGAACATCCTCAACCGGCCTGTCTTCACCTTCGAGGTCGTG
>VBLD01000016.1 GCA_005879205.1 Deltaproteobacteria bacterium
TCACGAGCCCGGTCACGGTGACGGTGCAGCAGCACGCGAGCAGCGTCGCCGTGAGCCCGTCGTCGGCGACGGCGCACCCGAACGGCACCCAGGCCTTCGCGGCCACGCTGAAGGACCAGTTCGGCGACGCCATGGCCTCGCAGCCGACGTTCGGCTGGACGGTGAACAGCGGTGGCACGATCGACACGAGCGGGCTCTTCACGGCGGGCAGCACGGCGGGCGGGCCCTTCACCGTCACCGCGACCGACCCGGGCTCGGGACTCCAGGGCACGGCGAGCGTCACCATCCAGAACGACGCGCCGACCATCGCCTCCGCCGCCGCGGCCTCGCCCAATCCCGTCACGACCGGCACGACCACCGACCTCAGCGTCCTCGGCGCCGACGACGGCGGCGAAACGCACCTCACCTACACGTGGGCCGTGACCGCCGGCCCGAGCGGCGCCACCTTCGGCGTGAACGGCGCCAACGCCGCCAAGAGCACCACGGCGACGTTCACCCAGGCCGGGACGTACACCTTCCAGGTCACGGTCACCGACCAGGACAGCGTGACGGTCACGAGCCAGGTCACGGTCGCGGTGCAGCAGCACCCGACCAGCGTCGCCGTCAGCCCACCATCGGCAACGGTCCATCCGAACGCCACGCAATCGTTCACGGCGACGCTGAAGGACCAGTTCGCCAACGGCGTTGCCTCACAGCCGACCTTCAGCTGGACGGTGAGCGGCGGCGGCACGATCGATTCGAGCGGGCTCTTCACCGCGGGCGGCACGGCCGGCGGGCCCTTCACCGTCACCGCCACCGATCCGGGCTCGGGACTCCAGAGCACGGCGAGCGTCACGCTGCAGAACGACGCGCCGACCATCGCCAGCGCGGCGGCGGCATCGCCGAACCCGGTCACCACCGGGACGACCACCAGCCTGAGCGTCCTCGGCGCCGACGACGGCGGCGAGACCCACCTCACCTACACGTGGGCGGTGACCGCCGGGCCGAGCGGCACCACCTTCAGCGCCAACGGGACGAATGCGGCGAAGAGCAGCACGGCGACGGTCACGCAGGCCGGGACGTACACCTTCCAGGTCACGGTCACCGACCAGGACGGCGGGACGGTCACGAGCCAGGTCACGGTCCCGGTGCAGCAGCACGCGAGCAGCGTCGCCGTGAGCCCGCCGTCGGCGACGGTCGACCCGAACGCG
>VBLD01000017.1:0-18316 GCA_005879205.1 Deltaproteobacteria bacterium
CAACGCCGCCAAGACCAGCACCGCGACCTTCACGCAGGCCGGGACGTACACCTTCCGGGTCACGATGGCCGACCAGGACGGCCTCACGGCCACGAGCCAGGTGACCGTCGTCGTGCAGCAGCACGTCAACACCATCACCGTGACCCCGCCCTCGGCGACCGTGTCGCTCGACGGGACATCGAGCTTCACGGCCACGGCGTTCGACCAGTTCGGTCAGGCGTTCACGACCCCGCCGACGTTCGCGTGGACCGCCAGCGGCGGCGGGACGGTCGATGCCGCCGGGAGCTTCCACGCCGGCGGCACCATCGGCTCCTTCGTCGTGACGGCATCCGTCGGCGCGCTCCACGCAACCGCGACCGTGACGGTCAAGGACATGCCGCCGTTCGTCGTGACGCCGCCGACCGCGTCGCCCAACCCCTCGCGCGGGCCGACCATCACGCTCGACGTGCTCGGCGACGACGACGGCGGCGAGCAGCACGTCCGGTACACGTGGTCCGCCACCGGACCCGGCACCGTGACCTTCGCACACAACGGCACCAACGCGTCCAAGACAACCACCGCCACCTTCTCGGACCCCGGGGTCTACACCATCACGGTCAGCATGCGCGACGGGTCGGGCAACGCGACCAGGGTCACGCTCGTCGTGACGGTGCAGGAAGGCCTCACCGTGAGCGACGCCAACCTCTACGTGAGCAAGTCGAGGTTTGCGGTCGCCTGGAATCGGCACGCGCACGGGCAGAATCGGGACTCGATCGTCGTCGCGGGATTCATCAACCCGGCCGGCATTCCCGCCTCGCTCGCCGGCACCACGATGGAGGCGACCGTCGGCGGAGATGTCGTCGCTTCGGGAGCGCTGTCCGCGCAGGGAACGTTCCGCGCCTCCTCGGCGACGGGGCCGCGGGTGAGCCTCCGCCTCTCGAGCAAGAGTGGCAAGTACGCGGTCAAGGTGAGCCGCGACGACCTCCGCACGATGCTCGACGTCGACGACGAGAACGGGAGCCGGCTGCTCGAGGTCCCGGTCACGCTCTTCGTGTCGCGCGCCAGGACCGCCATGGCGGAGAACCGGCTCGAGTTCAGCGTCGCGTCCGGCCGCGGACGTCGCTCGCGCGGGTCGTGGCGCGGGCCGAAGCAGCGCCTCCTCGACGGCGCCTTCCAGGCGTTGCGGACGAACGTTGCCTGCACGAAGGTCGTCGGTGGCTACGTGGCGCAGGTGAGCGGAGTCATCTACCCGATGGGAAGCGGGCCGGTGGTGCCGACGGGTGACATCACCGTGCGGCTCGCGGACGCGCCTCCGGTGGTCATCCCGCTCGCCTCGCTCCGGCGCGGCGGCGCGTCGGCGGCGACCTCGACCTGGAAGTACACGGCCAGGACCGCGCCCGTCTCGACCTTCCAGCTGAAGAACACCAAGCGGGCGTTCAAGCTGAAGACGGGGCTCATCACGGTCGAGGCGATGGGGCTTCCGCTCGGCCGGGGCGCCGGCACGCGAGGTGACGTGGCGATCCGGATCGACATCCCGACCGCCGAGGGGACGATCGTCTTCCGGACGAGCCCGGAGCTCGTCCGCGCGGGCAGCGGCTATCGCTGGCTGCGACCGACGCCGTTCCTCCGCTAGAGCCCGAACGCCTCCAGCAGTCGGAGCCAGAGCTCGCTCATCGTCGGATAGGCGGGCACCGCGTGCCAGAGCCGGCCGAGCGGGACCTCACCGACGACGGCGATGGTTGCGGCGTGCAGCAGCTCGCCCACCCCCGATCCGACCAGCGTCATCCCGACGATGACGCCGCGGGCTTCGTCGACCACCATCCGCGCCCGCCCCGCGTAGTCGTCGCCGTAGAGCGCCGCCCCTGCGACCTGGCCGATCTCGTAGTCGACCACCCGCACCCTCATGCCGCGAGCCCGCGCCTGCTCCTCGGTCAGCCCGACGGCGGCAACCTCGGGCTCGGTGAAGATCACCTGGGGAACGGCGCCGTGGTCGGCGCTGGCGGCATGGGGCGTCCACGGCGCCGGGCCGCCGGGCTCCGCTCGCCCCGTGGCGCGGGCCGCGATCGCGTCGCCACCCACGCGCGCCTGGTACTTCCCCATGTGCGTGAGGAGCGCGCGATGGTTCACGTCGCCCGCCGCGTAGAGCCAGCCGCCGGCCACGGACGTGACGCGCATGTCGTCGTCCACCTCGAGCCAGGACCCGGGCGTCAGGCCGACGGTCTCGAGCCCGAGGTCCTCGGTTCGAGGGGCGCGTCCCGTTGCCACGAGCACCTCGTCGGCGGTGATCGTCTCCCCGCTCGCCAGAAAGAGACGCACCGCGCCGGCCGCGTCCCGCTCGACGCGCTCGGCGGTCGTGCCCGTGACCACCCGCACGCCGAGCCGCTCGAGGGCGTCCCTCAGCATCTCGCTCGCGAAGGATTCGTAGCCCGGGATGAGCCGCTGGGCCCGCTGGATGATGGTGAGCTCTTCGGTCCCGAGCTGGCGCCATGCCGTCGCCATCTCGCAGGCAACCACGCCACCGCCCAGGATCGCGAGCCGCCGGGGCGCCCGCTTGGCGCTGGTGGCTTCGCGGCTCGTCCACGGGCGCGCTGCCGCGAGTCCCGGAGTCGGAGGGATCGCGGCACGGCTTCCGGTACATACCGCGACGGCACGACGGGCGGTGAGCTCGACGGTCGTGCCGCCCTCCCCTGTCACCGTCACCCGGCGTTCGCCGGCGAGACGACCGTGGCCCCGGAGGAGAGCAATCCCGTTCTTCTCGAGCCACTTCACCTGGCTGGCATCGTCCCACTGGGCAGCGAAGCGGTCGCGTCTCGCCAGCACCGCCGGGACGTCGAGCGGCCCCGTGCAGGACGCGCGGGCACCCGCGACCGCCCGGGCCTCCGCCAATACCTGCAGCGGGCGGAGCAACGCCTTGCTCGGCATGCAGGCCCAGAAGGAGCACTCGCCGCCGACGAGCTCCCGCTCGACCACGACGACGCTGAGACCGCCCCTGGCAGCCCGGTGCGCGAGATTCTCGCCGGTCGGCCCGGCGCCGATCACGACGACGTCGTACTGTGGGGCGGGCATGGCGTCGTCACCACGTAGCACTCCGTCGAGGCCGGGGGCACGACCGGCAAGACGGGAGGCTGTAGCGTGCGTCGGGCTCGACGGCTAGAGGGAGAGCGGGACGGGATGCCGAAGGGACAGCAGCTCGACCTTGCCGCCGCCGCGGGCCTCGTCCGACCGCGCGACGTCCTGCTCTGCGGCTTCGTCGCCGGTCAGCCGGTCGGCTTCCTGGAAGCGCTCGGGGCGCGCCGCGACCTGGAGGACATCGTCCTCTACACGGGCCTGCTGCAGCGGCCGTACGCTCTCGTGCAGAACCCCGCGGTGCGGGTGGTGAGCGGCTTCTTCGGACCCGTCGAACGGATGGCGCGCGCCGCCGGCGCGCGCGTCAGCTACCTGCCGGCGGATTTCGAGGGCCTCGAGCGACTCGGGCTGCGCTTGAAGCCGCGCGTGGCGCTCGCCGTCACCTCGGCGCCGGATCGGGACGGCTGGCTGAGCTTCGGCGTGCAGGCGGGCGCCAGCTACCGGCCCTTTGTCGAGGCCGCCGCCGACCCCGAGCGGCTCGCGATCGCCGAGGTGAACCCCCGCATGCCGCGCATCGACGGGATTCCCGAGCTCGGCGGCCACCGGGTGCACGTCTCGGAGGTCGATGCCTGGGTCGAGCACGACAGCGAGCTCGTCACCCTCCCCGAGGAGCAACCGTCGCCGGACGACCGCACGATCGCGGCGCAGGTCTGTGAGCGCATCCTGCCCGGATCGATCCTCCAGTTCGGGATCGGAGCCGTCCCCGACGAGATCGCGCGCATCCTCGCCGAGCAACCGGGCGGGGCCTTCGGCATCCACACCGAGATGCTCTCGGACGGCGTCATGCGCCTGCACGAGGCGGGAAAGGTGACGAACCGCAAACCGCTCTACGATGGCCTCACCGTCGCGACCTTCGCCCTGGGTAGCCAGCGCCTCTACCGCTGGCTCGACGCCAACCCGTCGGTTCGCATGCTGCCGGTGACGGAGGTGAACGGGCGCGCGGTGCTCTCGCGCCTGCCGCGCCTCACCAGCGTGAACGGGGCGTTGTCGATCGACCTCGCCGGCCAGGTGGCCGCCGACGCGATCGGCGGCCGGCAGTATTCCGGCGCCGGCGGCCACGAGTCGTTCGTGAGCGGCGCCGCCGCCGCGCCCGAGGGGCGGAGCTTCCTCTGCCTCAGGTCGACGGCCACGGTGGGCGGCAAGCGGGTGTCGACGATCGTACCGGCCTTCGGGGAAGGCACGCGGGTCACCACGCCTCGGCATCACGTGCAGTACGTCGTGACCGAGCAGGGCGCGGTCGACCTCTCGGTGCTGAGCGACGTCGAACGGCCACGTGCCATGATCGGCCTGGCGCATCCGGACTTTCGCGACGCCCTACGGGCGACCGTCGCCTGAGATCGCGGCTGCTGCATCCTGCGTCGGGGCTGGGCTATAGCTGCCGGCGGCCCTCGGGGCACAGGAAGGAGCGCAAGCATGGACACGTCGCTGCCGCCGCCGGTGCGGCTGTATCAGCTCGCCACCGGCCACTATGTCTCCCAGGCGATCTACGTCGCCGCCACGCTCGGGATTGCCGACCGGCTCGCCACGGGACCGCAGCGCCACGACGACCTCGCGCGGGCCACGGGCGCCCATGCGGCGTCGCTCGGACGGGTGCTGCGCCTGCTCGCCAGCGCCGGGGTGCTGAACGAAACGGAAGACGGGCGCTTCGAGCTGACGCCGATCGGCGCCTGTCTGCAGAGCGGGCCCGGCTCGTTCCGGCCCGTGGCGCAGCTGTTCGCGGGGCCCGCGGTGTGGTCGTCGTGGGGCGACCTCCTGCACACCGTCCGCACCGGCGAGACGGCGTGGCACCACCTCCACGGTCCGGACCCGTTCGCGTACTTCGCCGACCACCCGGAGGAGGGCGCGATCTTCGACGAGGCGATGGGCGCCTTCACTGCCATGGTCGCCATGGCGGTGGCCGCCACCTACGACTTCACCCCGTTCCGCACCGTCGTCGACGTGGGCGGCGGCGACGGCGCACTCCTCACCGGGATTCTCGGGCAGAACCCGGCGCTGCGGGGGACCGTGTTCGACCTCCCGCGCGTGGCCGACGGCGCTCGAAGGCGGATCGCCGCGGCCGGTCTCGGCGATCGCTGCGAATTCGTCGCCGGGGACTTCTTCCAGGCGGTCCCCGCCGGCGGCGATGCGTACATCCTGAAGCACGTCATCCACGACTGGGACGACCGGCGCGCGCGCGGCATCCTCGAGAACTGCCGGCGGGCCATGGGGTCGCACGGCAAGCTGCTGATCGTCGAGGGTGTGTACCCGCCGCGCATCGACCAGTCGGCGCCGGGCCGAGGAGCGGCGGCGAACGACGTCAACATGATGGTGTGCACCGGCGGCCGCCAGCGGTCGGAGGCCGAGTTCCGGCAGCTCTTCGAGGACGCAGGATTCACCCTGACGCGGATCGTTCCCACGCCGGCCATGTCGAGCATCATCGAAGGGGTGCCAGCCTAGCTAGCTAGCGGGAAGAAGCTGGGAATCCGGTAGCCCTACTCGGCCAGGGCTGCGAGCCACTCCACCAGCGGTACGGCGCGCTTCGTGTGGGTCACGAGCCAGTCGACGAACGTCCGTCCGACGAGCAACCTGCGCGACGGCTCGGGGAAGGTGACGATGAGCCCCTTGCGCTTGAGGAGGTCGGCCCGGGGGTGGCCGGGATCGAAGCCGCGCGGCACGCGCTGCAGCGTGTCATGTGACCCCACGGCGAAGCCGCCCCTCCCGAGCTTCCGGAGGATCGCGACGAGCGCCCCGCCCCGGGCGTCGTCGAGGACCGCTTCACGGAAGCGCGCCAGCTGCTCCGGTTCCATCATGTAGTGGCCGGCGGCGACGAGCACCTCCGCGGCGCCCAGGTGGACGTAGAGCGCCGCGGGCGCCGAGGGCCCGCGACCCGCGCCGTCGATCGCGACGTAGCCGCCGATGTGCGTCTTGTAGGGCGATTTGTCCTTCGAGAAGCGGACGTCGCGGTGGATGCGAAAGACCTTCGGCTCACCGAGTGGATGGCGAGGAAAGAGCGGGTCGATGCGCTCCCGGACCTCCGCCAGCAGCGCCTTCATCGGCGCCTGCCACCCCTGCTCGTACTCCTGGCGGTGGGCCGCGAACCAGTCGCGGCGCTGATTGCGGGCGAGCGCACGGAAGAAGCGTCCGTCGCGGTCGGCGAACCCCTCGAAGCGACCGGCTGCTGCCGGTGCGGCCCTCGGCATGTCGATGCCCCATAACGCGGAACGCCGCGTCGCGACAACCGACCGCCGCGGTCGCACGCATTCAGGTCTGTTCTGAAAACTCCGGGATGTGGTAGCAGTGCGGCCCGTCACGCCGCGGCCGGCGCCGCGCCCACCAGGGGGTTCGATGTCCCATCTCAATCGTTTGTTGATCGCGGTCGGCCTCGTGTCGTGGTGCCTGACCGCCGACGTCTCGTCCGCTCCCGTTCCTGCTCCCACGATCGAGGGCCCCGTCACGGGGGGACTCGGGACGCCGTTCATCGCGGCAACCACCTTCGATCTGTCGCAGGTGGGCTACGTCGAGGAGGAGTTCTTCATCTCGGGCACGGCGACGGCCTTCACCAATGTCGGCCCGCTCGGCAGCGACGGCCACTGGACGGCGATCCCCGGCGACACGGCGGCGTACAAGACCCGCATCCTGGTGCACCGGCCGGCGACACCGAGCCGGTTCAACGGCACGGTGATCGTCGAGTGGCTCAACGTGAGCGGCGGGCTCGACGCCGCGCCCGACTGGATCGCCGCGCACACCGGCATGATCCACGAAGGGATGGCATGGGTCGGTGTGTCGGCGCAGTTCGTCGGCGTCGAAGGCGGCTCGGGGCTTCTCGGCCTTCCCCCCCGGCCCCTCAAGACGATCGATCCGGCGCGCTACGGATCCCTGGTCCATCCCGGCGACAGCTTCTCGTACGACATGTTCTCCCAGGCCGGGCAGGCCCTCCGGCATCCCCCGGGCCCGGATCCGCTCGGCGGGCTCCGGGTGAAGGCGCTGATCGCGGACGGCGAGTCCCAGTCCGCGTTCCGCATGGTCACCTACATCGACGCCATCCATCCGATCGCGGCGATCTACGACGGGTTCCTCGTGCACAGCCGGGGAGCGGGCGGGCTCCTCGGCGCGCCGCTCTCCGAGCCACCCGAGCCCGCGATCGGGATCCCGTCGCCCACCCTGATCCGTCTCGACCTCGACGTTCCCGTGCTCACGCTCCAGACCGAGACGGATCTCCTGCTGCTCCAGTCGCTCGCCGCCCGCCAGGACGACACCGCACGGCTCCGTCTCTGGGAGATCGCCGGCACCGCGCACGCCGACGCCTACACGCTGGTGTCGGGCGCCACGGACCTCGGCAAGTCGCCGGACGCCGCGGACCTGGTGCTCACGTCGTCGCCGCTCGGCGCCTTCACGTGCGGGCAGCCCATCAACTCGGGCCCGCAGCACTTCGTGGTGAAGGCGGCGATCCACTGGCTGGACCGCTGGGTCCGGCGCGCCACGCCGCCCCCGAGCGCGCCGCGCCTCGCGATCGACCCCGGTCCTCCTGCGCATTTCGTGCTCGACGCGCACGGCAACGCCACGGGCGGCATCCGCACGCCCGAGCTCGACGTGCCGATCGCGACCTTCTCGGGCGGCGGGCAGTCGGGGAGCCTCGCCTGCCTGCTGTTCGGCACCACGCTGCCCTTCGACGCCGCCACGCTGCACGCGCTCTACCCGACGCACCGGGCGTACGTGTCGGCATTCAACCATGCCACGCTGCGCGCGGTGCGGGCGGGCTTCGTGACGAGGCCGGATGCGAAGCTGATGCGAGCGGCGGCAGCGCGGTCGGACGTCGGACGGTAGGCGAGCCAGGATGCGCGGCGGGGTGGCCCGAAGGGCGCCGTCGTGATTGACCCGCCGGGCCGGAAGTGGAGATGTTGCGTCGATCGATGACGAGCGGCTCGACACCTTCGCCGGACGTGTCCGACGGCTGGCCGTCGCTGCCGCTCGCGAGCTGGCAGGACACCTATGCCACGCTCCACATGTGGACGCAGATCGTCGGCAAGGTGCGCATGGCGCTCACCCCGAAGCAGAACCATTGGTGGCACGTGACGCTCTACGTGACGGCGCGTGGCCTCACCACCTCGCCGATTCCTTACGAGGGGCGTGCGTTCGAGATCGTCTTCGACTTCATCGACCACGTGCTCGTCGTCAGTTGCTCCGACGGCACGGCGCGACGCCTGCCGCTCGTCCCCCGCACGGTCGCCGACTTCTACCGCGACCTGATGGCGGCGCTCGAAGGGCTCGGCATCGCCGTGAAGATCTGGCCGGTTCCGGTGGAGGTCCCGAATCCGATCCGCTTCACCGACGATCGCGTGCACGCCTCTTACGATCCCGCCTCCGCGGGCCGGCTCTTTCAGATCCTCGTGCAGACGAACGCCGTCTTCCAGGAGTTCCGGGGACGCTTCGCGGGCAAGTGCAGCCCGGTGCACTTCTTCTGGGGCGCGTTCGACCTCGCCGTCACGCGCTTCTCGGGTCGGCCGGCGCCGCCGCGGCCGGACGCGGACCCCGTGACGCGCGAGGCGTATTCGCACGAGGTCATCAGCCACGGCTTCTGGCCTGGCGGGGTCTGGCCCGGGGCCGGGACGATCGAAGCGCCCGTCTACTACTCCTACACCGTGCCCGAGCCGCCGGGACTCCGTCAGGCGCCGATCGGACCGCCCGCGGCTTCCTACAGCGCCCAGCTCTCGGAGTTCCTCCTGCCCTACGACGACGTGCGGCGCGCCCCGTCGCCGCGCCAGGCCCTGCTCGACTTCCTCCAGAGCACCTACGAGGCCGGTGCCGAGCTGGCGGGGTGGGATCGGAGCGCGCTCGACCGGCAGGCGTGAATATCTGATGATTTCATCAGTCTTGACATAGTCATCAGACGTACGCTATCGACGGCGGCGTGAGCGCGAGGGGGGCCAAGCCCGCACGGCCGGATCGCGGCGCCCGCCGCCGGCTGGAGACCCGGGCGCGGCTCGTGTGGGCGGCCCGCGAGCTCATGGCCCGCAAGGGTGTCGGCGCCACGTCGATCCAGGAGATCACCGACACGGCCGACGTCGGGTTCGGCTCCTTCTACAATCACTTCGCCTCCAAGGAGGCGATCGCCGGAGCGGTGATGGAGCAGGCGATCGAGAGCTTCGGCGACGCCGCCGACCGGTTCGCGGAGACGATCGACGATCCCGCCGAGGTGCTGGCGGCGTCCGTCCGCCACGCCGTCATGCGAGCGGCGTCCGACGAAGCCTGGGGGTGGTTCCTCATCCGCACGGCGCTGGCGCGGGGAGACGGGCTCCGCCGGGGCCTGGGGCGTCGCCTCGCCCACGACGTCGGGACCGGCGCCAAGGCGGGTCGCTTCAAGGTCGATGACCTCGTCGGCACGATGCTGGCGGCGGGCGGCGCGATCCTGGCGATCATCGCGGGGCGGCTCCAGGGCGAGATCGGTGACGACGCCCCGGAGCGCGCCGCCGCCGTCGTGCTGAAGCTGCTCGGTCTCCCGGCGCGGGAGGCGAGCCAGGTTGCGAACCGACCGCTTCCCGCGATCGCGGTTCCCGAAACCTCCCCTGCTCCACGCCGCTCGACGGCACGCGGTCGCCGCGCGTCGCAGCACTGAGGAGTCTCGAATGAAGCTCGCCACCTTCACCCACGACGGCGCCACGCGGATCGGCGTGGTCACGGGAGACGAGATCGTGGACCTGGCCGCCGCGGCCCCGGGCCTGCCGCCCGACATGGTCGCGCTCCTCGCCGGCGGCGCGGCCGCCCTGGAGGCGGCCCGCAAGGCCGAGGCGCGGGCCACCGGTCGCCTGAAGCTCGCCGCGGTGCGACTCGAGGCGCCGATCCGCCGCCCGTCGAAGTTCCTGGCCATCGGCCTCAACTATGCCGATCACGTGCGCGAGTCCGGCCTCGAGGCGCCGGCCGTGCCGGTCTTCTTCAACAAGCAGACGACCTGCGTCACGGGCCCCCACGACCCGATCCACCTGCCGCGCGTGTCGCCGCTCCTCGACTACGAGGGCGAGCTCGCCTTCGTCATCGGGCGCCGCTGCCGTCACGTGTCGCGCGAGCGGGCGGCAGAGGTGATCGCCGGCTACCTCGTCGTCAACGACGTGAGCGTGCGAGACTGGCAGCTCCGGACGCCCACCATGACGATGGGGAAGTCGTTCGACACCCACGGCCCGATGGGTCCGTGGCTCGTGACGGCGGACGAGATCGGCGATCCCCACGCGCTCGAGCTGCGCACCTGGGTGAACGGGGAGCTCCGGCAGCACTCGAACACGCGCCATCTGATCTACGACTGCTTCGCCCAGGTGGAGCACCTCTCCACGGCCTTCACGCTCGAGCCCGGCGACGTCGTCACGACCGGCACGCCCGCCGGGGTCGGCGGCGCCATGAGCCCGCCCCGCTTCCTCGGGCGGGGCGACGTGGTGCGGATCGAGATCGAGAAGATCGGCTCGATCGAGAATCGAGGAGCCCGCAGAGACGGCAACGGAGGTCCGGACATGAGCAGAGACGAGGATCGGAACGCCAAGCTGGCCGCGGGTCGCGGGCGCCTCGCGCCCATCAAGCTGGCGCACGTCGTCCGGCGCACGTCGCGCTTCGACGAGATGCTGGCGTGGTACCAGAGCGTGCTCGGCGCCGACGTCGTGCACTCGGACGGGATGCTCGCGTTCCTCACCTACGACGACGAGCACCATCGCATCGCGATCGCCCGGATCCCCGGACTGCCGGACCAGCCGCCGCTCGCCGCCGGCACCGACCACGTGGCGTTCACCCACGCGGACCTCGGCGATCTGCTGCACACCTATGCCCGTCTCAAGAGCGAAGGCATCGAGCCCTACTGGTGCATCAACCACGGCCCGACCACGTCGATGTACTACAAGGACCCCGACGGCAGCCGCGTCGAGCTGCAGGTCGACAACTTCCCCACCGCCGAGGAGACCAATCGGTGGATCCGGAGCGGCGACTTCGCCGCCAACCCGATCGGGGTCGTCTTCGATCCGGAGGATCTGCTCGCCCGCTACCGGGCGGGCGAGCCGATCGAGGAGCTCCGGGAGAGGCCGCCGCTTCCCACGGGAACCACCCCGTTCGACATGCTGCGCTTCTGAGCGAAGGACGTCATGACCGAGACGATGACGCTCTACGACTCCCCCGGCTCGCCCTGCGCGCGGCGGGTGCGCGCGGTGCTGCTCGAGAAGGGCATCGCGTGGACGACGCGCCTCGTCGACCTGACGCGCCTGGAGCAGAAGCGTCCGGAGTACCTGGCGCTGAACCCGAACGGCGTCGTGCCGACGCTCGTCCACGGCGACCGGGTGGTCTACGAGTCGAACGTCATCACCGAGTACCTGGACGACGTCTTTCCCGAGCCGCCGCTCTACCCGCAAGATCCCTGGGCCCGGGCGCAGGCGAAGATGTGGCAGGCGTTCGAGCTGGCGATGGCGAAGGAGTTCCGGCCACTCATGTACCTGCGCGTCATCGGGCCCTACGACCGCCTGCGGTCCCGCGAGGAGGTGCTGGCCGACGCGCGCCGCTCGACCGACGACCCCGCCCACCTCGACTGGGTGCGCCGGGTGTACGACGACGAGGTCGTCTCGCCGACCGAGGTCCGGCATCTCGAGTCGCTGCTCCTCCAGCGGCTCGACCGGCTGGAGGCGGCGCTCCCCGGCCGCGACTGGCTCGTCGGCGGCCGCTACTCGATCGCCGACCTGTCGGTCGCGCCCCGGGTCCAGATGTACCCGATGGTCCAGCTCCCGCTCGCGCCCGAACGACACCGCCGGGTGTGCGACTGGCTCGGGCGGCTCGCCGCGCGCCCCTCGTTCGCGCGCAGCGAAAACGTCCAGCCGGGCTGAGCTCGGGTGCACGCGCTCCACGACGTCGCCATCGTCGGCTACGGCCCGGTCGGCCAGACGCTCGCCATCCTTCTCGGCCAGCGGGGCTGGCGCGTCGCGGTGCTCGAGAAGCAGCCCGAGGCGTACCCGCTCCCCCGAGCGGTCCACTTCGACCACGAGGTCGCCCGCATCCTGCAGGCGGCGGGACTCGGCCGGGAGCTGCCCCGACTGAGCGAGCCGGCCGACGTCTACGAGTGGCGGAACGCCGCCGGCGAGACGCTGCTCCGCATCGGCAGCAACCGCGCGGGCCTCTCGGGCTGGCCCGAGGCCAACATGTTCTCGCAGCCCGACCTCGAGCGCGCGCTCGACGCCCGCGCGCGCGCGCTCCCGGAAGTGACCGTGCGACGGGGGGCCGAGGTCGTCGACGTTCGCCCGTCGCCCGACGACGTCGAGCTGGCCGTGGCGAGCCCCGGCGGCGAACGGAGCCAGCACCGAGCCCGCTGGGTCGTCGGCTGCGACGGCGCCAACAGCTTCGTCCGCCGGCAGGTCGGCGCCACGGTGACGGATCTCGGGTTCTTCTTCGACTGGCTGATCGTCGACGTCCTGCCCCGCGAGCCGCGGGTCTGGGATCCGATCAACGGGCAGCTCTGCGATCCCGCGCGGCCCACGACCATCGTCTCCGGCGGACCCGGGCGCCGGCGCTGGGAGTTCATGCGGCTCCCGGGCGAGGACGTCGCCGAGCTCAACACCGAACGGACTGCGTGGCAACGCCACCCTCGAGCGCCACGCCGTCTACACGTTCCAGGCCCGCTGGGTCGACCGCTGGCGGACGGGGCGCATCCTCCTCGCCGGCGACGCCGCCCATCAGATGCCGCCCTTCGCGGGTCAGGGGATGTGCTCGGGCATCCGCGACGCCGCCAACCTCGCCTGGAAGCTCGACCTCGTGCTCGCCGGGAAGGCCGCCGAGAGCCTGCTCGACACCTACGCGTCGGAGCGCATCCCGCAGGTCCGCCAGGCGATCGAGTTCTCGATCGAGCTCGGCAAGGTGATCTGCGTGGCGGACCCCGAGCAGGCGAGCGCTCGCGACGCCGCGATGATCGCGGCGGCTGGCGCGGCGGGCGTCACCCCGCCCCTGCCGACGCCCGCGCTCGGTCCCGGCCTCCTCCTCGACGGCGATCCGCTCGCCGGCCATCTCTTCCTCCAGGGCGAGGTGCGCCGCGGCGCCGCCGCCGGGCGCTTCGACGACGTCGTCGGGCGCGGCTTCGCCCTGCTCGGCAGGTCGGCCGATCCGGGGAGCATCCTCCCGCCCGACCTCGCGGCATTCTTCGCATCGCTCGACGGAATCACGGCCCACGTCGCCGCGGATGGCGCCGTTCACGACGTGAACGGAAGCTACGCGAAGTGGTTCGAGAAGAACGGCGTCGGGGTCGTGCTGCAACGTCCCGACTTCCACGTCTTCGGCACCGCGCCCACCGCCGACGGGGCCGCCGCGCTCGTCGGCCGGCTCCGGAGCGCCCTGGGGCGCGCCGGATGAGGCAGCCGGCCGCGCGCTACTGCACGTTCGCGGTGACGGACGTCGCCGCGTCGAGCGTCAGCCCACATGTCGAGGAGCACGGGCAGCGGCGAGCGTTCGACCTCGGTCGAGAACGCGGGGTGCGGCGCGCTCACGGTCGCCGTCCGGTCGTGGCCAGCAGGCCGGGCCGCCGCGGGAGGTGACGGAGCCCCATCCACGCCAGCGCCGCGATGTGGCTCGCCACGGTCTCCACCGGCGGCGGCTTGCGGCTCTCCGTCCACCACTGCCCGACGAACGCCACCATGCCGACCAGCGCGTGCGCGTAGATCGGCGCCGCCTTCGCATCGTAGCCCGCCTTCCGGAACTGCTCGGCGAAGATCGCGCCCACCCGGTCGGCGAGGTCGTACATGAGCGCCGGCATCTCCCCGCTCCGCTTCGACGCGGGGGCGTCGCGCAGCAGCACCGCGAAGCCGCCGGGGCGCTCCTTCACGTAGACGAGGAAGGCCAGCGCCGCCCGCTCCAGGCGTTCGCGCGGTGAGCCCGACGAGATCGCCTCGACGATGCGGCCGACGATGTGCTCCACCTCGCGGTCGACGATCACCGCGTAGAGCCCTTCCTTCCCGCCGAAGTGCTCGTAGACGATCGGTTTCGAGATGCCGGCGCGCGCCGCGATCTCCTCCACCGACGTCGCCTCGTAGCCGCGCTGGGCGAAGACGGCGCGCCCCACCTCGACCAGCTGGGCCCGCCGCGCCGAGGCGACGAGCCGCCCCGAGCCTCCCTCCTTCCTGGCCACTTGACACGCATACTACGCTATCGTAAGTTACGCAATCGTAAGTTACGGTTACGTCGCCGTAGGAGCAGGCGCGGCAAGGGAGGATCGATGGGCTACTCGGCAGGCAGTCGGTACGAGCAGCATCCGGTGCAACACTACGCGCGTGCGGTCCGGCAGCACCTGGAGCCGGCCGTGTTCGAGCCGGCGACGGCTCGACTGGTGTGGCTGCCGGTGCACCTCGGGATCATCGGCGCGCTCGCCGCGTGGGTCGTGCGGGCCGCGCCGCCCTGGCCGATCGCCCTGCTCTGCGCCGTCGTGGCCGGCCACAGCTGGGGTTGCCTCGGCTTCCTCGCACACGAGGCGATGCACCACGCGCTCACCAAGAACCGCAAGCTGGAGAAGCTCGTGGGCTATTTCGGCTTCGGGATCTACGGCCTCTCTCCCACCCTCTGGAGCGCCTGGCACAATCAGGCGCATCACGGGAACACCGGCAAACCGGTGGCCGATCCCGACGGCTTCGGTCGTCTGGGCTTCTGGGAGAAGAACGCGGTCGTGCGCGCGCTCGAGAAGTTCTCGCCCGGCTCGGGTCACAAACGAAGCGCAGCGTTCCTCTTCGTCTGGTTCTCCCTGCACTCGTTCCTCGTGCTCGTGTTCCACAGCGAGCGGAACGACTACTACGCCCGCATCTCGCGACGGACGGTCTACACCGAGTCCCTGGCGATGCTGGCGTTCTGGGCCGGCGTCTTCGCGCTGGTCGGCCCGCGCAGCTTCGTCTTCATCTACGTCCTCCCCGTCCTCGTGGCGAACGCGATCGTGATGTCCTACATCGCGACCAACCACTTCTTGAATTCCCTCACCGAGGTGAACGACCCGCTCGCGAACACCCTCTCGGTCACGAGTCCACGCTGGCTCGAGAAGCTGCACCTGGAGTTCGGGTATCACGTCGAGCATCACCTGTTCCCGACGCTGAGCGGCCGCCACGCTCCGGCCGTACGCGAGGTACTGACCCGCCTCTACGGCGACCGCTACCTCAGCATGCCGCATACCCGGGCGCTGCGGCTCCTCTACGGCCGGCCGAAGCTCCATCATGGATACGATACGCTGGTCGATCCGCGGACGATGGCCACCTATCGCACCCTGGCGCCCGGCGATCTGTCGATGTCCGCTGCGTAGAACGCGCTACAGCCGGATCCCAAAGTACTCGAAGAAGCGCTGGTTGTACTCCTGATCCGGCAGATCGTCGCCCATCGCCACCCAGGCCTCGTCGCTGATTCTGGGGCGACCCTGCGACATGCCGATTCCGTCCTTCCCGACCGGCCAGCGAAGCCGGTACTCCTCGTTCGTGATGGCCGCCAGGATCGTCTCCGCCACCTCGTCCGGCCGGGCGGGATCGCGGAACCCGGCCGCGAAGACCTTGCCGTTGCGGCGCATGATCGGCTGGTACGGCGACGTCTTGTCGTAGCGGGTTGCCGAGGCCGAGTTCTCGAAGATGCTCGTCATCACAACCCCCGGCTCCACGTTGACGACGCGGATGCCGAAGCGGCGCACCTCGTGGGCGAGCGCCTCGCCGGCGCACTCGAGCGCCCACTTCGAGGCGGAGTAGGCGATCTGGTTGGGGGTAGCCACGAGGCCGGCGATCGAGGTGACGTTCACGATCGCGCCCCGCCGCCGTTCCCGCATCGCCGGCAGCACCGCCTGGATGCAGCGGATCGCGCCGAAGTAGTTGGTTTCGAACATCTGCCGGTGCTCGTCCTCCGGGGTGATCTCGAGGGGGCTCGCGCCGCCGATGCCCGCATTGTTGACGAGCACGTCGACGGGACCATGCCCGGACACGGTCTCGAAGGCGCGGTTCACCGACGCCGTCGAGGTGACGTCCAACTCGATCACCTCGATCGTCAGGCCCGCGTCGGCCGCCGCAGCCCGCAGCGGACCCGCCTTGCCGGGATTCCGCATGCCCGCGAAGACGCAGTAGCCGTGGCGGGCGAGACGCACGCTGGCGGCGAACCCGATCCCGGTGCTCGTCCCGGTGACGACTGCGATCTCCATCCTCGCTCTCCCGTGACTGCGGTCCGCGGCGTTCAGCTCCAGCCCTGAAACGCGGCGGGGATCTTCCCGATGTCGGCGAGCAGCTCGCGCGCGAGCCCCTCCGGCGTGCCCTTCGGGAACGCCAGCGCGATGCGGTCGGACAGGCCACCGAAGCGCTCGCGGATACGCGTCGCGAGCTGTTCGTACGGGGCGACGGCGGTGAAGGTCTCGACCATCTCGTCGGTCACGACGCCCGCCATCTCCTGCCACCTCCCTTGCTTGGACAGGGCGTGCAGCTGCTCGGCCGCGGCGTCCCAGCCGTGGAGCGCAAGGACGCCCGAGTAGGTGCGGGTCGAGCCGTAGAAGGCGATCCGGTAGCGGGTCTCCTCGAAGCCCTTCCGCACCTCGTCGGCATTCTTGCCGGTGGCGATGAAGCCGCCGCCCCAGATCTCGAACCGTGCACGCGGCCGGCCCGACTTCTCGAGTCCCTTGCCGATCGCCGGGAGGCACACCTCCTCGAGGTAGCGGCGCGTGCAGAAGCCGTGGAGCCGGACGCCGTCGCAGAGCTCGCCCGAGAGGGCGAGCATGTAGGGCTGGACGGCGGCGATCGTCACCGGCACGAGCGGGAGCCCGGTCGGCGGCGGCGCGAACTCCGGCGTCATCAGCGTGAACTGGTAGAACCTGCCCTGGTAGCCGAGGGGCTCGTGGAACTCCCAGGAGCGCCAGATCGCCCGCAGCGCCTGCACGTACTCGCGCATGCGCGGCCCGGGCGAATCCCAGCGAACGCTGAAGCGCCGCTCGTTGTGTCCCTTCACCTGGGTGCCGAGACCGAGCACGAACCGGCCTCGAGAGTTGCGCTGGAGGTCGAAGCAGAGGTTTGCGACCACCATCGGACTTCTCGGAAAGGCGATCGCCACCGCGGTAGCGAGCCGGACCTTCTCGGTGGCGGTCGCCGCCACGGCGAGCGGGATGAACGGGTCGTTCTGGACCTCCGGGGCCATCAACCCGGCGAACCCCATCGCCTCGGCTCGTCGCGCCGCCTCCGGGATCGCGCGCCAGTCCGCGAGCGGGATGACGGTATCGACCTTCATGGCGGTTCGAAGGCCAGCAGCAACGCAGCCGACACGGCCAGGCCGGCGGCCAGGAGACTGCCGGTGGAGGCGATCATCCGGCGGGCTTCACTCAACGGCGGTTCGATAGCACGGCCGCCGACCCCCGGGCGAGGGGATTCATCGAGGGCGGGATGGGCCTCCGGGCGGGCACGGCCAGCGCGCCGTCCGTCGTGGCGACCTCATCCGTCGCCACGACGGCACGCGGAGCGCTCTCCTCACCTCAACCGGACCGTCGCGTTTCGCAGCTCACGACGAGCACGCTGCCACCATCCGCAGGTGGTGGTGCGTGCGCGCGAACGATGCTTCCTAGACCATCTCCTTCAGCGCCCGAAGGGGACGGACCTTCACCACGTTCCGGGCCGGCTTCGCCTTGAACATCACCTCTTCCTTCGTGAACGGGTTGATGCCCATGCGGGCCTTGGTCGCCGGCTTGCGCTGGACGGTGATCCGCATCAGTCCCGCCAGCTTGAAGACGCCGGGTCCCCCCTTCGACAGGTCGGCCCTGATGATCGAGCCGAGCACGTGGAGCATCCCCGCCACGTCCCGCCGACGAACGCCGACATGCTGAGCGACGGTGTCGAACACCTCGCTCTTGCTTCGAGGCGCCTTGGCGGCCGCGATCTTGACCGGCTTCGTGAGGTCAAGCTTGGTGGCCGTCCGGCCGTTCAACGAAGCCTTCTTCGCTTTCCTCATCGCCATTGTCCCTCCGCCCGTTAGAGGCTCGTTTTTTCAGTCGCCATAACGAACACCGGCGCCGAATGCAAACGTCCGATCGCATAGATCGGGGTTCCCGGGTATGGAAGAAGAGGAGGAAGCGATGCCGGGATCCGACGACGAGGACTTCGCCGCCCTCTTCGCGGCCAGCGAGGGACGCACCCGTGAGCGGCGGGTGGCGGCGGGAGACGTCATCCGCGGGCGCGTGGTCGCGGTCGGCTCCACCGCGGCCTTCGTCGCCGTCGGCGGCAAGGCCGAGGCGACGATCGACCTC
>VBLD01000017.1:18324-29484 GCA_005879205.1 Deltaproteobacteria bacterium
GACCCGACGACGGGCGAGGTACAGCTCCACGAGGGCGACGAGATCGAGGCGACGGTCGTCGACGACGGGGCCCGCTCCGGGTCGATCGTGCTCAAGCGGGTGGCGGGCCGCGGCGGCCACGTCCCGGGGGAGCTCGAGCAAGCGTTCGCGCACGGCATCGCGATCGAGGGCCTGGTCACCGGCGAGAACAAGGGCGGCTACGACGTGCAGATCGCGGGCATGCGCGCGTTCTGCCCGGGATCGCAGATCGACCGGCGGCGGATCGAGGGAGCCCAGTACGTCGGGCAGCGCTTCAGCTTCCGCATCACGAAGCTCGAGGGAGGGGGTCGGAACGTCGTGGTCTCGCGCCGGCAGCTCCTGGAAGACGAGGCCGCGGAGCAGGCCCGCGCGGTCTGGGCCGACCTTCGCGTGGGCGCGGTCGTCGCGGGCACGGTCACGTCGCTCCGCGACTTCGGGGCGTTCGTCGACCTCGGGGGCGTCGACGGTCTCATCCATCTGAGCGAGCTCGGTCACGGCCGGGCATCCCACCCCTCCGAGGTGCTGCAGGTGGGCCAGCGGGTCGAGGCGCAGGTCGTGAAGCTCGAGCCCGACGCGAAGGGTGGACGCGGTCGCGTGGGGCTGTCGCTCCGCGCCCTCGCCCCGGATCCGTGGGCCACCGTCGCAGAGCGCTTTCCCGTCGGCACCAGCGTGCGCGGGACGGTGCGGCGGCTCGAGCAGTTCGGCGCCTTCGTCGAGCTCGCGCCCGGCCTCGACGGCCTGGTGCACGTCTCGCGCCTTGCCGTCGACCGCCGCGTGTCCCATCCGCGGCAGATCGTGTCGATCGGCGAGACCGTCGACGTCACGGTGGTCGAGCTCGACGTCGGGAAGCGGCGCATCGGTCTCTCGATGGTCGAGCGGGCCAAGCGGGATAAGGACGCAGCCGAGGCCGAGGAGCGGCGCGACACCGAGCAGGTGCTCACCCGCTCGAGCGAGAAGGCGAGCCTCGGCACCCTGGGCGACCTGCTCGGCAAGAAGCCGAAGCGCTGAGCGCGCCTAGGATCCCACCAACTCGATCCGACCGCGCGGCGTGTCGACCACGGCGACCAGCCGGGAGCCCGGTGCCTCGCGAACCGCCAGACGGACGTCGAGCGCTTTCAACACCGCCCGCAGCGCCTCGGCTTGCGGGGTCTCGGCCCGGAGCGCCTGGAGCCGCAAACCCTTCGGGCCGTCGTCGGCGGGGTGCGACCGGCCGTTCCACTCGATGAAGAAGGGGACCAGCGTTCCCGCGCCGTGACCGGAGACGAAGACGTTCGTCCAGCGGACGACCACGCCGTCGGGTCGGCATCGACGTCCCTCGATGACGGCGGCCTGATACCCCGCCGCCTCCGCCCGTGCCGCCGTGGCGGCGGCGCTCGACGTCCGCGCGGCCCACATGATCAACGCGGGGGTCTTCATGCTCGCCAGCCGCCCGGCCAGCGCACCGGGCCGCAGCGTGGGGTCGGGAGCGATGATCTCGAGGAACCGCTTGGGGCCGAGCGTCGCAATCGCGTTGTGCGTGCCGAGGTCGGGGTGCCGCCCGCCCGGGGCCGCGCGAATCCCCGTGCGCGCGGCGAACGCGGCGATCGCCTCGTGCAGATCCGCAGCACCCCAGAGCAGATGATCGCAGACGGCGGCCAACGTCCGATCCATACGAGGCAACGAGGCCCGCAGCAACGTGCCCCCGACGCCGCCGACCCCGAATGTGTTGACGACACGTCTCGGACCCGGCTAGGAAGCCGACCCGAGACGCAGTCTCGCGTCGGTCTCATAGTGCGGCAGGTGACGGCTCCACGGCGGGTGCATGAGCAAGATCCTCCAAGTCCGCGTCCGGAGACCCTGCTACCATCGCAGCGCATGATGACGGCACACGGCTTTGCGCTCTTCGAGACGGCGATCGGCCGCTGCGGCATCGCCTGGGGTGGGCGCGGCGTCGCTGCGGTGCAGCTCCCGGAGGCGCGCGACCCCGAGACACGCGCGCGCCTGCTCCACCGATTTCCGGGCGCCCGCGAGGCACCGCCGCCGCCGGACGTGCAGCACGCGCTGGACGGCATCACGGCGCTCCTGCGCGGGGAGGCGACCGATCTCTCCGCCGTCGCGCTCGACATGGATCGGGTGCCGCCGTTTCACCGCCGCGTCTACGAGGTCGCGCGCACCATCCCTCCGGGCACGACGCTCTCGTACGGCGACGTCGCGGCGCGGCTCGGCGCGCCCGGTGCGGCGCGCGCGGTGGGGCAAGCCCTCGGGCGAAACCCGTTCGCGATCGTCGTGCCGTGCCATCGGGTGCTCGCGGCCGGTGGCAAGGTCGGCGGCTTCTCGGCCAATGGGGGCATCGCCGCGAAGCTCCGGCTCCTCTCGATCGAGGGCGCGCCGGCGAACGGCGCGCCCCTCTTCACCGGCGACGGCGCGTTCGGCTTCGATCCCCGGGTCGCGGTCGAGCACCTGCGTGCGTCCGACGGGTCGCTCGCGCGCGTCATCGACGCCGTCGGCCCCTTTCGCATGCAACTCAGGAAGACGCCCAGCATCTTCGGCGCGCTCGCGGAGGCGATCGTCTACCAGCAGCTCACCGGCAAGGCTGCGGCGACGATCTTCGCGCGTCTGTGTGCGCTCTTTCCGCGCGCGCACGAAGGGCCCACGCCCGGGCAGCTCCTGCGCGTCCCGGACGCGAAGCTCCGCCGGGCCGGCCTCTCGCGCCCGAAGCTCCTCTCGCTGCGCGACCTCGCGCGCCGGGCCGCCGACGGGCAGCTCCCCTCGCTCGCCGAGGTCCATCGCATGGAGGACGCGGCTGTCATCGAACGCCTGACACAGGTGCGTGGGATCGGCCGGTGGACGGTGGAGATGCTCCTGATCTTCCGCCTCGGCCGCCCGGACGTCCTGCCCGCGGACGACTATGGCATCCGCAAGGGGTTCGCGATCGCCTTCAAGAAGCGCGAGCTGCCGGCGCGCGCCGATTTGGAGCGGCGCGGCGCGCGATGGAGGCCGTATCGCACGGCAGCGAGCTGGTATCTGTGGCGCGCCGCGGAGACGGCGAAGGCGTAGAATCCTCGTAGTTGTTCGGCCGCACGGCCGCGGGTACATTCGGCGGGCGATGGCGGCGATGACGGTGCTCCGGGACGGGTCGATCTCGGTGATCGACTACCGGTGCACGGTCGGTGCGGCCGACGAGCCGTTCGTCGAGCTGCACGGCGGCTTCTCCGTCAACTACGTTCGCAAGGGGAGCTTCGGCTATCGCGCTCTCGGTGCATCGTTCGAGCTGGTGGCCGGCTCGATCCTGGTCGGCCATCCCGGCGACGAGTACGTCTGCGCACACGAGCACGTCTACGGCGACGAGTGTCTGTCCTTCCGCCTGGCGCCCGAGCTGGTCGAGACGATCGGCGAGCGGACGGATCTCTGGCAGATCGGTTGCGTGCCGCCGCTTCCCGAGCTGATGGTGCTCGGCGAGCTGGCCCAGGCCGCCGCCGAGGGCACGAGCGACGTCGGCCTCGAGGAGGTGGGAGTGTTGCTCGCCGCCCGCTTCGTCGAGGTCGTCTCCGGGCGGAAGCGAAAGCCGCTCGCAGCGCGTACCGCCGACCGCAGCCGAGCCGTCGAGGCGGCCCTCTGGATGGACGCGCACTCGCACGAGGCGATCGATCTCGAGCGCGCGGCGGGCGAGGTGGGGCTCAGCGCCTTTCACTTCCTGCGGCTCTTTGCGAGGGTCCTGGGCGTGACCCCGCACCAGTACCTGGTCCGCTCCCGCCTGCGCCACGCGGCCCGTCTGCTGGCCGACGACGCCCGCTCGATCACCGACGTCGCGTTCGACGTCGGCTTCGGCGACCTCTCGAACTTCGTGCGCACGTTCCATCGGGCCGCCGGAGTCTCCCCCCGCGTCTTCCGCCAGGCGTCGAAAGGAGCGCGCAAGCTTCTCCAGGATCGGCTCGCCGCTCACGCGTCAGGCTGACGCCCGCGGCTCCCCGAAACGCGTTGCGCGGCGGACGATGCTGAGGTAAGGCGTCGCGCGGGGGGAACGGTGGTGTGGCGTGACGGCGAGGGCGGGCCCCTCACGATCCTCGGCGGCGGCCCGGCGGGTCTCGCCGTCGCGCACTACGCACACCGGGCAGGCGTGCCCTTCGCGCTCTACGAGCGCACCGCGGAGCTGGGCGGGCTCTGCCGGACGTTCCAGCACGGCGCGCATCGCTACGACGCCGGAGCCCATCGCTTCCACGACCGGGACGCGGAGGTCACCCGCGACCTCCGGCTCCTCCTCGGCTCCGACCTAGCGGCCGTCTCCGCGCCGAGCCAGATCTTCGACCGGGGCCGCTTCGTCGAGTTCCCGCCGAGCCCTCTCGGCTGGCTCTTCGCCCAGGGTCCTCTGGAGGCGGCACGAGTCGCCGCGGACCTCGTCCGGGCGCGCTGGCGACCGAGGCCGGAGCGGAGCTTCGAGGACTACGCGACCAACCGCTACGGCCGCCGCCTCGGCAAGCCGCTGCTCCTCGACTACTCGGAGAAGCTCTGGGGCCTGCCCGCCGCCGAGCTCGCCCCCGACGTCGCCACCCGCCGTCTCTCGGGCCTGACGCTCGGCTCGCTCGTCGTCGAGCTCCTGCAGCCGGGCCGCAAGGCGGCGCACCTCGACGGCGCCTTCCTCTACCCGCGCACGGGGTACGGCGCCATCGCCGAGCGGATCGTGGCCGGCCTGCCGGCCGCCGATCTCCACACCGCACACGAGGTGACGGGCCTCACGTGCGACGGCGGCCACGTGCGATCCGTCCGCTTCGCCGGCGGCAGATCGGTCGCGGTCACGGGCCGGCTGGTCAGCACGCTGCCGCTCACCGTGCTGGTCCGCCTCCTCGGCGACACCTTGCCCGCGACGGCACGGCGTGCCGCGGCTCGCCTCCGCTTCCGCCACGTTCGCCTGGTCTTTGTCCGACTGGCGCGGGCCCGTTGCACACCGAACGCGACGATCTACCTTCCGGATCCCCGCCTGCGCGTCTCCCGCATCTCCGAGCCGAAGAACCGGTCGGCCGCCATGGCCCCCGCCCACGAGACCTCGCTCGTCGCCGAAGTCCCCTGCTCTGCCGGTGACCCGATCAACGCGCTCGACGACCGCGCGCTCGCCGACCGCGTCGTCGCCGAGCTCGGCGAGGTGGGGCTGATCGACCCGCAGGAGGTGGTCGAATGGCGCCATCATCTCCTGCCCAACGCCTATCCCGTCGGCACCCTCGATTCCGCCGACTCGGTGCGCACGATCCGCGATGCGCTCGGGGCGCTCGTGAACGTCGACCTCCTCGGCCGCGGTGGCCGATTCTGGTACAGCCACCTGCACGACCAGCTGCGGCTCGCGAAGGACTACGTCCGGTCACTCGCGGGCCGCACGACGCGCGGCGCCCCGGCGAGCGAGCATGTCGCGACACATCGCGAGATCGGCGAGGAGGCTGTAGTAGGGGCGGCCACGCCGTGAGTCGCCGCGCCGGTCCGTCGAACGCCCCGTGAGCCGGGCCACGACGCATCCGAGCAGGCTCGTCGACGGACGGCTCCACACCGTCGGCCAGTTCTGCTCGAAGAGGAGATGCCCGAGCCAGCACGGCCCCACCGCGAGCGCCGGCACGATCAGGAGGGCGAGCGGGCTCCGCCGCCACCCGGCCACGCCCAGGGCTCCGAGCGCGGCGAGCTTCGCGAGCAGGTGCAGCACGCGGTTCGCCGAGTGGCGGTGCTCGGCGAGATATCCGGCGTAGAACGTCGCGAATGGCTCGGGGCGGTCCGTCATCCTGGACTCGCGCGGCGCTCGTCGACCTGATCGCGCCGATCGGCACGGCCGTGGCTGCCGGCGCCGCGGTCGTCGCGACGCTGCCGCCCCACTGGCGGGCGCGCGGGGCGCCCTGGGTCCTCGGCTACGGCAAGAACGTCGAGCTCGTCGCCGTGGCGTGTGCCTTCGGGGCGGGAGCGGCGAGCCGCTGGCTGGTGACGGCGCGATCCGGTCGCTGGGCCGTCGGTGCCGTCGCCACGATCGGGTTCGCGGTGGCCGTCCGCCACGCCGACCTCCCGGCCCTCTACGCGAGCTGGCCGCAGCTCGGCCTCGTCGTCGCACTGGTCGCCGCCCTGCGGATATTCTGGCCGCGGGCCGCGGCCAGCGCGCCGGAGCGCGGCGACGACCTGCCGGCATGGCTCACCGTTCCGCTCCTCGGCGCGCTGGCGGCCGCGGCGTTCGCTCTCGGCGTCGAGTCGCTCGAGATCGACGTCTTCCATCATGGCGAGGTGCTCGCCTCGGCAGTGGATCTGCTCCAGGGCGGCCGGCCGTTCAAGACCTTCATCTGGCCGCACGGCCTGCACGACACGGGCCTCGCGGCGCTCTGGATCCTGCTGACGGGCAAGATCGGGACCTCGCCGGTGGCGCTCGCCCGGGCGACGTGCCGCGCGCTCGGCATCGTCTCGACGTACTGTCTCGGGCGCCGGCTCCTCGGCTCGCGCGCGGAGGCCCTGGTCGCGTGCGTCCCGCTCGCGCTCGCCCCGGGGCTTCTCGCCGACGACGCCCGGCGCGAGGCCGAGGCGTTCGCCATCCATCAGCTCGGCGTACTCGTGTGCGTGGCCGTCGGCTTCACGATCCTCACCGCGCGCCGGGCCCACGCCGAGCTCGCCGCCGGGATCGCGTTCGGCCTCGCCTATCTCTTCCGCATCGAGACGGGCCTCTTCGGCGCCGCCGCCGCCGTCGCCGTGCTCGGCGCGCGCGCCCTCGACCACCGGGAGCTCGGGCCGGCGCGGGCCGTGCGGGCGTCGGCCGCGCGCGTCGCAGAGCTCGTCCTCGGCATGGTGCTGGCGGTCGCCGGCGTGTCGCTCGCGGCCGGGTGGCCCGGCCGCGAATGGTTCGCGTACACGCTCGGCGAGCTCCCCCGCTACCACCGGGACGCGGTCGGCCTTCCCTTTCCGTGGCCGGTACGTGGCTGGTCATTTCCTGCCGCCGCACCGCCGGGCGTGTCGGTCGCCTGGCTCGTCTTCGTGCTCCTCCTCCTGGTCCAGGCCGTTCGGACGACGATCGTCCGCCGTGACGGCGCGCCGGCGGTCAGAGCCCGCGCCCATCAGCTCCTCTTCCTCGCGGTCTTCGCCGCGCTGGCGGTGCGCTCGTCGCTCGAGCGGAGCGATGCCCCCCACGTCCTCCAGTGGAGCGCGCTCCCGCTGGTCGCCGCGGTGATGCTCGCCGTCGCCCTCGTCCGTGATCGGTTCGCGTGGCCGCGCCGCCACGCCGCGATCGCGGCGCTCGTCCTGCTGGGACTCGCCCACTACGGCGCGCTCGAGGTGACGGTGCCGGCCCTGCGCGGGCCCCGGGAGTCGATCGCCGCCGCAGCCTCGCACCGGCGACAGCTCGCCGAGCATCTCGCGCCGAATCTCCCCGTCGGGGCGTGCGCCGACACGACGTTCACCCCGACCGAGGCCGCCCTGAACCGCGGCTTCATCGACGACACCTGCACCATGGAGGCGCTCCTGCGCTCGCACGACGTCACCGAGCTCGTGATCGAGCACTCGGCGCCGTGGTACTACGTGCGCTTCGGGATGCGGCCCCCGACTCGCTTCTTCGCCTTCGCCCGCGCCTACACGCCAGCGCGCGAGGAGGAGCTCGTCGGTGACCTGCGCGCGCGCCACCCCCAGGCGCTCCTCCGCGTGCACGGCTACCGGGCGCTCGACCGGTTCGACGTCCCGGACGCGCTCCGCGGTCCGGTCGTCGACGCCTGGATCGGCGAGCGCCGTCGTGGCGTGGTGGCCACGCCCACGCCGCTCGGCGAGCTCTTCTTCTGGAGCGAGCCCGACGTCGGGTTGACGGCCCCTGCCGGCCGCGGCGACCTCGACGGCCCCGAATGGGCGAGCTTGCCGAGCGCCATCGCCCGGGCGGCGGCGCTCGGCCGTGCGGACCGCGCAGCGGTGTGTGCCGACGGGGCGGAGGGCCGAAGGGCCGCGCAAAACCGCCGCTCCGATGGGGGCTCCTAAGGTCCATGGCCTTCCTGGCCGATATCCCAGTTCGGGAGGGGGCATGGCCGGCGCAAACGCCCAAAGTTTACAGATCCTGCGTTATCCGACGCTGACGCGCACCACCCCGGGTCCCGCCCCAGCAGGCCCGAACCCCCCTCCGGAGCACAAGCTTCTGGTCTGCGAGACTCAGGGGCTCGAGCACGGCCCGCACGGCATCCCGCCGTCGCGCTTCCCGGTGTTCAGCAAGCCCATCTACAACCTCCGGGGCATGGGGGTGGGGGGCAAGGTCATCCGCAGTCGCGAGGAATACGACCGGGAGCAGGTGCCCGGCCATCTCTGGATGCCGGTCCTCGCCGGCGAGCACGTGAGCAGCGACGCGGCGCTCGTCGACGGGACGCCCGTCTGGTGGCGGCACACCACCGGCCTCGCCCTGGGGGACGGGACGTTCGACCACTGGACCGTGCGCGCCGAGCCGCTGCCCGCGATCGAGGCCTACGGCGGCGAGTGGTGCCGGCGCCACCTGACGGGGTATTCGGGGTTCGTGAACCTCGAGACCATCGGCGGCACGATCATCGAGGGCCATCTCCGCTTCGCGGACCAGTGGGTCGACCTGTACGGGGACGGCTGGCTCGAGAGCGCCGTCGACCTTTACGCGCGCAGTCGCTGGAGCTTTGCCGACCCGGCACGGCGGACGGGATACAGCGTGGTGCTCTTCGGGACGCACGGCGTGCGCTGGGCGATCGATCCCGCCGAGGTCGACGGGCTCCGGCGCGTCGCCGGGGTGTCGAGCATCCAGATCACGTTCCACGCCGAACGGCCGCCGGCCACGCACGCGATGCCGCCGGGGGGGTTCCGACTCGCGATCGTCAACTGCTGGGACCTCGCGGTGGGCCTCCTCGTGCGCGAGCGGCTCGCGAGGATGTTCCGCGCCTCGGACGCCCCCGACACGGCGCATCCGGGCTGACGCGCGCCGTGAAGATCGTCACGGCGTTCCCGCGCCGGGTGCGGCGGATCGAGAACTGCTGGATCCCGCTGCCCGACGGCTGCCGGCTCGCCGCCCGCATCTGGCTCCCCGAGGACGCCGAGCGCTCGCCCGTCCCGGCCGTCGTCGAGTACATCCCGTATCGCAAGCGGGACTTCACCCGCGCCCGCGACGAGCCGATGCACCACTACTTCGCGGGCCACGGCTACGCCTCCGTCCGCATCGACGTGCGCGGCGCGGGCGACTCGGACGGCGTGCTCACCGACGAGTACTCGGAAGCGGAGCTGGCGGACGGCGTCGCGGCGATTGCCTGGATCGCCGCCCAGCCGTGGTGCAGCGGCGCCGTCGGCATGATCGGCAAGTCGTGGGGCGGGTTCAACGCGCTCCAGCTCGCCGCGCGGCGCCCGCCCGCGCTCCGGGCGATCATCACCGTCTGCGGCTCCGACGACCGCTACGCCGACGACGCCCACTACATGGGCGGCTGCCTCCTGAACGAGAACCTCACCTGGGGGGCCGCGCTGCTCGGCCTCGCCGCCCTGCCGCCGGACCCGGCCCTGGTGGGCGAGCGGTGGCGCGAACTCTGGCTCACCCGTTTGGACCAGGCCGTGCTCTTCCCCGAGCTCTGGCTCCGCCATCCGCACCGCGACGCCTACTGGCGACACGGCTCGGTGTGCGAGACGCTCGACGCGATCGGGTGCCCGGTCTACGCCGTCGGCGGATGGGCCGACGCGTACACCAATGCCATTCCCCGTCTCCTCGCCGGACTCACCGCGCCGCGGAAGGGCCTGATCGGACCCTGGGCCCACGTCTACCCGCACACCGGCAGCCCGGGGCCTGCGATCGGCTTCCTCCAGGAAGCTCTCCGCTGGTGGGACCGCTGGCTCAAGGGGATCGACACCGGCGTGCTCGACGAGCCGCTCCTGCGGGTCTGGATGCAGGAGCGCGGCGAGGGCGACGGCCGCTGGGTGGCGGAGACTGCCTGGCCGTCGCCTCGCATCACGCCGACGTCCTATGCGCTCGATCCCGGACGGCTCGTCGAGACGGCCGGTCCGGAGACGCGGCTCGAGTGGCGGTCGCCCCAGTCCGTGGGACTCGCCGCCGGCGACTGGTGCGCCTTCGCCGCCGACGATGGCCCCACCGACCAGCGCGACGACGACGCCGGCTCGCTCATCTTCGACTCGGCGCCACTCGGCGAGCGTCTGGAGATCCTCGGCGCGCCCGTCGCGGTGCTCGAGCTCGCCGTCGACCGGCCGCAGGCGTTCGTCGCGGTGCGCCTGAGCGAGGTGCTCTCCGACGGCTCCTCGACGCGCGTCACCTACGGCGTCCTGAATCTCACGCACCGGGAGAGCCACGAGCATCCCGCGCCGCTCGAGCCGGGACGACGCTACCGGGTGCAGGTGCCGCTCAACCACGTCGCGCGCGCCTTCGCCGCCGGGAGCCGGCTCCGCCTCGCCGTCTCGACCGCGTACTGGCCGCTCGTGTGGCCGTCGCCCGAGCCGGTGACGCTGACCCTGTTCACCAGCGCCAGCACCCTCGAGCTGCCGCGGCGGGTCCCGGCGCCGGAGGACGAACGGCTGCACCCCTTCGAGGCGCCCGAGGGCGCGCCGCCGGCGCCGTACGTCGAGCTGCAGGAGAAGCGCGCCGAGCGGACGGTGGGGCGGGACGCGGCAACGGGAGACGTCGTCTGCTCGGTGGTCAGCGAGGGTGTCGAGCTGGCGGACGCCGGCGCGGGCCGGCTGGAAGAGGTGGGTCTCGAGCTCGACCAGTCGAGCGTCCGGCGTTACCGCATCCACCCGGACGACCCGCTGGCCGCCCGGGCGGAGGTGATGCAGCGGACGGCACTGCGGCGCGGGCCGTGGGCGATCCGCGTCGAGACTCGCATGTGCATCTCGGCGACGCGGGAGGCCTTCGCGCTGCGCGCGCGGCTCGAGGCGTTCGAGGGCGACGAGCTCGTCCGGTCGCGGAGCTGGGACGTCGGCGTCGGGCGCGATTGAACGACCGGTCGGGCCCCGCTATCCCGGGGTTCCGGCTCGGGTCAAACCGAGCACCGTTCGCACGGCGGCGGTGAGCGCAGCCGGAGGATCGGCAGGCGCCGAGCGGGTTCGCCACGCGACGTGTTGATCCGGGAACCGACAACCACAGGTTCCGTATCTCGCGCGGGCGTCGCAACCAGATCAGGTAGAGGTTTGCCAGGCCGGAGAAGAACATGAAGCCGAGCAGCCACACGAGGT
>VBLD01000381.1 GCA_005879205.1 Deltaproteobacteria bacterium
TCGGCAAAGGCGGCGACGATTGCCTTCCGCTGGTTCCAGTTGTGGCGCTCGAACTCCTCGTAGTAGCGGTCGTGCATCTGGATCGCGTGGCTGACCGCGCGGGCGCTGACGAGGAAGGGCATCACGAGGATGAGCGGGTCGAGCGCGAAGCCGATCAGGTGCACGAAGCCGAGCCCCCAGAAGGCCGCGATCACGCCGGTTATCGAGGGCCGGAGCGCGCCACGCCAGTCGTGGAAGTAGAGCCAGCGCAGGATCCATTCGGCGCACCACGTGACCGTGAAGATCCAGAAGACGTCGTTGGCATAGCTGTAGACCCAGCCGTAGAGCCGCGGCTCGCCCGCGACGTACAGCTGCAGGTCCCGCTCCGGGATGGTCAGCTTGATGCTCTCGACCTGCTCGCTCCCGCCGGCGCGCTTGACCCCGAGCGTCACCGCCGCCCCCGGCTGGTACTTGGCGATCACCGCGGCCATGGCGGTGCGGTCCTTCACCGGCTTGCCGTCGACGGAGACGATCGTGTCGCCCTGCTTGAGACCGGCGTCGGCCGCTGCAGTGCCCCGGTAGATCGTCTCGACGATCGCCGGGGCCGGCTGATCCTGGTGCAGGGGATCCGTCCCCTTGATCAGCGCGCCGATCCACCCTTTCTCGAACGGGGCGATGACGCGCTCGTTGATCTCCGTGAACGTCCGCCGATGGTCCAGGCGCGCCTCGATGAAGTTGGCCCGCACCAGCGCCGCGTGGTCGTCGAGCGAGACGAGAATGCCGTAGATGCTCTCGGTGTTGTGCACGATCCGCCGGATCGCGGTCGCATCCTCGGCCGTCTTCGGGACGGAGAGCATGACCGGCTCGGCCTTGAGGAAGCCGCCCGACTGGGCGCGCAGGTAGCGGGTGGTGCGGTGCCCGATCGAGTCGATCTGGTTGTGGTTCACGCCGTAGACGCGGTCCATCTCCTCCGTGATCTTGTAGATGCGGGTGAGCGTCGGGACCGTGAAGATGTCCCCCTCCTTGCTCTCGACCATCAGCTGGATGTTGTTCGCGCCGCCGAAGCTGCCCGCGTATTTGTTGTGGACCTGCACGAAGGGATGGCTCTGCGGGAGCAGGTCGCCGAAGCTCGTCTCGAGCTTCAGCTGGAAGGTCCAGTAGGCGAAGAACCCGGTCACGACCAGGACGACGAACATCACCGGGTGGCGGTAGTCGATGAGCCGCTCCCCGAGCCAGTAGAGGGCCTTCTTGTCTTGTTCGCTTGCGGTTCCGCTGCTCATGATCGACCCCCGTTCTCACCCTTGCGACGGCAGCCAGCTCTTGCCGCCGTCGGTGGTGCGATAGATCAGCCCGTAGCCACCGACCAGCCACCCGTGCTGCTGGTCGGAGAAGGTGATTCCGTGTAGCCAGGTGAGGACGTCCTGTCCGAGCTTGGCACGCTTCCACGGCGCGTCCGGCCCCTCCTTGCGCAGCACCTCGCCCGCCGCGCCCGTCGCCCACCCCGTCCCGTCCGCGAACTCGAGCACGCGAAAGAGCGGGTCGACGAGCGGGTACTCGACCTCGATCTGCTCGAAGCCCCAGCGCCGTCCGCCGTCGCGGGTGCGCGTGAGGTGACCCTCGAGCCCGGCGGCGAGGCCTTCCTCGCTGCTCCGCATCTGGACGCCGAACAGCGTGGGGATGTCGAGTGGATCGAAGATCCCGGTGCCCTCCATGAGGGTCCGCTCCTGCTCGTGCCAGGTCTCGCCGCCGTCCTCGGTGTGCATGATCTTGCCGAACTCGCCGACGATCCAGCCGCGCTGCAGGTCGGTGAACTTGACGTCGTAGAAGATCGGGTCGGCGGCGGCCAGGCTCTCGCCCCCCGACAGGTCGGCTTCCATCGGCACCTTCCGCGCGCGCCAGGTCTTCCCGCCGTCGGACGTCGAGACGAGGATCGACCGGTCACCGACCGCCCACGCGTGGTCGGCGTCGAGCGCGTGGAGCCCGAAGAGGTAGAGGTTCTGCTTGCTGCCGTCCGTGTCGGTGAAGATCGCGTTCGACTCCTGCCGCTGCCAGGTCTTCCCGCCATCGGCCGTGTGGAGGACCACGCCCTCCTGTCCTGCCACCCAGCCATGCTGGTCGTCGGTGAAGCGGAGGGCATAGAGCGCGGTCTCGACCCCGCTCGGGTGCCCCGTCCAGCTCCGGCCGCCGTCGGTCGTCTCGATGATCTTCCCGCCGTAGCCGACGACGAACGCGCGATCGGTGGAGAGTGCCTGCACGTCGTAGAAGCGGTCGGTGATGTAGATGGTCTTCTCGATGAGTGGGACCATCTCGACTTCGTGGTGACAGCCGACCCCGAGCGCGAGCAGCGCGATCAACACCGCGATGCACGAGCGGCGCATGTGCCCTCCCTTCCCCGAGCCCCGCGGCTCCGGAGGCTCGGGGACCTAACAAACCCCGTGTTAGAGTGTCAATAAGGGTCTTCGGGGCTACTTTGGCGGGCCCTTCCGGGCCTCGGGGAACCACTTCGGCACGTCCGACGGCTCGACGATCGTCTGCTGGTCGACCTTCCAGCGCCCGTCCTCCTTGACCAGCGTGTAGAGCTCGTACTCGGTGAGGCCGAGCTGGTTCACGAAACGGTCCTGCGAGTCGAGGATGTTCGGGACCCGGGCCGTGTCGCCGTCGACCTTGGCGGGCTGGACGTGGAACGCGAAGATCTTGACCTCGGCGAACGACATGCCGGTCTTCTGCTCCTTCACCCACACTTCTTTGTCCTTTCCCCGCTTCATGTCCTTCGAGACGAGCTCGTAGGCCTCGTCGAAGTGGCCGTCCTTGACGGCGTGCAGATAGCGCTCGACGGTTTCCTCCGGGGAGAGCGGGGCGGAGGCGGCGCGGACCAGGCCGGCGAGCACAAGCCCGATCGCCAGCGATGGCAACTCGAGGCGCCGCGCCATCGGGTCCGAGTACCACGACCTCGACGGGCGCGGAAGTCGGTGACGAATC
>VBLD01000018.1 GCA_005879205.1 Deltaproteobacteria bacterium
ATCATGGTGGAAGGCCTCGCCATGGCGGCCTTCGGCTACATGCACAAGATGTGTCAGGAGCCGCTCCTGACCGAGCTCACCCACTACGTCATGCGCGACGAGTCGCGCCACGTCGCCTTCGGCGTCCTGTCGCTCAGCGAATTCTACCACGACCTCCCCGCGCGCGAGTTGCGCGAGCGCGAGGAGTTCCTCTACGAGGGCTGCCGGCTCATGCGCGACCGGCTCCTGATGGAGGACGTCTGGGAGGTGATGGGCTGGCCGGTCGACGAGGTGCGCGAGATCGTGCTCGAGTCGCCGCAGATGAAGCTCTTCCGGCAGATGCTGTTCTCGAAGGTCGTGCCCAACGTGAAGCGGCTCGGGCTCCTCTCGCCGTACGTCCGCGAGCGCTTCGCCGAGCTCGACATCCTGCAGTTCGAGAACGAGGAGCCGTCGGCCTGAAGCTCGCGCGGCGCGCCGCCCCGTGGGCGGTCACGCTCGCCATCTTCGCGTTCCTGTTCTGGCGCATCCCGGCCGGGCGAGTCGTCGACACGCTGGCCGGGGCCCGGTGGGGGTGGTACCTGCTGCTGCTCCTGCCCTACTCCGTCTTCTATTTCCTGGTCGACAGCTTCGTCGTGCAGCAGGCGGTGGCGTGGTTCAACGTGCGCGTGCCCTACCGGGACATCCTTCCGGTGCGTGCCACGACCTACATTCTCTCCCTCGTGAACACGCAGCTCGGTCAGGGCGGCATCGCGCTCTACCTCCACCGTCGTCACCAGGTGCCGTTCTGGGAAGTGACCGGCACGGTGCTCTTCCTCTCCTTCGTCGAGGTCTACCAGCTCGCCTTCTATTCCTTCGTCGGCGCCGTCGCGGCGGGCGAGCTCGGCCGGGTGGCGCCGGTGTCCGTCTACGTGACGCTCGCCCTCTATTTCGGCGTCCATCTCTGGTACTTCTCGCGCCCGCGCGGCGGGCGACTCGGTCAGGCGCCGCTGCTGGCGGCCTTCCGGCGCGCGCGGCCCAGGCACTATTTCCTGCTGCTCCTCTACAAGACGCCGAACCTGCTCGCCGCGGTCACCACGCACTGGCTCGCGCTCCCGCTCTTCGACATGCGCATCCCGTTCGCCGCACTGCTCGCGGGGCTGCCGCTGGTGTTCTTCTTCGCCGCCCTGCCGATCGCCGCGGCGCACCTCGGGCCGAGCCAGGCGGCCTGGGTGTACTTCTTCCGCCGCTGGGCGCCGGAAGGCGGGCTGGTTGCCTACAGCCTGGCAGCGCACCTCGCCTTCATGCTGATGAACGCCGCGATCGGTCTCGTCTTCCTGCGCCGGGCCGCGCGCGAGCTCGCCTGACCGGACCTGCCGCCTGCACCGCCGCCGCGCCGCCGTTGATGAGGAGGACGACCAGCCCGGCGGCGTCGAGCACCGGACCCCAGGCGCGCCCCGGCCGCACCACGACGGCCGCGAGCAAGCCGGCGAGCAGGTAGTTGCACACGCCCGCCGCGTGGCCGATTCGCGTGTAGGCACGCGCCGCCTCGCCGGGGCGGGCCGCCGAGGCGATGACGTAGGCACCGAACGCGACCGCGATCGCGCCCGGAACGCGCCAGGGGAGGAGTCCCAGGGCCGCACCGGTCGACGCCGCCCCAAGCACGAACGTCACGTCGGCGGCATTGTCGAGCAGGGCGCCGTGACGGGTGGCCCCTCCGAGGCGCCGCGCGAGGGGCCCATCCAGCAGGTCGGTGGCGACGCCGACGCTCCACAGCCCGAGCGGCAGCCAGGCGCCACCCGGCCGGTCGATGGAGCGTGCCAGGGCCGCCGGCAGCGCCACGGCCGCCGCGAGGCGGGCGACGCTCAACGCGTCGGCCGTTCGTGACACGGCTCGCCCGCGGCTCGATACCTCAGCGCTTCGATCCCTCGGTGACCTCGATCGGCCGGCGCGTGCGATCGCGTCGCAGGAGGACGTAGACGGCGCCGGCACCGCCGTCGCAGGGGCGGGCCGTCGTGAACGCGAGCACGACGCGCGCCGGACGTCCCCGGGCGAGCCAGACCTTCAACCGCTCCTTCAGCACCGGCGTCTGGTCCTTCGAGTTGAGGCCGCGGCCGTGGACGATCAGCACGCAGCGCAGCCCCGCCCGCACCGCCTCGAGGAGGAAGCGGTCCACCGCAGGTCGCGCGGCCTCGGCCGTCATGCCGTGCAGGTCCAGATGGGCCTGCCACGCGAAGTCGCCCCGTCGGAGCCGCCTCACGAGCCGCGGATCGAGTCCGACGATGGCGCCCTCGACGTACTCGCGGGTGTCGGCGACGTCGAAGCACGCCGAGCCCGCGACCAGGTCGGACAGCAGCGCCAGCGCCTCCGCCTCCTCGCTGACCGGCCGGCGCGCCGCCCCGGCCGGACGTGGCCCCTCGATCCGGTTCTGGCGATCGTCGCCGAGGCGGACGACGCCTTCCATGGCGTGCGTGAAGAGCACGCCCTCGTCGGGTGGCGGCGGCGCTGCCGCCGGGCTGTGCGGGCGCGGGGGCGGCACCGCACGTGGCGCTGGCCGCAGGCGCTGGCCGAGCTGCGCGAAGGGCGCGTTGAGCCGCACCCGCGTGGGGGCCGGGGCCGCGCGATTGCTCCGGGCGCGCTGCCGATCGCGGGCCACGTCCCGCGATGTAGCACACCGGGCCGGAGCGCTACAGGGCGCTGTCGCGGCGGCCGCCCGCCACGCGACGCCGCGCTCGCAGCGGGAGGTGCACGCGGAAGCGGGTACCCACTCCCCACTCGCTCTCGACCGCCACCTCGCCCCCCAACTCCTCGACCAGCCGCTTGACGATGTAGAGCCCGAGACCCACCCCGCCGTAGCGGCGGGTGTTGACGTTCTCCACCTGCCGGAACATCTCGAAGATGACCGGCAGATCCTGCTCCCGGATGCCGATGCCCGTGTCGGCGACGGTGAACACGACCGCCTCGTCGGCCGGCTCGACGGTGATCGACACGTGTCCCCGCTCGGTGAACTTGATGGCGTTGCCGACCAGGTTTTTCAGAACCGTGCGCAGCTTCGTCCGGTCGGTCTCCAGGTCGGGCAGGTCCGCGGCCAATTCCCAGCGGAGCTCGAGGCCGCGGGCGTCGAGGCGCGCCGCCGTATCCGCCTCGAGATCGGCCAACAGATCCGTCAGCGACACCCGCTCGAGGGACACGTCGAGCCGTCCGGCCTCGAGGCGGTTCAGGTCGAGCGTCGCGGAGATCAGGTCGAAGAGCTCGCGGCTGCTGCGCTGGATGCGAGCGATCGCGTTCTGCTGGTCCGGCACGAGCGTCCCGAACGCTTCCTCGAGCAGGAGGTCGGTGTACCCCATGATCACGTTGAGCGGCGTCCGCAGCTCGTGCGACATCGTGGCGACGAACTCCGACTTGAGACGGCTCGCGGCGCGCAGATCCGCCACCAGGCGGGCGTTCTCGAGCGCGACCGCCGCCTGGTGCGCGAGTCCCTCGGCCAGGGCGGCTTCCCGTGCGGACGGCTCGCGGCCCGCCCTCCAGAGGACCGTGAGCACGCCGACCACGCAGCCACCCCACTCCATCGGGATGCTGAGCTCCGAGTCGCAGCCGAGCCGTGCGACCCAGACCCGGCTCAGCCGGCGCCGACCGCCGCTTCGCTGGTAGAGCCCGTCGTCATGTCCCGCGTGCCGGACCAGCTCCGCCCGGTCCGCATCGAGGCCGTACACGCCCTCGACGCGGTGACGCTCCTCGCGCGCGTCCCACTGCACGACGAGTGCGACGTCGGCGCACGTGAGCGTGCCGGCGCGCGTGGCGAGGCGGGCGAGCAGGTCGGCAGGCTCGAGCGCTACGCTCAGCTCTCGGCCGACGTCGAGCAGCGCGCTCGCGTGCGCCGCAGCCTCGCGTTCCGCCTGCGTGAGCCGCGCTCGCAGGCGGTCGATCTCCCCCCGCAGCGCCTCGACGACGCGGCCGTCGTCGGTGCGGGCGCTCTGGTCGCCCGCCAAGGGCACGTCAGGTGCCGTCCTCGGGGGCGCCGTCCTCGAGCGGGGAGCCGAGCTCGGCGGCAAGTTGCTGCAGCGCGCGCCACGCGAGCTTGCTCGGCAGGACGTGCCCGTTCTCCCAGCGGCTGACCGTCGAAAAGGTGACGCTGAGCGCCTGCGCGAGGCCTTCCTGCGTGAGGCCGACGCGCCGCCGCCACCGGCGGATCACCTCCGCAGCGTGCGAGGGGGGTCCGGCCGACAACGGCATCGATGAGCGAGAAGCCCGCATGGGGAACGTCTATGGCCTGAAGCAACCCAGGTGCCAGGTCGATGGGCGAGCAAAATGCCGGGCCGGCGCGGGCCGCCGGACCTCCCAAGCGTCACGCACACGTCTTGCGTCCAAATGATGACACGCCCGAGCGTCCTTGCGGCTCCGGGAGGCCCTTGCTAAGCGCGAGGCATGCCCGCCCCGCAGGAGGTTCTCGAGGCGCTGAGAAGCGTCAAGTATCCGGGATACAGCCGCGACATCGTCTCCTTCGGGATGGTGAAGGACATCCAGGTCTCGTCGTCGGGGACGGCGGTTCACCTGGCGCCCAGCACCGCGGACGAGGAGGTCGTCCGGCAGATCGAGGATGCCGTGCGGGCGGCCGTGGCCGCGATGCCGGGGGCCGCGGGCCCCGTGACGGTGGTCCGCGAGGCGGCGCCGCAACCGCAGGCGCGGCGCGGGCCCCAGCCGATTCCGGGCGTCGAGACCATACTCGCCGTCGCCAGCGGCAAGGGCGGGGTCGGCAAGTCGACCGTCGCCACCAACCTCGCGCTCGCACTCGGCACGCTCGGCCAGCGGGTTGGCCTCCTCGACGCCGACGTCTACGGCCCGAGCGTCCCCCTGATGCTCGGCATCGAGGAGAAGGCGCGCCCCGCGGAAGGGAGTCGCCTCGTCCCGGCGGAGAAGCACGGGCTCCGCGTGATGTCGATGGGGATGTTCCTCGGCGACCGGACGCCGGTCATCTGGCGGGGCCCGATGGTGACCAAGCTGATCACCGAGTTCCTGCGCAACGTCGTCTGGGGCGAGCTCGACACGCTCGTGCTCGACCTGCCCCCCGGTACCGGCGACGTGCAGCTCACCCTCACCCAGCAGGTGAAGCTCACCGGCGGCGTCATCGTCACGACACCGCAGGACGTCGCGCTCGCCGACGTCCGCCGCGGCATCGCGATGTTCCAGCAGATGAAGGCGCCGGTCCTCGGCCTGATCGAGAACATGAGCTACCACGTCTGTCCCGGCTGCGGCGCGCGCGCCGACATCTTCGCGCACGGCGGCGGCCACCGCATGGCCGAAGAGGCCGGCGTCCCGTTCCTCGGCGAGATCCCGCTGGTGCGCGCCGTACGCGAAGCAGGCGACCGCGGCCTACCCCTGGTGGCGGCAGATCCAGCCCATCCCGCCAGCCGGACGTTCCGCGAAGTGGCAGAGCGCATCCTGGTCCGCCTAGCCGCCGCCAAAGAGAGCGCGGCGGAGCCGCGCGGCCTCGACGTCCTCACCTAGCATGCGACCCGGGGCGGCGGCGGGGTGCCGCTGCGGCGACCCCACAGCTCCCGCGCGAGCCCGCAGCCGCGGGGGGACATCACAAATTACGACTCGCGCGTGGAGCGAGGACCGGGAGCCGCAGCGGCACCCCGCCGCCGCCCCGCGCCCTCGCTAGCCTGCCGACGCGCCCGCCGCGCGCCGCTCCACCGAAGCGAGCAGCACGATGGCGACGCCGACGGTGATGGCCGCGTCCGCCACGTTGAAGGCGGGCCAGTGCAGCTCGCCCCAGTGGAGGTCGAGGAAGTCGACGACCTCCCCGTAGCGCACCCGATCGAGCAGGTTGCCGATCGCGCCGCCGAGGACGGCACCGAGTGCCGCCACACGCCAGCGCTGGTCGGCAGGCGTCCGCCGCAGGTAGGAGACCACCGCCGCGCTCGCCACCACGGTCACGGTGAGGAAGAGCGGAAGGCGTACGCCGACCGGGGCGGCCGCGAGCACGCCGAAGGCCGCTCCGGTGTTGCGCACGTAGGAGAGAGCGAAGAAGGGCGTCAGCGCAATCGTCTCGTGCAGCACGAGCATCCGCTCGACGACGGCCTTCGTCGCCTGATCCGCGAGCACGACGGCGAGCGCCACCAGCGCGGCAAGCCGTACCCTCGAATCGCGGCCGAGGCTCACGAGACCACGGCCGCGCACCGGGCGCAGATCTCCGGATGGTCCGGATTAACTCCCAGCGCGCGCATGTTCCAGCAGCGCGCGCACTTGCGACCCGCCGCACGCTCCACGCGGACGCGGAGCCCGGGAACGACCGGGCTCTCGGGGGCAGCGGCTCCGTCGCCCAGCACGACCGCGCCGACGAGGAACAGATCGGGCAGCTCCGCGACGTGCTCGGCGAGCAGCGCCGCCAGGCCGCCGGCGCCGTCGGCCAGGCCGAGCCCGATGGAGGCCTCCAGCGACTGCTTCACGAGCCCTGCCTGGCGGGCCTCCTCGATCGCCTTGGTGACCGCGCCGCGCACCGCGAGCAGCCGCTCGAAGCGGGACGCCAGCGCCGGGTCGTGCCACGCTTCCGGCACCGCGGGGAGACCCGCGAGGAACACGCTCTCGGGCCGCCCGCGGCCCGGCACGTGCGCCCAGACGTCCTCGGCCGTGAAGGAGAGGACCGGCGCCATCAGCCGCACGAGCACGTCGACGATCGCGTGGAGGGTGGTCTGCACGGCGCGCCGCTCGGCCCCGTCGGCACGCTCGCAGTAGAGCCGGTCCTTCCGTACGTCGAGGTAGAAGGCGCTCAGATCGACGCTGCAGAAGTTGTTGAGCGCGTGGTAGATGACGTGGAACTCGTAGGCCTCGTAGGCAGCCCGGCACCGCTCGGCCAGCGCCCGCGTCTGGTTGAGCGCCCAGCGCTCGAGCGCCGGCAGGCGGTCGAGCGGCACGGCGTCGCGCGCGGGGTCGAAATCGTAGAGGTTGGCGAGGAGAAAACGCGCCGTGTTACGGATGCGCCGGTAGGCCTCGACGAGCTGGCCGAGGATCTCCTCCGAGATGCGTACGTCCTCGCGGTAGTCCTCGGCCGCCACCCAGAGACGCAGCAGCTCGGCCCCGTGGCGCTGGATGACCTCCTCCGGCGCGATGACGTTGCGCAGCGACTTCGACATCTTGCGGCCGGCGCCGTCGAGCGTGAAGCCGTGCGTCAGCACGGTGTCGTACGGGGCCTTGCCCTCGAGCGCGACGCCGGTCAGGAGCGCGCTGTGGAACCATCCCCGATGCTGGTCGCTGCCCTCGAGGTACATGTCGGCGCGGCCGAGCTGCGGGTGGCGCTCGACGACCGTCCGCCAGCTGACGCCCGAGTCGAACCAGACGTCGAGGATGTCGTCCTCGCGCCGAAACGCCTCACCGCCGCAGTCGGCGCAGCGCGTTCCGGGCGGCACCAGCTCCGCCACCGGGCGCCGGAACCAGGCGTCGGCGCCTTCCTGTTCGAAGATGGCCGCCACGTGCGTGCAGAGCGCCTCGCTGACCAGCGGCGCGGCGCACCGCTCGCAGTAGAGGGCGACGATCGGCACGCCCCAGGCGCGCTGGCGGGACAGGCACCAGTCGGGCCGGGTGGCGATCATGTTGGCGATGCGCTCGCGTCCCCACGGCGGGATCCAGCGGACGCGCTCGATCTCCGCCAGCGCGCGCCGGCGCAGCTCCCCGCGCTCCATGCCGATGAACCACTGTTCCGTCGCCCGGAAGATGATCGGCTTCTTGCACCGCCAGCAGTGGGGATAGCTGTGCACGAAACGCTCCGAGGCGAGGAGCGCACCCACCTGCCGGAGGTGCTCGACGATGCGCGCGTCGGCGTCGAACACCGAGAGGCCCGCCCACTCCGGTACCTCGGCGGTGAAGCGCCCGCGGGCGTCGACCGGCGCCAGCACGTCGAGGCCGTAGCGGAGGCCGGTCTCGTAGTCCTCCTGTCCGTGTCCCGGGGCGGTGTGCACGAGCCCGGTCCCGCTCTCGAGCGTCACGTACTCGGCGAGGACGACCGGGACCTCGCGCGGCAGCCAGGGGTGCCGGCAGCGGCTCCCCTCGAGGTCGCGACCGTGGCAGCGGGCGACCACGGGCGGCGTCTCGCTGGCGCCGAGCGCCTGCGCCACCACGGCGGCACGCGCCGCGGCGACCACCAGCGTCCGGCCGCCGCACTCGATCGCGACGTACTCGTGGTCGGGATGGACGGCCACCGCGAGGCTCGCCGGCAGCGTCCACGGCGTGGTCGTCCAGACGGCGGCGGCCGGCGCCCGAAGCCCGGCGAGCGGCGCCGGCAGCGGCGCGACGAACGGATAGGCGACGTAGACCGACGGCGAGCTCACGTCGGCGTACTCGACCTCGGCCTCGGCCAGCGCCGTCGCGCACGAGGGACACCAGTGAACCGGCTTCTTCCCCCGGTAGGGGAGGCCGAGGGCGATGCAGCGCCCGAGGACACGGACCTCCTCCGCCTCGTACGACGGGTCCATCGTGAGGTACGGATGCTCCCAGTCCCCCAGGATGCCGAGCCGCTCGAACTCGGCGCGCTGGACGGCAACGTAGCGCTCGGCGTAGGCGCGGCAGCGCTCGCGGATCTCGAGCATGGAGCGCCCGCCCTTGCGGCCCGCTTCGCGTTCGACCTCGAGCTCGATCGGCAGGCCGTGGCAGTCCCACCCGGGTACGTAGGGCGCGAAGCACCCGCGCATCGCGTGATGCTTCACGATGACGTCCTTCAGCACCTTGTTGAGCGTGTGGCCGATGTGGATGTGGCCATTGGCGTACGGGGGGCCGTCGTGCAGCACGAAGCGCCGGCCGCCGGCATTCTTCTCGAGGAGCTTTTCGTAGAGCCGCATCTCGGCCCAGCGCCGGAGGATCTCCGGCTCGCGCCGGGCGAGGTTGGCGCGCATCGGGAACTCCGTGCGCGGCAGGTTGAGCGTCTCCCGGTAGTCCATCGCGGCGGACGGCCACGGTAGCAGCGGCCTGGCGCCCTTTCAAAGGCTCAGCGCGGCGCGAAGGCCGCGAGCGCGCGCGCCACCGCCGCGGCGCGCGGCTCGCCGACCGGATTGGGGAACACGATGGTGAGCGTTGCGCCGGCGGCGCGGTAGGCGGCGAGGCGCTCGCGGCAGCGCGGGGCGTCCCCCACCAGCGTGACCGCATCGGCCAGCGCATCGCTCACCGCGCGCTCCGCGGCGGCGACGTCGCGCCGCGCCCACGCGGCGCGGATGGCCTCCACCTCGGCGGCGAACCCGCTCCGGGCGAGCATGTTCCCGTAGAACGGGAGGTTGGCGTAGCGCGCGAGCATGCGTCGCGCCTCGTGCAGCGCGGCCCCGGCGTCGTCGGCGAGATAGCAGGTGGTGAAGTGACAGACCTCGAGCGCCGCTCCGTCGCGGCCCGCGCGGGCGGCGCCGCGGCGGAGCGCGGCGAGGGCCTGCGGATAGCGCGCCACCGGGAAGAGGTTGAACATGACGCCGTCGGCGAGCTCGCCCGCGACCTCGATCATGCGGAGCGCGAGCGCGGCGGCGAGCACCCGCGGCGGCACGGCGGGTCGCGGCTGGGTCGGCCCCTTCGTCCACGCCGTGCGGAGCGTGCCGATCACGGAGCGCATGGTGGCGACGGGATCGCTCATGTCGATGCCGAGCGGCTCGTTGACGGCCCGGTGGCCGACGCCCACGCCGAGCAGGAACCGACCGCCCGAGAACTCCTGCACCGCCGCGGCCTCGGCCGCGAGCAGCGTCGGCTGGCGGAGATAGACGTTGGTCACGCCCGTCCCGACGCGAAGCCGGTTGGTCGCGAGCGCGACGGCCCCGGCGTAGGCGAGCGAGTCGCAGTACGACTCGGGGATGAAGACCGCCTCGTAGCCGCGCGCCTCGGCGTCCCGCGACCAGGCGACGATGTCGCGCGGCGAGGCATCGCGCAGCGGCGAGAATGCGAGGGCGATCCGTTCCATCGGGACTCAATAGATCAGCCGGGCGGGTCCAGGGAAGCCGAGGCGGTTGCCCGGTGCGAGCCCGTGCGCTAGGTCGAAGAGATGGCGAAGCGCATGCTCCTCCACTTCGGGAAGGCCGGCTTTCCCGCCTACGAGTGCGCCGACGAGCAGGGCATGCCGCAGCCGTGCGCGCTCGGGCAGCCGTGGGTCAACCCGGACACGCTCCGGACGCTCGCGAAGCTCCGCATCCCGCGCACCGACCCGTGGGGCCGCCCGCTCCCCGGCGAGCCGGAGGACGACCCGCAGCTCGCGCGCATGCGCTGAGCACCTGTCGCGCGGTCGGTGCGCCGGCGGAGCTTGCGAAGGAGTCAGTTGCCAACGTCTCCGAGATCGTGACGTTGGACAAGACGGATTTGACCGAGCGGACCGGGAAGCTGCCAAGGGCCAAGCTCGAGCTGGTACTTTCGGGGCTCGATGTCGTCCTTGGACGCTGAGGACCGCCACATGGGGTCTACGGGACGCCGGGCGTGGTGCGTCCTGAACGTTCCGTGCTAACGTCACGCCGATGAGCGATCGGTCGGCGGTCAGCTCGACCTCCATGAAGGGCGATCTCAGCCTCGAGCAGTGGGCAGCGTTGCCGGACGACGAGCCCGGCGAACTGGTGGACGGGCGGTTGGAGGAGGAGGAGATGCCGGACTTCGTCCACGAGCTGATCGTGACCTGGCTCGCCCACGCCTTCCGTTCGTGGCTGGCCGGACGAGGAGGCTTCGTCGGTGGCTCGGAGGCGAAGTTTGCCGTGGCTCCGCGGCGCGGGCGGAAGCCCGACCTGAGCGTCTACTTGCCAGGCGGGGGACGGCCGCCGCGCCGTGGCCTGGTTCGCCTGCCGCCCGACATCGTGGTCGAGGTGCTTTCGCCGAGGCCAGCCGACGTACGCCGCG
>VBLD01000366.1:0-306 GCA_005879205.1 Deltaproteobacteria bacterium
GTGCCCGGGCCGCAGTCGGAGATCGACCGCAGCCTCGCGTTCCCGACGGACATGACCTTCTCGGCCGACGGGAACACGGTGTTCGTGACCGGCTTCGGCTCCGGGAAGATCGGGGCCTTCAACGCGAGCGATCTGGAGGCCGGCGTCATCACCGAGCAGCAGACGGCGGTGGGACAGGGCCCGAGCGGCATCGTCCTCGACAGCGCCAACGACCGGCTCTACGTCATGAACCGGATCGACCACACGATCTCGATCATCGGCAACGCGAGCAGCCCGTCGCGCGCGGTGATCGGGACCCCGGTGCCG
>VBLD01000366.1:418-4882 GCA_005879205.1 Deltaproteobacteria bacterium
TTCGGCGACTTCGACGCGGTGGCGTGGGACCTGGGTGACCCCTTCGGCACGGTGACGAACAACCCGAACCCGTTCCGCCTCCAGATATCCCAGACCCACACCTTCCATCCGATGAAGGGGCCGATGACGACGCAGAGCCTGCGCGGCATGGTCAACGCCGGCCCGATGCACTGGCGCGGCGACCGGACCGCCGGCAACGACCCGGGCGGGCAACCACTCGACGAGGATGGCGCCTTCAAGAAGTTCAACCCGGCCTTCGTCGGTCTCCTCGGCGCCGCGAGCCAGCTCTCGACGGCCGACATGCAGTCGTACACCGACTTCATTCTGACCGTCCGCTATCCGCCGAATCCGATCCGCGCGCTCGACAACTCGCTCACCAGCGCGCAGTCGGCGGGTCAGACCTTCTACCTCAACACGACGGTCGACACGCAGAAGTGCAACACCTGCCACGCCCTCAACATCCCGAGCGGGTTCTTCGGCACGGACGGCTTCTCGTCCTTCGAGGGAGAGCAGCAGGAGTTCAAGATCCCGCACCTCCGGAACCTCTACCAGAAGATCGGCATGTTCGGCTTCCCGAACGGCGCCCCGGGCATCACGGGCACCGGCTTCCAGGGCGATCAGGTGCGCGGCTTCGGCTTCCTGCACGACGGCAGCATCGCGACCGTCTTCATCTTCCTCAACGCCCCCGTCTTCAGCTTCCAGAACGACACGCAGCGGCGGAACGTCGAGGCGTTCGTCCTCTCGATGGACACGGGGCTTCGACCCGTCGTCGGCCAGCAGGTCTCGGTGGCGCCGGCGACGGTGAACGACGCGACGGTCACCGGTCGCATCGACCTCCTGATCGCGCGCGACGACGCCGGGGACTGCGACCTGGTCGTCAAGGGCAACGTCAACGGCGAGGCGCGCGGCGCGGTCTACGTCGGCAGCAACAACTTCCAGACCGACCGCAACGCGGACTCGGTGCTCTCGAAGACGGCGCTCCGGAACCTCGCCGCGACGGCGGGGCAGGAGCAGGTCTACACCTGCGTCCCCCCGGGCTCGGGCACCCGGATCGGCGTGGATCGCGACCTCGACGGCTTCTTCGATCGCACCGAGCTCGACCAGGGGACCGATCCCGCAAACGCCGCGAGCTTCCCCGGCGGCACCACCAGCACCACGACGACCACCCCCACGACCACGACGGTGAGCACGACGACGCTCCCGCCGGTCCTCATCCCGGCGCGCTCGTTGACGCTCAAGGACGACAACACGGCGCCGGTCAACCTGCAGCACCGGAAGATCTCGTTCCGCTCCGACACCCGCTCCGAGGCGCCGGCGAATCGCATCGTCGTCCCGCCGGGAGGCAGCTCCGGCGACCCGCGCGGGTCCGCCGGCGCCGCGCTCGTCGTCTACAACTCCAACCCGGCTCCCGGCAGCCCGACCGACGACCACGTGATTGCCCTGCCGAGCGGCAGCTGGACGGCGCTCGGCGCGAGCTCGGTGACGAGCTACGTCTTCCGCGGCACGGACCCGAACGGTCCCGTCTCGCGGATCACGGTGAAGGCCGACTCGATCTCGATCCGGGGTGGCAAGGCGAACTGGCCCTACACGCTCGACGAGCCGGCGCAGGGTCGCGTGGCGGTCCGCCTGCGGCTCGGCAGCAATCCGGACTGGTGCGCCGACGTGCCGGCCAAGGTCGGTGGCAACCCGCCGTCGACGGCCCACAACGACGCGCAGGACAAGTTCGTCGGCCAGCCGCGGACGCCCGCGCCGTCGGCCTGTCCCGTGCCGAAATAGCTCACGCCGCACCCGACGATGGCCGGCACGCGCGTCCCGATCAAGGCGGGATACTTCACGGTCCCCGACGATCCGTCCGAGCCGCCCCGGCTGCTCGGCTCGCGCTGCGCGGACTGCGGCGAGCACTTCTTCCCGCGGCGCGCCATCTGCGCGAAGTGTCTCGGCGAGCACACCGTCGACGTCCTCCTCGGCCCGCGCGGCACGCTCTACAGCTACACCTTCGTCCACTTTCCACTCTTCGGGTCGACGCGTCTCGAGCACATCGGCTACGGCGTCGGCCAGGTCGATCTGCCCGAAGGGCCGCGCGTCCAGCTCCCGCTCGCCGGAAGGCAGGAGGACTACCGCGTCGGCCTGCCGGTCGAGGCGGAGCTCGACCCGCTGCGCGAGGAGGCCGGCCAGGAGTTCGTGATCATCCGCTTCCGGCCGGTGCGTTCGTGAAGGACGTCGCGGTCCTCGGCGTCGGCATGCACCGCTTCGGCATGTGGCCGGAGCAGTCGAACGCCGACATGGGACGCGAGGCGGGCATGGCGGCGCTCCGCGACGCGGGCCTCTCGTTCCGCGACGTCCAGGCCGCCTACGTCGGCTACATCTTCGCGCCGGTCATGAGCGGGACGCGCACCATGAAGGAGTTCGGCCTGACCGGCATTCCCGTCCAGCACGTCGAGAACGCCTCCGCCACCGGTTCGGCCGCCTTCCGCGAGGCGTGCCTCGCCGTCGCGAGCGGCCGGCACGACGTCGTCATGGTGCTCGGCTTCGACAAGATGACGGCGATGATCCAGTCGTCGGGCCGGACGACGGATCCCGCCTGGCTCGAGGACGCGATCCTGCCCGCCGCGTTCTTCGCGCTGTGGGCGACGCGGCGCATGCACGAGCGGGGGACCAAGCCCGAGCACCTGGCCGCGATCGCCGCCAAGAACTGGAACAACGGCGCGCTCAACCCGATGAGCCAGCGCCAGGCCGAGAAGCCCGTGACGGTGGAGAAGGTGCTCGGCTCGCGCATGGTCGCCTGGCCGCTGACCACGATGATGTCCTGCCCGATCGGCGACGGCGCCGCGGCGGCAATCGTCGGGCGTCCGGAGATCGCGCGCCGCCTGCGGCCGGGGCGGCCGGTGGTCCGCGTCGCGGCGTCGGAGCTCCAGACCGAACCGACACGTCGCGCGCCGTGTACGAGGAGGCCGGCATCGGCCCCGAGGACGTGGACCTCGTGCAGGTGCACGACGCCTTCGCGATCGAGGAGCTCGAGTACTACGAGCTGCTCGGTCTCTGCGGAGTCGGCGAGGCCGAGGCAGCGATCGAGCGCGGCGACTTCGCGCCCGGCGGCCGCGTCCCGGTGTCGACGGACGGCGGCCTCATCGCGCGCGGGCATCCGGGTGGCCCGACGGGACTCGCCCAGATCTGGGAGACGACGCTCCAGCTGCGCGGCGAGGCGGGGCCCCGGCAGGTGAAGGATGCGCGCGTCGGCCTCTGCCACATGATGGGCGGCGGCAGCGTGTGCGTGATCCACCTGCTGGTGCGCGAGTAGCTCGGTCGCGGCTCACCGGCCGGTGCGCCCGAGCGGCGTGCGCTCGGCGTCGATCGTGTGGAAGGCGAGCGCCGAGACGTATTCAGCTGGCCGCTTCGGGTTGACGGTGATCGGTCCACCAGCTCGTCGACGAACGCTTCGCCGTGGTGGCGACGGGGTTGGGACGCAAGCCCGTAGCTTGACATGGCTGCATCTCGGATGCATACGCATGCATATGCGGACGACGCTGAATCTCGATGACGCCCTGTTGAAGCGCGCGAGCCAGCTGACCGGGATCAAGGAGAAGACAGCGCTCCTGCACGCGGGTATGGAGGCCTTGATCGCCCGGGCCAGCGCGCAGCGCCTGGCTGCTCTCGGGGGTACGCAGAAATCCCTGAGGCCTATCCCGAGGCGCCGCAGCTCGAGGGGAGCGTGATCCTGGTCGACACCTCGGTCTGGGTGGATCATCTGCGCCGAGGCAACGACGAACTCCGGAGGCTCCTCATCGACGAGCAGGTCCTTTGCCAGCCGTTCGTCGTGGGTGAGCTCGCCTGTGGGCAGTTGACGGATCGGGCGGAGATTCTCACGCGCCTGCAGGCGCTGCCGCAAGCAAGCTGCGTCGAGCATCAGGAAGCGCTCGCCTTCCTCGAGATGCACCGGCTGGCGGGAACGGGGCTCGGCTGGGTAGACGTCAACGTCCTGGCATCGGCGGCGCTCTCGGGGGCCTCGCTCTGGACCTTCGACCGAAGTCTCATGAAGGCGGCCAGGAAGCTCGGGCTATCGTAGCGCATCTCGCAAGCGCAGTGCTCTGGCGCGAGCGACGGGCCGCCGAAGAGCTCGGCCGAATGGATTGCCGAGGGGCCGTCGCAGGCCCTCGCCGACTTCACTGCGGTGTCCTTCTTCGACGCATCCGCCAGCGGTGGCGCCCGCACCGGCTCGATCACGGACCCGGCGTGGACCAGCGACGGGATCGTCATGGTCACGCGTTCGCGTAAGATCAGGGCCCAGCCGTGCTGCCTCCTCAACGACGGCACGGGTTTCAAGGTCGACTGGCTGCACAGGTAGCGTGAGCGGCCCTGCTCACCCAAGGCACGCCACGTGCCTCACGCCTTCGCGTCGGGAACGCTAACCTCTTGAGGGCATCGCCGAGCGGATGTCCCGGCGGTAGTTGAAGTGGCCGCCATGAT
>VBLD01000367.1:0-3095 GCA_005879205.1 Deltaproteobacteria bacterium
TGCGGCTGACCAAAAAGCAGCGTGATCGGGTGCCGGTGCCGCCCGGCCGCACCCCGCGCTACGTCCGCCCCGAAGGCTACCCGCCGGTGCCCGCCGACCCGCCGGCGGGATGACCCGGCCGGCGCGTCAGAAGGGTGTGTAGTCCTTCCAGTCGCGCGGGTCCTCCTCCAGCACCCGGCGGAAGACGCGCATGGACGGGCCGGACCTCGGCGAAGTCCGGCCGGTTGGCGGCGATGAAGTCGCAGGCGCGCCCGACGCCCGGCAGGCTCGCGTCGTCGAAGACGAGAAGCGCCCCCTTCGGCAGAAGGAAGCCGAGGAGCACGAACTCGGTGACGACGTGATCGAAGAGGTGGTCGCTGTCGTTGAAGGCGAGGTCCACGCGGAGGTTCTGCTCCGCGAGCCGGGGGAGACAGAGCTCTGCGGGCTCTTCGAGGAAGGTGACGATCTCCGCCAGCCCGGCCTCCTCGAGGTGGCGGAGCCCGAGGCCGTCGAAGCGCCGGTGCTCATTCGGGTCGATGACGACGTGGCGGCCGCGGCCGTTCTGGCGCAGCGCCTCGGCGATGAACAGCGTCGACAGGCCGTATGCGAAGCCGATCTCCAGGGTGACGTTCGGACGCCGGTCGCGCACGAGCTGAAACAGGTACTCGCCCTTGAAGGCGGGAATCCCCGGCGGACAGAGCTGCCGGCGCTTGCCGTCCCGGTGGACGACCGCGTTCTCGCGATAGAGACGCTCGAGGACCGGGTTCACCACGCGGGCGGGCTTAAAGCCGCTGCCACCGCCCGCGTCAAGCGACCTCGCAAGAACTCGACCAGCTCGTCGCCGTGTGCCTCGGCGTCGGCCCGCCCGAGCTCCAGCAGGTGCTCGGCGTAGCACCGGTCGAAGAGCACGTACGAGAGCAGGTCGGCCTCGGCAACGACGCCGTGCACGGCGTACCGGACGACGGCGTGCGAGAGCCGCTGGCGAAGGCCCTCGGGGGCCTCGTGATGCTCGAGACACTCGGTGGCGATGACGCCGAGATCGCGCGAGGGTCTCAGGTAGAGGTTCTGCACGACCTTGTACGGCGTGCCGCGCAGCGCTTCGATCGTCTCGTTGATGCGGGACAGGAAGTCCGGGCCGCAGGTGCGCATGCCCGTGTCGAGGATGGCGTTCACCAGCCGCAGGCGGTCGACGTCGTAATCCACGTGGTCGAGGAGCAGCGCGTTCAGCACCTTGCCGCCGAGGAAGGCGAGGGAGTTGTAGCTGGCCTCGCGCCGGGGAGCGAGGTGGGCCTCCTCCTCCGGCGTCGGGTGGTGCTGGAGCCCCACGATCAGCAGCCGGTCCGCGCCGAGCCTGAGGGCCGGCGCGAGCGGCGTGTTCAGGCGGAGACCGCCGTCGCAGAAGTAGCCGTCGTCGATCTTGAGCGCCGGAAAGATGAAGGGGATGGCGGCCGAGGCGAGTGCATGGCCCGGTTCAAGCCTGGCCGGCCGGGCGATGACGAACGGATCGCGGGCCCAGCGGCGGACGACACCCTCGCGGTTGTCGACCCAGACCACGGATTTGCCCGAGCCGATCTCGGTGGCCGCCACCGCGACCGCCTCGATCGCCCCGCTGTCGATGTTGTGGCGGAGGTCGGCCCAGGGAATGCGCTCGCGCACCAGGCGCTCGAGCGGGCGCGTATCGAGGAGGCCGGCGAGGCGCTCCGGGATGCCCGGCTCGGGCGGATGCTTCTGCCGCCCGGCGAGCCCGAGCAGGCGCAACGGGACGGCGACGAGGTCTGCCGCCCCGAGCTCGTACACGCCGCTCACCTCGAGCGATTGCCAGATGTCGGCGAGGCGCAGCCCGGCGGCCGGCTGGCCGATCGTGCCGGCGACGTAGCAGGCATGAATGGCCCCGACGCTCGTGCCCGTCACGATGTCGAAACGGACGGGGCGCCCGAGCCGGCGGGGCAGGTCGTCGAGCAGGTAGCGGAGCACGCCCGCCTCGTAGGCACCGCGCGCGCCTCCACCCGACATGACCAGTCCCACCCGGTGCCCGTCGCCCGTCGCTGGCAGGTCGGCGGTGCTGCTCTCGATGGCCATCTGCGCCCTCCGGCGGGGGAACCGATAGCTTAGGCAAACGGCCCTGTGCTATAGCGACGGCGCGGCCGGTGCGTCGCGGCCCCGCTCGAGAGGAGATCCACACGACATGGCACGTCCAGTGATCGTCAGCGCAACCCGCACCGCAGTCGGCACCCTCGGGGGCGCACTCGCGCAGCTTCCGGCCACCAAGCTCGGCGCGATCGCCGTGCGGGAGGCCGTGCGGAGGGCGAGCCTCGAGCCCGGTCAGGTGGACGAGGTGATCCTCGGTCACGTGCTGCCCGCCGGCCTCGGGCTCAATCCGGGACGCGTGGCGGCCCTCGAGGCAGGTATCCCGAAAGAGGTTGGCAGCTTCACGGTGAACAAGGCGTGTGGCTCGGGCCTCAAGGCGGTGGTGCTGGCGGCGCAGGCGATCGAGCTCGGACAGGCCGACGTCATCGTCGCCGGCGGCATGGAGAGCATGAGCGGGTCCCCGTACCTCCTGAAGAAGGCCCGCTTCGGCATCCGCATGGGTCACGACGAGCTCCTCGACTCGATGATCGCCGACGGTCTCACCTGCCCGATCACGTTCGTGCACATGGGCGTCACGGCGGAGAACATCGCCAGCAAGTACGGGATTCCTCGCGAAGAACAGGACGAGTTCGCCGCCGAGAGCCAGGCGAAGACCGGAGCGGCGATCAAGTCGGGCGCTTTCAAGGCCGAGATCGTCCCCATCGAGATCCCCGCCAAGAAGGGCGAGACGATCACCTTCGACACCGACGAGCACCCGCGGCCCGACACGACCGCCCAGCGGCTCGCCGCCCTGAAGCCCGCCTTCAAGCGGGACGCCGGCACGGTGACGGCGGGGAACGCCTCGGGGATCAACGACGGTGCGGCGGCCGTGGTGGTCATGTCCGAGCGCAAGGCCAAGGAGCTCCGGCTCGAGCCGCTGGCGACGATCCGATCGTATGCGTCGGCCGGCGTCGATCCTTCGATCATGGGCATGGGACCGTGGCCGGCTTCCGAGAAGGCGCTCGAGCGGGCCGGGCTGCGCCGTGAGG
>VBLD01000367.1:3238-3651 GCA_005879205.1 Deltaproteobacteria bacterium
GGTCGCGTCCTCGTGACCCTGCTTCACGCCATGCGCGCGCGCGACGCCCGGCTCGGCGTCGCCTCGCTCTGCATCGGCGGCGGTCAGGGGATCGCGATGGTGGTCGAGCGGCCCTAGCCGGTCGTGATCGCCGCCCTCTTCGACGTCGACGGGACACTGATTGCGCGCAACTCCGCGCCGCTCTACATGCAGCACCTGCGGCGCACCGGCCAGGCGCGGCGGCGCGACGTGGTGCGCACGCTCTACTACCTCGCGCGCTACAAGCTCGGGCTGCTCGACATCGAGCGGGCCCTCCGCGCCTCGATGGCGTGGATCTCGGGCCGCGTCGAGGAGCTGGTGCAGCGCGACTGCGAGGAGTGGTACGCGCGGGAGGTCCGGCCGTACATCTACCCCGCCATGGCGGCCGCGGTGGA
>VBLD01000368.1 GCA_005879205.1 Deltaproteobacteria bacterium
CGCCGCGCCCGTGCTCGGTCACCTGCTGGTGCCGCCGCGCGTGCGGGTGGCGATCGCGGCGACCCTCGCCGCGGCCCTGGTGCCGGCCGTGGGGGCCGCCGCCCCGTTCACGCCCCCGGCCGATCTCTGGTCGCTCGGCGGCATGCTCGCCGTCGAGTCGGCGATCGGCGTGCTCCTCGGCCTGGTCGCCCAGTTCATCTTCGCGGGCGTGCAGCTCGGCGGCCAGCTCACCGGCATCCAGATGGGGTTCGGGCTCGCCAACCTGATCGACCCCCAGACGCACGCCCAGGTGACGATCATCGCCCAGTGGCAGCAGCTGATGGCGCTGCTCACCTTCCTCGTGCTCGACGCGCACCACCTGCTGATCCGCGCGCTGCTCGAGAGCTTCCGGACGGCGCCGCCGGGGGCAGCGGGACTCGCGGCCGCCGGCGTGGGCGCCGCGGTCGGACTCGCGGGCGACGTCTTCGTGCTCGGCGCGCGCATCGCGGCACCGCTGCTGATCGTGCTGCTGCTCACCAACGGCGCCCTCGGCGTGCTGGCCCGCACGATCCCGCAACTGAACGTGTTCGTCGTCGGCTTCCCGGTGAACGTCGGCGTCGGGCTCCTGGTGCTCGGCGCCTCGCTGCCCTTCACGCTCCGCCTCCTCGCCACGCGCTTCGCCGAGCTCGAGCCGGCGCTCGCCGGCCTGGTCCGCGGGCTCGCAGGACTCGCCCATGCCTGAGGCCGGCGACCGGACGGAACGAGCCACTCCGCGGCGACGCGAGGAGGCCCGCAAGCACGGCCAGGTGGCGCTCTCGCCCGAGGTCGCGCCGGTGGCGGTCCTGCTCGCCGCGCTCGCCATCGCCTCGTGGGGCGCGCCCCTGGCGCTCGCGCGCAGCCGGACGGCGCTCGCCGGACTGCTCGCGGCGAGCGGCCCGATCGCCGCGCACGACGACCCGGTCGGCCCGCTCCTGGTGCGCACGCTGCTCACGTTCGGCGGGCTCCTCGCCCCGTTCTGCGCGGCGGCGGCGCTGGTGGGCTCCGGCGCGGTGATCGCGCAGGTCGGGTGGTCGGTGAACCCCGAGGTCCTCCTCCCCGACCCCTCGCGCGTCAGCCCGGCGAACGGTCTCAAGCGCATCTTCTCGGCGAACGGCGCCATGAACCTGGTGAAGGCCGTCGTGAAGATCGGCCTGGTCGCTGCCGTCGCCTACCGCGTGCTCCTGCGGACCGGCGCCGAGGCGATCGGCGCGTCGGGCATGACGCCCGCGGAGCTCATCGGCTTCACCGGCACGGGGCTCCGCCGTCTCTTCCTCACCATGGCGCTCGCGCTCGCGGTGCTCGGCGGGCTCGACTACCTCTGGCAGCGCCGGCGGCACGAGCAGTCGCTCAAGATGAGCCGCCACGAGGTCAAGGAGGAGCACAAGGAGACCGAGGGCGACCCGCAGGTGAGGGGGCGCTTCCGGCGCGCGCACCGCGAGATCGCGCGCCGGCGGATGCTGACCGAGGTGAAGCGCGCCGACGTCGTGCTCACCAACCCCGTGCACGTCGCGGTCGCGCTCCGCTACCGCGCCGGCGAGGCGACCGCGCCGCAGGTGCTCGCCAAGGGCGCCGGCGAGCTGGCGCAGAAGATCAAGGACGCGGCGCGCGCCGCGGGCGTGCCGATCGTCGAGCGGCGCGCGCTGGCCCGCGCGCTCTTCAAGTCGGTCAAGGTGGGCGCCGAGATCCCGCCGGCGCTCTACCGCGCGGTGGCCGAGATCCTCGCCTACATCTACTCGCTGCGCGGCGTGGCGGTGGGGGAGAGGCGCTAGCCGATGCCGACCGCCGCGCTCACCGCCCGGCCCGCGCCGGGCGCCGTCCCCACCGGCGAGCTCGTCCTGCCGCTCGCGCTGGTCGCGGTGGTGGTGATCATGGTGATCCCGCTGCCGGCGTTCCTGATCGACCTCCTGCTCGCGGTCTCGATCTCGCTCGCCCTCGTCATCCTGATGGTGAGCATGTACACGCAGCAGCCGCTCGAGTTCTCGACCTTCCCCTCGGTGCTGCTCGTCGTCACGCTCTTCCGCCTGGCGCTGAACGTGGCGTCGACGCGGCTGATCCTCCTCCACGGCCACGAGGGGTCGAGCGCGGCGGGCCACGTGATCCGCGCCTTCGGGAACTTCGTCGTCGGCGGGAGCTACGTGGTGGGGCTCGTCGTCTTCCTGATCCTCGTGGTCATCAACTTCGCGGTCATCACCAAGGGCGCCGGGCGCATCGCCGAGGTGGCGGCGCGCTTCACCCTCGACGCCATGCCCGGCAAGCAGCTCGCCATCGACGCCGACCTGAACAGCGGGCTCGTCACCGAGAAGGACGCGCGCGCGCGCCGGCGGGCCATCGAGGAGGAGGCCGACTTCTACGGCGCGATGGACGGCGCCAGCAAGTTCGTCCGCGGCGACGCGGTGGCCGGTCTGGTGATCACCGCCATCAACATCCTGGGCGGCTTCTTCATCGGCGTCGTCCAGCAGGGCGCCGACGTCAAGACCGCGGCCGAGACCTACACCATCCTCACCATCGGCGACGGGCTCGTCTCGCAGCTGCCGGCGCTCCTCATCTCGACCGCCGCGGGCATCATCGTGACGCGCGCCGCATCGGGCGCCGACCTGGGCTCGGAGGTGGCGGGGCAGCTGCTCATGAGCCCGCGCGTCCTCTGGCTGGTGAGCGGCATCCTCGGCGCCTTCGCGCTGCTCCCGGGGCTGCCGTTCCTGCCCTTCATCGCGCTCGCCGGGGCGACGGGCGGGCTCGCCGCCGCGGGCGGCGTCTCCCCGGCGCCCGCGGCCGGGACGTCCGACGAGGCCGGCGGGCCGGGCGCGTCACGGCCGAAGGAGGAGCGGAGCGAGGTGCTCGTGCCGCTCGACCTGATGGAGCTCGAGGTCGGCTTCGAGCTCGTGCCCCTCGTCG
>VBLD01000369.1:0-200 GCA_005879205.1 Deltaproteobacteria bacterium
CTCGCGGCCCTCAGGGACCCCAGGGGAACAATGGTCACGACGGCGTGCCTGGTCCGCCGGGGGCAACCGGGCCTCCGGGACACGACGGCGCGCCGGGCGGGCAGGGCCCGAAAGGTGACAACGGGCCGCCCGGTCCCGCCGGCAACCCTGGTGGCGATGGCCACCACTGCTGGGACCTGAACCAGAACGGCGTCTGCGAC
>VBLD01000369.1:302-5624 GCA_005879205.1 Deltaproteobacteria bacterium
CACGGGTGGCAACGGTCCGCAGGGTCCGAAGGGCGACAAGGGCGACGCTGGTTTCCAGGGTCCGCAAGGGCCGAAGGGGGATCCGGGCGTCAGCATGGTCCATCGCCACACGGCGTCGCAGGGAATGGCTTCGATTCCCAACAACGGCACCAGCGTGACGCTCGCCAACATGTCGTTGAGCAGCGGGACCTACGTCATCAATGCGAAGATGTGGCTCTCGAATGCTCAGACGACGAAAGCGCACTACGTGAAGTGCAGCCTCGTGGTGCAGGACGCCGCTGGCAACATCGTGGACTCCGACAATACGGCCGGGACGGTTGCGGCCGCCCAGTCGAGTACGATCCCCGGCCTCACGGCGCTGCCCTTCGTCGTGGCGAACTCGTTCGCCACGCCCGTGACGGTGACGTTGAACTGTCAGCGCATGGATTCCAACGCCGGCAGCACGTCGGCCCTCGACATCAAGCTGACGGCCGCGGACATCTCGGCGGTCGTTTCACAGTAAGCGAGAAGAACGCGGCGGGGGGCTCTCGGCCCCCCGCCGCGTGCGATCTCGGCCCATCGTGTGCGCCCGGTTCGGGCTTTCGCTACAAGAGCACGCACGATGGTCGAGCGGATTCCCGCCGCGCAACGCGGCAGCTACCCTCTCCGGAACGGGAACGCAGTCCGGCCGCTCGTCGACGGCGAGCCGGCCTTTCGACGCATCGCCGCGGCCGTCGAGGCGGCGCGCGCGAGCGTCTGGGTGACGGTTGCCTTCGTCGAGCGTGACCTCGCACTCCCCGGGGCGGGCGGCACCTTCTTCGAGCTGCTCGACCGCGCTGCGGCGCGCGGCCTCGACGTGCGGGCGCTCTTCTGGCGCGAGCCCGAGCTCGACCGGCTCTTGCCCGGCGCGTCGCACTTCGGCGGGAGCGAGACGGAACGCGCGTGGCTCGCGGCACGGGACACCCGCTTCCTGGCCCGCTGGGATCATCTGCCGCGCTACTGTCACCATCAGAAGAGCTGGCTCGTCGACGCCGGGCAGCCGGGCGAGGTCGCCTTCGTCGGCGGCATCAACCTGGACCACGGCTCGATGGTGTCGCCCGGGCATGCGCCGGTCGGCGGTTCCGCGTCCGACGTCTACGCAAATGTCCACGACCTGTATCTCGAGCTCGGGGGTCCGGCCGCGTCCGACGTGCACCACAACTTCGTGCAGCGCTGGAACGAGGCGAGCGAGCGCGAGTGCCCGGACGGTGGCTGGCCGGACTGCGGGCGGGCGGGGCTCCTCCGCTTCCCGGCCGTCGCGTCTCCGCCTGCCGGGGCCACCGCGGTGCAGGTCGCGCGCACGGTGCGCCCGGGCCGCTATCGCGATGCCGCGCCGGCCCCGGGCGCCGCGTCCTATCCGATCGAAGCCGGCGAGCAGAGCGTCCTCGAGCAGTACCTCGCAGCGATCGACGCCGCCACCCGCAGCGTCTACCTCGAGAACCAGTTCCTGCACTCGCTCGAGGTCCTCGGCCGGCTCGAGGCGGCGCTCGCGCGCGGCGTCGCGGTGGGGTTTCTCGTGCCGGGCGTGCCGATGCCCGACATCCAGGCGGCCCGCCGCGATCCGCGCGCGGCCGGATTCTTCGCCGCGCTCGAGGCCCTCGGCCGCCACCCGCACTTCACGCTGGCCGGGCTCGCGGCGTCGTGCGGCGGCGGGCGCTACGAGGACGTCTACGTGCACGCCAAGGCCGCGATCGTGGACGACGCGTGGGTGACGATCGGATCGACCAACGTCGCCGACCGCTCGTTCCACGCCGATACGGAGCTCAATGTCTCCTTCTGGGACGTGTCAGCGGCCCGCGCGCTCCGCCGCGCGCTCCTCGAGGAGCACCTCGGTGTCGACACCGCCTCGCTCGACGACCGGGCGGCGCTCGCCGTTTTCCGCGACGTGGCCCGCGCGAACCGCGACCGCCGGGGACGCGGCGAGCCGTTCCACGGCCTCGCGTTCGCCCTCGATCCCGCCCGCTACGGGGCGTAGCCCGCGAGGCTGGCCTTTCGGGGTGCGGTCACACTAGGATGCGCCCCCCATGCGTCCGCTCGCGCTCCTCGTTGCCACCTTCGTCGTCGTCTGCACCGCGGCGGCCGGCGCCGCGCCACTCTTTCTCGACATCCTCCCTCCCGGCCAGGACGGCCTCGTGCCCGCGAGCACGACCATGGCGGGCGGGCACGCAACCGATCAGCTCGCGATGTACCGGGATCTCATCCGCACCGCACCGGGCCTCGCAGACTCGGATCTCGCGCGCTTCTACAAGGACGCGTCGATCGGCGCGCCGGCCGCTCCCCAGCGGGTCGAGACGCCGCGCGCGGGCGTCACCGTCGCCCGCGACGCCTTCGGCGTGCCGCACGTGACGGGCGTGACGCGCGCCGACGTCTTCTTCGGCGCCGGCTACGTCACGGCCGAGGACCGCCTCTTCCTCGCCGACGCGCTCCGCAACATCGGGCGCGGCCGCTTCACGCAGTTCGCAGGAGCGGTGCGCGACCAGCTCGGCGCCGTCGGCTTCGACCGCACCTATGCCGCGGTCGCCGGCTACTCCGAGGAGGAGCTGCAGCTGCAGATCGACCGTGCGCTCACGCGCGATCCCGTGCTCGGCCAGAAGGTCCTCGACGACGGCACGGCATTCGTCGCCGGCATCAATGCGTACATCGCCGAGGCGCGCGCCGATGCCACGAAAGCGAAGCTGCCGGCGGAGTACGGCATCCTCAACATTCCGCTCCAGGACTGGAAGCTGACCGACGTCGTCGCCTGCACGGTCTCGTTCACGACGGTGATCGGCTTCGGCAACGGCGGCGGCGGCGAGCACCGGAACTCGCTGCTGCTCGGTGCGCTCCAGCGCCGCCTCGGCGACAAGCGCGGGCGGCTCCTCTGGAGGGACCTTCGCTCCGCCGACGATCCGGAGGCGCCGGTCTCGACGCGCAAGCGGTTCCCCTACCTCGGGGTGAGCCCGCGCCGCGTCGACACGGCTGCGGTCGCCCTCCTCGACCCGGGCTCGTTCATCGGCACCGACCCGATTGCGGTGACGGGTGGGGCGGTCGCCGCGACCATTCCCGTCCCCGCCCGCATGAGCAACTGGCTCACGGTCACCGGACGCAAGGCGGAGGGTGGCGCGCCGATCCTCGTCGGCGGGCCGCAGGTCGGCTACTTCGCCCCGCAGGTGCTCCTCGAGCTGTCACTCGAGGGCGGCGGGGTCAGCGCGCGCGGCGCGGTGGTGCCCGGCACCCCCTACGTCGTGCTCGGTCACACCCCCGACTATGCCTTCACGGCCACCGCGGGCGGCTCGGACCTGGCCGACGTGCGGGTCGAGAAGCTCTGCACGCCGCCCGGCGGCGCCGCCAACTCGGGGACGGTGTTCGGGAGCGAGTGCCGGCCGCTTCTCCGCCGCGTCGACACCTGGACGTCCGGCACGGCGACGGTGACGGCGACGATCGAGCGGAGCGTGCACGGGCCGGTCGTCGGGCGGGCCACGGTCGACGGGGAGCCGGTCGTGGTGGCGGTGGAACGATCGAGCTTCAACCGCGAGGTCGAGTCGGCCGGGGCGTTCGTCCAGCTCGACGACGACCAGGCCCTGACCCCCGATGCGTTCCGTCGCATCATGGCCACCGTCAACAGCACCCTCAACTGGCTGTACGTCAACGGCCGCGACGCGGCGTACTTCCACTCGGGCCTCTATCCGGTGCGTGCCGGCGGCGTCGATCCCGACATGCCTTCATGGGGGACGGGCGAGTGGGAGTGGCAGGGCTTTCTTCCCGCCACGGCGCAGCCGTTCGAAGTGAACCCACGCCGCGGCTTCGCCACCTCGTGGAACAACAAGCCCGCGCGCGGCTGGCGCGCCGCCGACAGCAACTACAGCTACGGCCCGGTGTACCGCTCGCTCGCGCTCGAGACCCGTCTCGCCGCCGCGGTCGCCAACGGGCCGGTCACCGTTGCCGGGGTGGTCGACGCGATGGCCGACGCCGCGACCGTCGATCTGAGAGGACAGACGGTGTTGCCGCACGCGCTGGCCCTCGCCACCGATGATCGGCGGCTCCGCGATGCGGTCCGTCTCCTGCGCGATTGGGTCCGCAGCGGCGCCCATCGCCGCGACCGGGACGGCGACGGGCACTACGACGATGACGCCGCGGTGGCGCTCATGGACGAGTGGTACCCCCGCCTCCTGCACGCCGTCTTCGACCCGCAGCTCGGCGACTTCTACCCGCAGATTCCCCTGGGGTTCGACGACGCGCCGAGCGATCAGAACCTCGGCTCCGCGTACCAGGACGGCTACTACGGCTATCTGAGCAAGGTGCTGCGCCAGGCGCTCGGGCGCCGCGTGCGGGGCCGCTATCGCGTTCTCCGCTGCGCCGGGGGAGGGCGTGCCACGTGTGCGGCGGCCGTGCAGGCGAGCCTGAAGGCCGCCGTCGACGCGCTCGCCGCGCGGTTCGGTTCCCCGGCGCCGAGTGGCTGGCAGACCGACGCCCGTGCGGACGACATCCACTTCGCGATCGGCGGCGTTCTGGCTCTGGTCGTCCCTCACATCCCGTGGCAGAACCGACCGACGTTCCAGCAGGTGGTGCAGATCCGACCCTGAGGCGATCGGAGGGAGGCATGACGGTAGGCGGCAGCTGTCTTTGCCGGGACGTCGGGTTCGAGCTGACGCCCGGCGAGTGGATGGGCCACTGCCACTGCGCGATGTGCCGGAAGGCGCACGGCTCGGCCTTCGCGACGCACGTGGCGACGGCGGCCAGGACGTTCCGCTGGCAGGGAGGCGCCAGGCACATCCGCCGCTACGAGTCGTCGCCCGGGACGTTCCGCGCCTTCTGCGAGCGCTGCGGCTCGAAGGTGCCGGACGTGCCCGCGAGCGGGCCGATGTACCTGCCCGCGGGGCTCCTCGACGACGATCCAGGCATCCGGCCGGCGATGCACATCTTCGTCGCCGCCGGGGCGCCCTGGCACGAGATCGCCGACTCGCTGCCGCGCTTCGACGGCTACCCGCCCGGGGCGGGCGACGCGGTCCCGTTCTCGCGTCGCTCCGAGGCCGCGCCGGGCGCGGTGCGCGGGAGCTGTCTCTGTGGCGGCGTCGCCTACGAGATCGCGGGACAGGTGAGCGGCCCGATCGTCAACTGTCACTGCTCGCGCTGCCGGAAGGCGCGGAGCGCGGCGCACGCCTCGAATCTCTTCGTAGAGACGTCGCGCTTCCGGTGGCTGCGCGGCGAGGAGCTGCTCGTCTCCTACAAGGTCCCGGAGGCCGAGCGCTTCACGCAGGTCTTCTGCCGCACGTGCGGCGGGAGTGCGCCGCGCGTGGACGCGGCGCGAGGGCGGGTCGTCGTGCC
>VBLD01000369.1:5687-6177 GCA_005879205.1 Deltaproteobacteria bacterium
GAGGCGTACCCCCCCGGACCCTATCCCCCGCCGTCCCGGCGCGCGTGAGCGTGCCGACGGGACTGCCGCGCGGCCGGAGGGCCGCTCGTGTCCGCACGGGCCTCGAGGTGCTCGCCCGCGAGCGCCCGAAGTGGCTGCGCGGCCGCCGGGTCGGACTCCTGATGCACCCGGCCTCGGTCACCGCCGACCTCGTCTCGGCACGCGACGTCGTCCGGCGCCTCGCGGCCGACGGCCTGTGCGCGCTCTTCGGCCCGCAGCACGGCTTCGCCGGCGAGAAGCAGGACAACATGATCGAGTCGGGGCACGGCGTCGATCCCCAGACCGGCATCCCGATCTACAGCCTCTACTCCGAGACCCGATCGCCGACCGCGGAGATGCTCCGCGACATCGACGTCCTGCTCGTCGATCTGCAGGACGTCGGGACGCGCGTCTACACCTTCGAGTGGACGACGGCGCTCGCCCTCGAGGCCTGCGCCGCCGCCGGCAAGGA
>VBLD01000364.1 GCA_005879205.1 Deltaproteobacteria bacterium
GCGCACCGACACGCTCGGCGGCCAGTCGAATCGCGTCGCAAGCGAGCACCGTCGCCCCCTGCTCGATCAATTTGAGAAACAGGATGCGCTGGGGCGGCCCCTTTTGGCCGCCATCGATGAAGTCGCGCGCGCGTCGCGCTGCGGTCAGCGCCGCGCACAGGATGCGGCCGAGCGACAACTCGATACGACGGATGGTCGCGCTTCGCATGCAGCCTTGTTGACCGGACTCACCGTCAGAGCATGCTGGCGCGCTCAAACGTCTTCAAGAGATGCTCGTTGGCCGCGGTGACCTCGACGAGCGGTGGGTCTTCCAACATGTCGCACCGTCGGCGCCGACGGGCGCCGCGTTTGACGCTGCGTCAGCGCGGCCTGTATCGTGCTCAACGGCCGGAATGTATCCCGATTGAAACGCGCGCGTCCATCCGTGTTTCCGTGAAGATCCTCGAGCGGCTCAAGTCGCTGCTGTCGGACGCGTACTCCGAGAGCTTCGAGAGCTTCTGCACCCGCGTCCTCTACTTCTTCAATACCATCGACAGCTATTTCCTGGTCGCCGGGCTGTCGTCGTATCTCGTGGTGTGGCCGGCGCCGTTTCGTCCCCTACGCCTCGCGGCGGCTCTCTTCGTGGCCTGGGTGACCGCGCGGATCGCGGACTTCTACCCCGTCTTTCCGGTGCTCGCCGTCCCGGCGCTCGGCGCGCTGATCGCGGCGGTTCCGCTCGAGCCGTGGACGGTGCTTTCGCTGATCGCCGTCAATACCGGAGTCTTCTTCGTCGTCCAGTTCCTCTTCATGGGCATCCCCGACAGCATCGTCGCGAGGGACCCGCGAGTGGCGTTCATCAAGATGGTCAATTCGCTGGTCACGGTCGCGCCCACGACCGTCTCGTTCGCGATGAGCGTGTTCTTCTCGTCCTACCTGTCGCTCCTCCTGTATGCCGCGGCGGCGGGCACCGCTCCCTCGCCGTGGCTCGGCGTGGCGGCCGCATGGCTGTTTCTCGCGGCCGCGGTCACGCGGTTGTCGCTTCCGACCAACCGGCCGAGCCGCTTTCACAAACCCGACACGCCGGAGCGGCCGCCGTTCCGCCGCGTCCTGCTGCTCAACATCGACGGCGTCCGCAAGGATGTGTTCGATGCGCTGGATCTTCCGGTCATGCGGCGCCTCGCCGAGGAGGGCGCGAGTCACCCGCAGGGGCTGCACACCGTCTATCGCGCGCTCACCAACCCGGCGTTCGCCAGTATCCTGACCGGGGCCGCGCCCGAGGTGCACGGCGTGATGGACAACAACCTCGGCCGGCCGATCCGCGTCGAGGGGCTCGCCGACGTGGTGCCGTCGATCGCCTACGGCTCGATGCACGTCAAGCACTTCTGCAAGCCGCAGTGGGAGACGCGGATCGTGTCGCTGCCGCGCCACTCGATCTACCGGTCGGACGACGTGATGGTCTCCTGGATCAAGGAAGATCTGGAGAGTCGGCCGGAAGTCAGGCTGTTCGTCGCCGATTTCAGCGAGGCGGACTTCCTCGCCCACGCCTACGGCAGCACCTCGGCGCAATACAAGGACGCGCTGCGACGCATCGACGCGCGCATCGGCGCACTGATCGACTGGATGGGCGCGCGCGGACTGACGGACGACTCGGCGATCATCGTCTGTTCGGATCACGGCATTGCCGCGATCGATCACAGCTTCCTGATCGCGCGCTCCGAGCGTTACGTGCCTTTCTACCTCCATGGAAAGGGCATCCGGAAGGGGTTCCGGATCACGCGGCCGGGCCGGATCACGGACATCTGCTCGACGATCGCCTACCTGCTCGGCGTGCGTTATCCCGACGCGGCGCGCGGCCAGGTCTTCACCGAGGCGCTCGAAG
>VBLD01000019.1:0-4919 GCA_005879205.1 Deltaproteobacteria bacterium
TCGAGTACGGTCCGACCTTCCCGCCGAGCGGCAACTGGACGGCGCCGGTGTTTGCGGTCTCGGTCGCGGGCGTGCCGCCAAGCACGTGCGTCACGTGGTTCCAGGCGGAGCAGGCCTGCCGGCTCGCCGGGAAGCGCCTGCTCACCAACCAAGAATGGCAGGCAGCAGCGAGCGGCACGCCGGACCCGGGTGCGAACGACGACCATGGCGCCACGTGCGTGACCAACTCGGACTTTGCCGCGCTCACGGGCGCGCGGAACGCCTGCGTCTCCGCGTGGGGCGCCCACGACATGGCCGGAAACGTCTGGGAATGGGTCGCAGAGTGGATCAACGCAGCCACCGACTGTACCAACTGGGACAGCGCGCACGGTGGCGACATCAGCTGCATGGGCGTCGCCCCACCCGTCCCGCCTCCGGCTGGCTCCGGCGCCAACGAGTTGGTCTCTTTCGATCGCAACCTTCCGGGCGCGATCATCCGCGGCGGCAACTACGCCACCGGCGACCGCAACGGCATCTTCGCGGTCTACGGGGCGGTGAATCCGTCGAACATCAGCCGGAGCACCGGCTTTCGTTGCGCCAACTGATCGCGCTCCAGCACCCCCGCCGCCCGGCTCGACGCCGCCGGCGTCGCGTCCATGAGCGTGCCTCCGTCTGCTCTGCCCCTTCTACCGCGACATCCTGCAGGAGCTGTCGACGCGCTGGAACGTTCCGCTGGTCGACGGGCGCGAGCGGCTCGACGACGCCTTCGATCGGATCACGCAAGGGCTCGCGTACCGCGATGAGGCGCTGATGGCCGATCCCATCCACCCGATGCGCTCGGCGACCACGTCCTAGCGGACGCGCCGGTACCGCTCGTCTGCCCGCGGGCGCCCGAATGATCGGGACGAGCGGAGAGGGGGGGATTCGAACCCCCGGAGCCGCAAGGGCTCACACGATTTCGAGTCGTGCCGTTTCAACCGGGCTCACGCACCTCTCCCGACGTTCCCGCTAGCACAGCGGCGGCAGGTGGGCCACCCGCGACTCAGGCGAGGTTCGCGCGACGCGTGCGAAAGAATTCCTGGACGAGGGCGCGGCACTCGTCCTCGGCCACGCCGCCGTCGACGACCATCCGATGGTTCAGGCGCCGGTCTCGCCCGAGGTCGAACAGCGACCCGGCCGCACCGGCCTTCGGGTCGGCACAGCCGTAGACGAGACGCGCGATGCGCGCCTGGAGCGCTGCGCCCATGCACATGACGCAGGGCTCGACGGTCACGTACAGGACGGCGCCGGACAACCGGTAGTTGCCCGCCGCCCGCGCGGCGGAACGAAGCGCCCGGATCTCGGCGTGGCCGGTCGGATCGATTTCGGCGATGCTGGCGTTACCGGCGCGGGCGAGCAGCACGTCGTCGCGCACGACGACGGCACCGATCGCCACCTCACCCTGCGCGCCAGCCGCCCGCGCCTCGCGCAGGGACTCCTCCATCCACCGACGGTCCTCGACGGCGGAGGTATGGCGCCGGGCGGCGGCGCGGGACCGTCGCCCGGCGTGCGATGGATCGGTTACTTCTTCTCCTCCTTCTTCCCCATGTCGCCCGCCTTCTCGCCACCCTTACCCTCACTCGCTGCCTGATCCTGACACTTCTTCACGTCCGACTCGCTGACGACCATGGTCTCCGCCACGTCCTTCACGGAGCGGCCGGTTCCCAGGTACTTGTTCACCTGCTTGCAGTTGACCTCTCCGGCCATGCCCAGTCCTGCCGTAGCGAGAATCAGCCCCCCTGCGATGACAAGAACGCCACGCTTCATGCCGAAGCCTCCTTGCGCCGACGCGCCGTTGTTGGGATGCCGGCGGACGAGCCGCCGGCTCGGCGTATAGCAACGCCGGTCGCGCAAGGGAAGTTACGGAGCACGAACGCTGCGGCGCTCGAGGCGTCACCGCTGCGCTGGACAAGTCGCGCCGTCAGGGCGTAGATCTGCACCCGATGCGGCGGCTCACGGCCGCGCTGGCGCTCGGGCTGGTCGCCGCCGGGGTCGCACGGCCGGCTGTTCTAGAACGGGTGGAGGTGGTGGAGGACGGAGCGCCCGTCGTTCGCCTCCACGTCTCGGAGCCCGTCAAGACGGTCGCCCACGCGCTGGCCGCCGGGGCGAACCTGCCCGATCGCATCTACCTCGACCTGCCCGTGACGTCGACCGGCCCCGCCGCCTCCGGAGTGATACGCGGGGTGGGTCCGCTGCTGCGGGTCCGGACGGCGCGATTCGACGCCGACACGGTGCGTGTGGTGCTCGACCTCGCGGCGCCGCTGCCGTTCACCGTCGAGTCGGACGAGCGCGCCGTCAGCATAAGGCTCGGTCCCCCTCCTGCGGAGGCGAAAGCGCCTGCTTCTGCGAGGACACGCACGCGCGCGCCGACCGGGCCGGCACTGCCGTCCCCGGCTCAAACGATGCCGCCGGCCCCTCCGGTCGCAGCGACGACGCGGGAAGCACCTGCCGCACCGGCAGCCGCTCCCCCACCCGTGCAGACCGCTCGGCCCGCGGAGAAAGCCGAACCCGCGGAGGCAGCCGCGCCCGCGAAGGAGCAACCAACCGTCGCGACGGAGGCTCCAGTCGAGCCCAGCGCGGCGGCGCCCGAGCCTCGGGCCGATGCCCGGGTCCCCGAAAGCGAGCCGCTCACTGCTGCCGCCCAGGAACCTCGCAGCGTTCCCGAGACTTCCGCCCGACCGACGGACCGAACGCCGATCACTCCGCCTCCTGGGCAACTGCCGGCACGGCCCGACGACCGCCCGGCCGCCAAAGTCCTCCCGGTCGTCATCATCGACCCCGGTCACGGGGGACACGACCCGGGAGCCGCCGGCGTCGGTGGGATCATCGAGAAGGACGTGGTGCTCGACGTCGCGCGCCGACTCGCCGTGAAGCTCGCCACGCGCCTCCCCGTGTCCGTGGTGCTCACTCGCCTCGACGACTCGTTCGTCCCGATCGAGCGCCGCGTACCGGAGGCGGCCGACGCGGCCCTCTTCCTGTCCCTCCACGCGAATGCCTGCCATGACGCGAGCGCCCGAGGCGTGGAGGTCTTCTACGGGGGCGGCGCTGGCTGGCGGACGGGCGACCCGTTCGCAACCGATCGCGCGATGCGGCTCGGCCGGGCGGTCGAGTCCGCGCTCGCCACCGTGGTCGGCGGCGTCCGCGGCGACGCACGGCCCGGCACCTTCGCCGTTCTCGCGCGCAACGCGGTACCGGGCGTGCTCGTCGAGATCGGCTACCTCACCCACCCCGGCGACGCGGCACGCGCTTGCGACGGGGCCTACCAGGACCTGCTCACCGACGCGCTCGTCGAGGGGGTGCGTGACTTCCTGCGCGTTTCCGCGCCCTTGCTATGAGCCGCAGCGTTTGACACTCGCGTCCGCACAGGGCAGGGTTTAGAAAGCATGAAAAACCCCGCCTACAACGAAGAGGACCTGGTTCAGCTGGCCACCCGTATCCCGCGCCGCGTCGCACGCGAGCTCAAGGAGTTCTGCGTGCGCAATGACGTGCGCCTGCAGAGCTTCGTGAGAACCGCGCTCGCCGAAAAGCTCTCCCGGATGCGGCGTGGCGCCGTCCGCCAGCCCAGCCGGGCTCGGGCCTGACGGCTCGCCCACAAGCGCGCCCCCGCCCCGAACCGAGGCGGCCGTTGGCTTGCGGTCTGCTATGCCAAGCGCGTGCTGACCACCTGAAGCTCGCAGAACTCCTCGATTCCCCAGCGGCCATTCTCACGGCCGATGCCACTCCACTTCATTCCGCCGAACGGCGCGAAGGCCCCCGTGTCGATGTGCTGGTTGACCCACGCGGTGCCGGACTCGAGCCGCTGGGCGATGTCCTCGCCGCGGCGCACGTCGGCCGTCCACACCGAGCCGCCGAGGCCGTAGTGTGAGCGGTTGGCCTGCGCGATCGCATCTTCGACGTCGGCGTATGAGATGACGGGCAGCGCGGTCCCGAACTGCTCCTCGTCGACGAGCCGGACGCCCCCCCGACGCCGGTGACGAGGGTCGGGGGATAGAAGTATCCCGGGCGCGAGAGCGGCGCGCCACCCACCTCCACCGTGCCCCCGGCGCGGCGCGCGTCGTCGACGAGCTCCTGCACGCGCTCGAACTGCGGCCGGTCGTTGATCGGCCGTCCCCGAGCTTCACCTGCCGCGCGAGCGCCGCGAGTGCGTCGACGAGGGGCCGGTACGTCCGCTCGTGCACGTAGAGCCGCAGCGGCCATCGCGGCATCCACCTCCTCGCGCGTCGCGTCAGGACACCGTGCGAAAGGCGCACCGATGGACGGGTTCACGACCTCGAAATCGTGCCGTCCGGCAACCAGCTCGCCGTCGATCAGATGACAGAAAGTCTGCATCCGCCGAGACTAGGCGAGTGTCGATGCGGCCGCGACGGCCCTCCCGAAAGGACTAGGTCACTCGGGCGGAATAGCACCATTGCTATTATTCAGTGCCGAATGATGCGGCACGACACTCATGCGGAGACACACTTCGGTGGCCTCTCCCCCCTTGCAATAAACCGGCTCGCTAGCTATTGAGCGACCGACACTATCCGTAGCGAGGGGAGAAGGAGGGATCATGGCAGCAAGCGAAGGGGAAATCTGGGTCCAGCTCGCAACCCGAATCCCGAAGCACCTGCACCGAGAGCTCAAGCTCTACTGCGTGAAGTCCGATGTCTCCGTCATGGACTTCGTGGTGAACGCGCTCGAGGAGAAGCTGCAGCGCGACGGGCGCGGCCGCGCGAGCCGGCGGACGCGAAGCTGAGTCCCTGCCCGCAGAGCGTCGCGGCGCGGGGCGGTTGACCGGCGCCGCGACGCTCTCTTAATGTGGGACCCCGACGAGGAGGTCTCATGGCCGGCACCGTCCAGCCCATCGGCGCCGAGAACGGCGCTCGCCGCTATCAGCTCTTCATCGACGGTAAGTTCCGCGA
>VBLD01000019.1:5028-9392 GCA_005879205.1 Deltaproteobacteria bacterium
CGAGGGCGCCTGGTCCGCCATGCCGTCCGGGGAGCGCGCCAAGCTCCTGCTCAAGATCGCCGACCTCCTCGAGGCGAACGGCGCCGATCTCGGCCGTCTGGAGACGCTCGACATGGGGATGCCCGCGATCATGAGCAGCAGCATGGGCGCTATCTCGGCCGACGTGTTCCGCTACTGGGCCGGCATGGCGACGAAGATCCACGGGCTCACCGGGGAGCCGATGCGACCCGGCGACTATCTCGGCTACACGTTGCGCGAGCCGCTCGGCGTGGTCGGCGGGATCACCCCCTGGAACGGGCCCCTCCTGATGGCGGCCTGGAAGACCGCGCCGGCGCTCGCCTGCGGCAACACGGTGGTCTTGAAGCCCGCCGAGCACACCCCCATGACGTCGCTCGAGCTGGCACGCATCGTCGCCGAGGCCGGGCTGCCCGAAGGCGTGCTGAACGCTCGCGTCGCACCCCGGGGTCGACAAAATCGCCTTCACCGGCGAGTACGTCACGGGTCGGCTCATCGTCCAGATGTCGGCGTCGAACCTGAAGACCGTGACCCTCGAGCTCGGCGGCAAGTCGCCCCACATCATTTTCGACGACGCCGACCTCGAAGCGGCGGTCGCGACGGCGCTGTTCGGCCTGTACATGAACACCGGCCAGGTGTGCTCCGCCGGCAGCCGCATCCTCGTCCAGGAGGGTCTCTACGATCGGTTCGTCGAGCGCTTCGTCGAGCGCTCGCAGCAGGTCAAGGTGGGCGACCCCATGGACTTCGCCACCCGCATGGGCCCGCTCGTCTCGGAAGAGCAGCTGCGCAAGGTCCAGCGTTACGTCGAGATCGGCAAGAAGGAGGGCGCTCGGCTCCGCTGCGGCGGCGGGCAGCCGAAGGATCCTGCGCTCGCCCGAGGGTTCTACCACGAGCCGACGGTGTTCACCGAGGTCGACAACAAGATGCAGATCGCCCAGGAGGAGATCTTCGGCCCGGTGGCGAGCGTGCTCCGTTTCCGCGACGAGGACGACGCCATCCGCATCGGCAACGACGTGATCTACGGGCTCGCCGCCGGCGTGCAGACGAAGGACCTGAAGCGCGCGCACCGCCTCGCCAAGCGCCTGCAGGCGGGCACGGTCTGGATCAACACCTGGCACATGATCGAGCCAAATTCGCCCTTCGGCGGCTACAAGCTCTCCGGCTACGGGCGCGAGAACGGCGTCGCGATGGTCGAGCATCTCACCCGTCTGAAGCAGGTCTGGGTGGATTTGAACGACTTCACGATGGACCTCTTCGCCTGACATGCCGGGCTGCGAGGGGATGACTCCCCGCGCGCACCGGCTGCTCGCGCAGGTGCGCGCCGCGGCCGCGACGGCCGGCGAGCCATTCGCCTTCATGATCAGCGGCGGCTGCTGCGGGGGCACCAATCCCGTCCTCTGCCTCCGGTCGAACATCATCGAGGGCTTCGACGTGCAGCTCGGCGAGGCCGACGGCGTCGCCGTCTATGCCCACCCCGATCATGCCCGGTATCTCGCCGCGGATCGCTTCGTCATCGACGCGCTCGACGACGTACGCAGCGACACCTTCTCGCTCGAGATCCCGCACGGCGGCCGCTTCGTGCTGCGCGAGCTGCCCGGCGACGCGCTCTGAGGAAGCGCGCGTAACGTCCGTGGCGCTCGCGTGTTGCCGCGCGCGCCGTGAGGCGCTTTCGACTGCTGGTCGCTCTGCTGCTCGGTGCAGTGCTTCTCCTCGACGTCGCCCGGGCGGCCGACGACCATACGCCGCGGAAGCCGGCCCCCGGGCATGCTGGACGCGCCGCGGCTCCTCCTCCCGGCCATCCTCGCCACCCGGCCCTGCCGGCAGCCCGGGCCGTCCCCGCCCGTCCCGACGACGCCCCGGCGGCGCCCGCCCTGGTCGCTCCCCCCGCGGCCGTCGCGGCCGCCATCGTCACCGGCTGCTGGCTCGACGCCCACCCCTTTCGCGGCCTCACCACGGGCGTCATCGACTATTGCCGGGGGCACCTCGGCTACGCCCCCGGCGCGCCGGACTGCTACACCGTGGCGGAGGAGGTCTGCACGGTCTTCCTGCCGGAGAGCTCCACCTGGACAGAGACGCGCCGTTCCCTCGGCTCCGCGGTCTTCCCCTGCCCCGATGCGCCCGAGCCTCCCGTCTGCCCGCGGCTCACCTGGGAGTAGGCCACTCCCAGCACATCACGGTACGTCCTGGACGTACCGTTCGACGAGGGTCGGGTGCTCGCCCGTCCGATCGTCGCGGAGGTCCCAGCGCCATCGCTGGATCTCGAAGTGTGCGATCGGATCGGCGGCCCGACGGTTCTGCCTCGCCGCGCACATCGCGAGGTAATCGCGGCAGATCGAGCGTCGGACCGGGTCGAAGGCCTTCTTCACGACCGGCGTGAGCGCGAACGTGCGGTACGTACAGGTACGGAGCGCGGCCGGGTCGTCGGCCCCCGATCGCCGCCGCACCAGGACCTTGTAGTACTCGACCACCCCGGACCGATCGCGCCATGAAAACATCTGCATCGCGGTCAACGGGTAGAACTCGATGCGGACGACCCACGCACAGATGAGGGCGCTCGCCGCGCCTGCGACCAGCAGGGGGTAGCGGAGACCCGCGCGATCGCCCTGCCCGCCCGTCGGCCGAGGGTCCACGGCAGCGCCTCGCGGCCCGAGCAACCCGCCCGGCTCGGCAAAGTCGAAGAAGATGGCCTGCAGCACGACGAGGTCGAGGAAGAGGAGATTCTGGAGGAAGAGCACCGCAACGTGGAAGACGATCATGAGGAGGGGCAGGATCCGCCGCGCGGTCCGCGAGAAGAGCACCATCGCGAACCCTACCTCGAGGGCTACGGACGCCAGGCCGAGCACCGCGAACAAGGCGTCGGGCGCCCGGACGAGATGCAACGAGAGCCCCCAGTCGAAGTGCATCGGGTTCAGGCTGGTGCGGTAGTAGATCGACCGGATGTTCGTCGGGTCCCACCAGTGAAGGCCGCCGTTGCGGAGCTTGCTCAGACCCGACGCCGCGTAGGCGAGCGCGACGACCGTCCAGCAGGCAAACCGAGACCAGCCGTAGGCAGGCGCCGGCTTCCCGGGTTCCGGACCCGGCCGCCGGCCCGACGCCCGGTCCATGGACCAGGCGTCCATGCACGGTGTGAAGCAGAGGACGCCGAGCACGTAGAGCGGGACGAGGCCGGCGTGGTAGAAGGCCGAGTACTGGCGCAGGATTCCGCCGAAGACGAGGTAGGCGACCGCCGCCAGGGGCAGCACGGCCCGGGCATGCCAGCCGACGGCGCCCGCCAGCAGCAGCACGGCCGTGAACGCCTTGAACCCCGAGAGCGCAGGTGGGCTCACCAGGAACCGCTCGAACCCGATCGGCAGGGCATAGAGGAGCCGGAGCACTCCCATCGGCCCGATCAGCGCACGCGGCAGCGATGCGGTGCTCGCCACGTCCTCGACCGCGACGTGTGCCAGGAGGACCGTGCAGGTGAGGATGCGGACGGCGGCGAGGGACCAAGGCGTGGCCGCTCCGACGTAGCGCTCGAAGAAGTTCGGCCGGCGGACGCCGCGCAGGACGAGGCCAAGAACGACGGGCAGCAGGAGGGCCCAGGCGACCGCGCGCTGCACGATCCCACTCACCGGCGGCGGAGTCTAGTCGTCCCGGCCCGCCGCAATCCACCGGCCGGCCGGCGCTTTTCGCTTGACGGCGGTTTCCCGCCCGCCTTACAACCCCCCCCGGGAAACGGGTCGCAAGCGCTCCATGTCTGAGCGACGGATCGTGTTCGTCGATGCCGCCCGCGGCTTGGCCGTGGCGCTCGCGCTGTACATCCACAGCCTCGGGACCTTCGGCTCCTGGTATCAGCTCGGGCGCATCGGCCAGCCGCTGGTGCGTCTGGTCACCAGCGCGGCGACGCCGACGTTCATTCTCCTCTTCGGCGCCATGCTCGAGATGGTGTACTACCCCGCGCTCCTCAAGGATGGAGCCCCGGCCGTCCGGCGCCGATTGCTGCGGCGGAGCTGGAACTGCTACGTCGCCTACCTGATCACGGTGGCGGCGAGCGTCGTCGGCGCCCGGCGGGGCGCGCTGCACGGCATCGCCGCTGCGCTGTCGCTCGGCGCCGTGCAGTACGGCAACATCCTCAAGTTCTACGCCTTCGCGCTCGTGGTGGCGATTCCCCTCCTCGAGTTCCGCCGCCGCCGCGGTCTCGTGCCGACGGTCCTCGTCGGCCTTGCCCCCTGGGTGGCGGTGTTCTGGCTGGATCGCGTGCCCTGGCCGCCCCCGTCGAGCCACGTGTCCTATCTGACCGCCATGCTCGTCGGCCGCCCGGTCGGACGCTCCTGGATCAGCCTCCTGCACAGCCAGGCTCTCGTCGTCTC
>VBLD01000019.1:9486-10053 GCA_005879205.1 Deltaproteobacteria bacterium
GGTCGTGCTCGGGCCGCGACAGGCCCTCTCCGGCTACATGACGCTCCGGTTCCGGGCGAGCCACCACGTCGGCTACTACGCCTTCGGTCTCCTCGAGGCGACGGCCCTCCTCATCGGCGTCTCCCTCCTGCTGCCCCCGCGCATGCCTTACAGCTCGCGACTCACGCCCTTCCTCTCACTCGGGCGGTCCTCGCTCTTCGCCTTCACGCTCGGCAACTGCCTCCTCGACTTCTGGCCCCGCTACTGGCGCCTGCCGGTCGCGACGGGTCTTCTCGCAGGCGCCGTCGTGCCCGCGGTGGTGATGGGCCTGGTCCTGTTGGTCGACGCCGGTCTGCTCGAGCGCCTTCCGACCCGCGGAGCTGCCGCGCCTGCGCCACTCCCTCCCGCTCTGCGCAAGCTGGGCTAGCAGAGCGCCCGACGCCGCCGCCTGCGGCTCTGCTGCTAGCGCGCCGCTGCCGACGAGCCGCTCTGCCGGATGACCGCGGCGCGCAGGGCGTCGGGCCGTGCCACCCGCGGGAAATCCTCGACGATGCCTCCCGTCCCCGTGATGCGCAGCGTTCCGTAGCC
>VBLD01000019.1:10216-10757 GCA_005879205.1 Deltaproteobacteria bacterium
CGCACCGAGACAGACGAGACGAACCGTGTCGGAGGCGAGATCGTTGTGCAGAATGATCATCGCCGCTGCGAAGATCACGAAGGCCGCAAAGCCGACGGCGTTGCCGAAGATGACCGGGTGCAGCCGCGTGCGGAAGACCACGCGTTCCTGCGTCCCCAGGTGCCGGTCGACGTACGACATGCGTGCAAGTCTTCTAGGCGCGGCCCGCACCTCCCGCAAGCGCGCGGACCTGGCGGCGCTTGGCAGGTGGCACGGAAAGCTCTACCCTGCGGGTCTGACTTCCCCCAGCTCGATGCCGGCGTCCGCGCTCGACACGCTGTCGATCAACACCATCCGGTTCCTCTCGGCTGACGCGGTCCAGAACGCCAACTCCGGACATCCCGGCCTGCCGATGGGGGCGGCGCCGATGGCGTACGTGCTCTGGACCCGCTTTCTCGCGCACGACCCTGCCGATCCCACATGGCCGGACCGCGACCGGTTCGTGCTCTCGGCCGGGCACGGCTCGATGCTGCTCTACTCGCTCCTGCACCTGACCGGCTAC
>VBLD01000019.1:10806-11391 GCA_005879205.1 Deltaproteobacteria bacterium
ACCACGGGTCCGCTCGGTCAGGGGCTCGGCAACGCCGTCGGGATGGCCATCGCCGAGGCGCACCTCGCCGCCCGCTTCAACCGCCCCGGCCATACGATCGTCGACCACCATACCTACGTCCTCGCCAGCGACGGCGATCTCATGGAAGGGGTGGGCGCCGAGGCGTGCTCGCTCGCCGGACACCTCGGTCTCGGCAGGCTCGTGGTCCTCTACGACGACAACCACGTATCGCTCGCCGGCAGCACATCGCTCGCCTTCGACGAGGACCCGGGGAAACGGTTCGAGGCGTATGGCTGGCACGTCCAGCGGATGGCCGACGGGAACGACATTGACGCCATCGCTGGTGCGATCGAGCGGGCCCGCGCCGAGCGCGCGCGTCCCTCCCTGGTGATCGTCCGCACGCACATCGGCTACGGGGCACCGCACAAGCAGGACACCTTCGAGGCGCACGGTTCGCCGCTCGGGGAAGACGAGCTGCGCGCCGCCAAGAAGGCCCTCGGCTGGCCGCTTGAGCCGCCCTTTCTCATTCCCCCCGAGGTGCTCGAGCACTTCCGTCGCGCCGTGGCTCACGGCCGCGAGCGACAC
>VBLD01000019.1:11453-22145 GCA_005879205.1 Deltaproteobacteria bacterium
GGGTGGGATGCCGACCTTCCCGCGTTCCCGCCCGACCCGAAGGGACTCGCGACCCGCAAGGCTTCCGAGGCCGTGATGCAGGTGTTCGCGACGCGTCTGCCCGAGCTGGTGGGCGGCTCGGCCGACCTGAACCCGTCCACCTTCACCTGGCTCAAAGGGGCCGGCGACTTCGAGCGGCCGAACACCTCCCCCGACGGCGTCCAGGGTAAGGTGGGCGGACCGTGGGGCTACGAAGGGCGGAACCTCCACTTCGGCGTGCGCGAGCACGCGATGGGCGCGGCCGTGAACGGCCTGGCGGCGCACGGCGGCCTGATCGCCTACGGCGCGACGTTCCTCGTCTTCTCCGACTACATGCGCCCTCCCGTCCGGCTGTCGGCGCTCATGGAGCTCGGCGCCATCTGGGTCTACACGCACGACAGTATCGGCCTCGGGGAGGACGGGCCGACCCATCAACCGGTCGAGCACTACGCCGCGCTGCGCGCCATTCCCGGCCTCCTCTTCATCCGCCCGTGCGACGCGGCGGAGACCGTGTGCGCCTGGAAGGTCGCGATCGAGAATCGCCACCGCCCGACGGTGCTCGCCTTGACCCGCCAGAACGTGCCGACGCTCGACCGCTCGGCATACGCGGCGGCCGACGGCCTGACCCGCGGCGCCTACGTCCTGAACCCCGGCGTGGCGCGCCCCGACGTCATCCTCCTGGCGACCGGCTCGGAGGTCCAGCACATCGTCGCTGCCGAGCAGGGCCTCGCCCGCCAGGGTGTCCAGGCGCGCCTCGTCTCGATGCCGTGCTGGGAGCTCTTCGACGAGCAGCCGGCAGACTACCGCGACAGCGTGCTGCCTCCCTCGGTCGCACCCCGGCTGGCGGTGGAGGCCGGCGTCTCGCTCGGCTGGCACCGCTGGGTCGGGCCCCGGGGCGCGACGCTCAGCGTCGACCGCTTCGGCGCGTCGGCCCCCGGCAGCGACGTCATGCGTGCCCTCGGCTTCACGGCCGAGAACGTCGCCGAGCGCGCGCTCGGCCTGCTGCCCGGACGATGAGGAGAATGCGATGAGGCGGAAGGCCGTGCCAGCTGCCCCCGCGCCCAGCAACCCGCTCGCCGAGCTCCAGAAGCTCGGCCAGTCGCCGTGGCACGACAACATCCACCGCCAGCTTCTCGTCTCCAAGCGACTCGCCCGCATGATCGCCGACGGCGAGGTCACCGGCCTCACCTCCAATCCCACCATCTTCGAGCAGGCCATCGCGTCGAGCCCGGACTACGACGACGAGCTGCGCACGCTCGCCGCCAAACGCAAGACGCCCGAGCAGATCTACGACGCGCTCGCCAGCCGCGACATCCGCGATGCGGCCGATCTCTTCCTGCCGGTCTTCAAACGGACGGCCGGTCGCGACGGCTTCGTCAGCCTCGAGGTAGCGCCGCGTTTCGCGCACGACACCGAGATGACCGTGCGGGAAGCCCATCGGCTCTGGCGGGCCGTCAACCGCCCGAACCTCATGATCAAGATTCCCGCCACGCGCGCCGGCATTCCCGCCATCGAGCAGGCGATCGCCGACGGGTTGAACGTCAACGTCACGCTCATCTTCGCGCTCACCCGCTATGACGCCGTGATGGAGGCGTACCTCCGGGGCCTCGACCGGCGCCTCACGGCCGGCAAGCGGGTCGACCGGATCGCGTCGGTGGCGAGCTTCTTCGTGAGCCGCGTCGACAGCGCAGTCGACCGGCTGATCGACGAGAAGCTCCGGACGGGAGCCGGCGAGGCGACGCCGCTCCTCGAGGCGCTCAAGGGGCAAGCGGCGATCGCCAACGCCAAGCTCGCCTACGCAGCATTCCGGCGCAAGTTCGGCAGCGAGCGCTTCACGACCCTCGCCCGCTCGGGGGCGCGCGTGCAGCGACCGCTCTGGGCGAGCACCTCGACCAAGAACCCGGCCTACCCCGACACCTACTACGTCGAGGCGCTGGTCGGACCGGACACCGTCGACACCATGCCGCCGGCCACGCTCGCCGCCTACCGGGAGCACGGACGTCCCGAGGTCCGGCTCGACCGAAACCTCGACGAGGCCGAGCGCGTCCTCGAGCGGCTCGCGCAGCTGGGCATCAGCATGGAGGCAGTGACCGAGCGGCTCGAGGTCGAAGGGGTGGCCGCCTTCGCCCAGTCGTACGACTCGCTGCTCGCGACGGTGGCGGCGCGCCGCGAGGCGGTGCTGGTCGGCGAACGCGGCGACGTCGCCCTCGGGCGAGCAACGGGCCGGGTCGAGGCCGCGGTGCGCGACATGGACGCGGCGCGGGTGGGCGCGCGGCTCTGGCAGCGGGATGCCACCCTGTGGAAGCCGGACGACCCCAAGCACCAGGCGGAGATTGCCGACCGCTTCGGGTGGCTCGCACTGGTCGAACGGATGGAGCCGCGGCTCGGCGAGCTCGAGGCCTTCGCCGCCGAAGCTCGCCGCGATGGCTTCGGACGCGCCCTCGTCTGCGGAATGGGCGGCTCGTCGCTCGCGCCCGAGGTGCTGCGCCGGGCTTTCGGCGTCGCCAAGGGCTGCACGGACGTCGCGGTGCTCGACTCGACCGATCCGGCCGCGATCCGCAGCGCGGCAGCGTGGGGCGATCCGGCGCGGACGCTCTATCTGATCTCGTCCAAGTCCGGCACGACCACCGAGCCGAATGCGTTCTTCCGTTTCTTCTGGGAGCGGGTGCACGCGACGAAGGGCGAGCGGGCGGGCGAGAACTTCGTGGCCATCACGGATCCCGACACCTCGCTCGAGAGGGACGCAACGGCGCGCGGCTTCCGGCGCATCTTCCGGAACCCACCCGACGTCGGCGGCCGCTACTCGGCGCTCTCCTACGTCGGGCTCGTCCCGGCAGCGCTCCTGGGCATCGACCTTCCGCGGCTGCTCGACCGCGCGCGGCGGATGCGGCTCGCGTGCGGGCCGGCCGTGGCGGCGCGTGAGAACCCCGGCCTGCGTCTCGGCGCCGTCCTCGGCTCGCTCGCCCGGGCGGGGCGGGACAAGCTCACGCTGATCGCCTCCGAGCGAGTGGCGGCGTTCGGGGCGTGGGTGGAGCAGCTCATCGCGGAGTCGACGGGCAAGGAAGACACCGGGATCGTGCCCGTCGACGGGGAGCCGCTCGCGCGCCCGGCGGCCTACGGGAAGGATCGTCTCTTCGTCTATCTTCGCCTCGGGCCGCGCCACGACCGCGCGGTTCGCGCGCTCGTGCGCGCCGGGCATCCCGTGGTCACGCTCGGCCTCACCGACGCCTACGACCTCGGCGGCGAATTCCTGCGCTGGGAGATCGCGACGGCGGCGGCGTCCTGGCCGCTCGGGATCGACCCGTTCGACCAGCCCGACGTGCAGGCGGCGAAGGACAACACGGTGCGCCTCCTCGGCGAGTACGCGGCGGCGGGGCGGCTGCCGGACGTTCCGGGCGCCTTGCGCGTGGAGGCGGCGGACTTCGCCGCGCAGCTGTTCGCCCGGCTCCGCTCGGTACGACCGCCGGACTACGTCGCCCTGACGGCGTGGTTCGAGCGCACGGCGCGCCACGAGAAGCTCCTCGCCGAGCTGCGCACGGCCATCCGCGATCGCTTCCGCGTCGCGGTGACCGTCGGCTTCGGCCCGCGCTTCCTGCACTCGACCGGGCAGCTGCACAAGGGCGGGCCACCCACGGCCGTCGTCGTCCAGCTGTCGGCCGACGACGCGGCGGACGAGCCCGTTCCCGGCGCCGGCTATACCTTCCGGGTGCTCGAGGCCGCCCAGGCGATCGGCGACTACGAGGCGCTCGTCGCCCGCGGCCGGCGCGCGGTGCGGGTCGACCTCGGGCGGGACACCGAGGCCGGACTCGCCGCCGTGGTCCGCGCCGTGCGGCGCGGCGCGGCCAGGCCGCGCTCGCGTGGGGCGTCGTCCGGCAAGGCACGACAGACCGGCACCTGACGATATGACGCGGTACGTGCTGGCGGGCGACGTCGGCGGAACGAAGACCGACCTCGCCCTCTTTGCATGCGAGTCGCCGCGGCGGCTGACGCTGCGTCGCGAGCACACGTTCTCGAGTCGGGACTACCCGACCCTCGAGGCCGTGCTGGGCGAGTTCGTCGCCGCCGGCGGCGACCCCGTCGCCGCTGCCGCGTTCGGCGTCGCCGGACCCGTGCTCGGCGACGAGGTGACGACCACGAACCTCCCCTGGCACATCCGGGCGGCGGACGTGGCGCGCGTCGTCGGTTGCGAACGCGTCCGGCTCCTGAACGACCTCGAGGCGACTGCCTACGGGACCGCCTTCCAGCGGCCCGAGGCCTTCCACAGCCTGAACGCCGGGAGAGCGCAGGCCGGCAATCGCGCCGTCATCGCCGCCGGCACCGGGCTCGGGCAGGCCTTCCTCTTCTGGGACGGCACCCGCTACCGTACGGCGCCCAGCGAAGGCGGGCACGCCGACTTCGCGCCGCAGAACGACCGGGAATGGGCCCTCACCCGCTTCCTCCAGCGCCGCCACCCCGAGCACGTTTCCGTCGAGCGCGCCGTCTCCGGGCCGGGGCTGTTTGCGATCTTCACCTTTCTGGTCGAGGAGCTCGGGCGTCCGGTCGAGCCGGCAGTCCGGGCGCGGCTCGCGGGCGGCGACCCGGGCGCCGTGGTCGGCGAGGCGGCTCTGCACGGCGAAAGCGCCGTGTGCGCCGAAGCCGTGGACCTGTTCCTGGGTCTCTACGGCGCGCAAGCCGGGAACCTGGCGCTCACCGCGGTGGCGGTTGGCGGGCTGTTCGTCGGCGGCGGCATGGTGGTGAAGCTGCTGCCGCTGGTCGCCGGGCCGTTCATGCGCGCCTTCAACGCCAAGGGGCGCTACGCCGGCTTCATGGCCGACATCCCCGTCCGCGTCCTGCTCGACCCGGCGACCGGGCGGCTCGGAGCCGCCCACGCCGCCGTCGACCTGCTGCCTGGCTAGTCAGGAGGCCGGGCGCGCCGCAGCACGCGCTGCAGCGGGCGTTGACCCCGACCGCCGGACGGTGTTACGCGGGGACCGCTTTGCGCTGACCATGGGGGCTGCCTGGGCAAGGAGCGCTGCGCTCGCCGGCTTCGTCCTGCTCGTCGCCGGGTGCGGCGAGAGGGCGATCGACTGGAGCGCACCCGAGAACCTCCTCCTGCGCGAGAAGAGCTCGAAGGTCGACGACAAGGTGAAGCTCGAGTACGTGTCGCTGGTCGACGCGACCGCGAAGTCGGTGTACGACGCGCTCACCGACGTCGAGCACTACGCCGACTTCATTCCCGCCGTCGACAGCGTCCAGCTCCTCGGCGTGAACGACAATACGAAGACCGTGCAGATCGCGCAGCGGGTCATCGGTCGCCAATCGAATGCGAAGGTCGAGTGGACGTTCCACCCCGACCAGCTCCGCATCGAGTTCAAGACGCTGGTCAGCAACCTCTCCAACAACGACGGCTCCTACGAGATCATCGCGTCGCCGGACGGCAAGCGCTGCGTCGTCCGGAGCACCTTCATCGTGGCCGAGCCGACCGGTTCGGCGGCGCCGATCGGCGTCCTCGCCTCCGGCACGCGCGAGGCGTTCCTCGCCGCGGCGCGCGGCGTGAAGGCGCGCGCGACCGGCACGAAGAAATAAACCACCTCACGGACCGAGGCGCGCGCCGCCGTCCGCCGCGAAGAAGTGGAGGGCGCCGAAAGGCGCCGCGACGCGGGTGGGCACCTCGTCGACCGAGCCAGGGAGGCGCACCGTCACCTCGTGCTCCCCAACCCTCGCGCACACGATCGTCTCGGCGCCCAGGAGCTCTCGGCGCGTCGGGTCGGGCCGCGCGACCAGCCCGTCCGCGTCCTCTCGGGCCGCCGTGAACGCCTCGGGCCTGACGCCGACGACGACGCGCCGTGACCCGGACAGGCGCTCCCGCACCGGCGGGGGCACGTCGAGGCGCTGCTCTCCAACCCGCAGCGCGCCGTCCGCCACCTCGGCCCCGAAGAGGTTCATCGGCGGCGTGCCGACGAAGCCCGCGACGAAGGTGTTCGCCGGCCGCTCGTAGACGGCGCCCGGCGCGTCCACCTGCTGGATGCGCCCGCCGTCCAGGACCACCATGCGATCACCCAGCGTCATGGCCTCGGCCTGCTCGTGCGTGACGTAGAGCGTCGTCACCTCGAGGCGCCGCTGCAGCTCGCGGACGTGCTGGCGCAGCGCGGCGCGCAGCGGGGCATCGACGTTCGAGAGCGGCTCGTCGAGGAGGAAGAGGGCCGGATGGCGGACCAGCGCCCGGGCCAGCGCGACGCGCTGGCGCTGGCCGCCGGAAAGCTCGGCCGGACGGCGGTCGAGGAGCGCGGCGACCTCCACGAGGGCGGCCACCTCCTCGGCACGCCGCCGGCGATCCTCCCGTGCCGCACCGCGCATACGCAGCGGGAACTCGATGTTCCCCCGCACCGTCATGTGCGGGTAGAGAGCGTAGCTCTGGAAGACCATCGCCACGTCGCGCTCGTGCGGCGCCAGCCGCTCGATGGACCGGCCGCCGACCCGGATCGTGCCGCCCGAAAGCGGCTCGAGCCCCGCGGTGAGGCGCAGCAGCGTCGACTTGCCACACCCCGAGGGGCCGAGCACGGTGACCAGCTCCCCGTCCTCGACCGCGAGCGTGAAGTCCGCGAGCGCGACGACGTCGCCGAAGCGCTTGGAGACCCGTTCGAACTCGGCCCGCGCCATCAGCGCCCGCTGCCGGCGAAGACGCCCGCGCGCAGCGCCGGCTCGAGCACGAGGAGGACGCCGACCGCCGGCACCAGCATCAGCGCCGCGACGGCGCTCGCCAGCCCCGGATGTCCGAACGCGGTCAGGTAGTAGACGAGCGGCGGCAGGGGGCGGTTCGTCACCTGCAGCAGCAGGGAGAAGCCGAACTCGTCCCAGGAGACGAGGAACACGAGCATGCTCGCCGCGGCAAGCGACGGACGGACGAGCGGCAGGCTGACGCGCCAGAACGCACCCGCCGTGCTCGCTCCGTCGAGCCGCGCCGCCTCCTCGAGCTCGGCGGGCACGCTGCGAAACCCACCGCGCAGGACGAGGAAGGCGACGGGGAGCGCGAGCAGCGTGTGCGCGAGCCAGAGGCCGGTGCCGAGCGGGCTGTTGTAGAGGCCGACGCGGATCGACAGCGCGGCCAGCGGGATCGCGAGCGCGATCGTCGGGAAGAGGCGCGCGAAGACGAGCGCCCGGTCGAGTCCGCGGTCGACGGCCGGCCGGCGGGCCGCGACCCAGGCGGCCGGGAGCGCGATGGCCAGCGTCGCAGCCACCGTGAGCGCGGCCACCAGCGCGCTGAGGCCGAGGCCTCCCTCGATCTCGACGGCCTCGCGCAGCGTCCGCACGTTCTCGAGCGTGAGCGTTCGCGGCAGCCACGTCGGCGGCCAGGCGAAGCTCTCGCGCTCGGGCGTGAATGCCTGCTTGAGCACGAGACCGAGCGGCAGGAGATCTGCCGCGGCGACCGCCAGCACGACGAGCAGCGCGATCCGCCTCACGGCGCGGTTCCCCGTCGGAGCAGCGGCAGGGTGAGCACGACGCTCAGCAGGGCGAGCAGGCTCGACGCCGCCGCGGCGGCACCGTCGTTCCCGTAGTCGGACCACTGGTGGTAGGCGTAGGTCGAGAGTACGGGCAGGCCCTCGGCCCCGGTCAGCATGAGCGGCGTCGCAAAGACGCGCAGCGCGTCGAGCCCGCGCAGGAGCACGGCCGAGAGGAGCGCGGGGCGGAGCAACGGCAGCGTGATGAACGCGAAGCGCCTGAGCGCACCGGCGCCGTCGAGCCGCGCCGCCTCGGCGATCTCGTCGGGGATCGAGGCGAGCGCCGCGAGCAGCATGAGGAACACGACGGGCGTCACGTGCCAGGCGTCGACCGCCACCACGGTGAAGAAGGTGAGCACGCGGCCGGGAACCAGCCAGTCGACCGGCGCGAAGCCCGCCGCCGCGAGCGCCGCGTTCGCGTAGCCGCGCGGCGCGAAGACGTAGCGCATGACGGTGAGGAAGACCACCTCGGGCAGCGCGAACGGGACGACGACGATTGCACGGAGCAGCCGCCGCCCGGGGAGGCGCGCGGCCAGAAGGACCGCGAGGGCGAGGCCACCGGCCACCTCGACGGCGACGATCGCCGCCGGCAGCAGCACGTTTCCGGCGAGCGCCCGCCAGAAGAGCCCGTCGCCGGTGACGAGACGGAAGTTGGCGAGGCTGGGAAAGTGGCCGGTGAGCGTGTCGGTGAACGACAGCTTCACGGCATACAGGCTCGGCTGGACGAGAAAGGCCGCCAGGTAGAGGAGGAGCGGCGCGGCCGGCGCCCAGGCACGCAAGCGCGGCACGGCCTATCGGTCCCGCGCGGCGTCGCTCGCCGCGGCGTGCAGCACCGCATCGGGGTTCCGGTGCTCGAAGACGACGGCGCGAAACGCCTCCTGCCAGCGCCGGCTGAGCGCGGCGTAGTCGGGACGCGCCGGCCTCGGCCGGACCTCGGAGCGCATGGCCGCGAACCCGGCCAGCGCCTCGCCGCCGTCCGCCACCGCGACGTCGCCACGCGGCGAGAACCAGCCGAGGCGCCGGGCGAGCTCCGTCTGGACGTCGTGGGCCAGGAGGTGGTGCACGAGGCGGAGGGCTGCGGCGCGGTGCGGCGCGTTGCACGGGATGCCGAGATAGCCGCCGCCGAGGACCGTCGCCCGTCCGCGGGGTCCGCGCGGCAGCGGCGCCGAACGGACCGGCTCCGGACTGAGCCCCTGGCTGGCGTAGAGCGACATCACGAAGGGCCAGTTGAGGTGCAGCACGATCTCGCCGCGCGCCATCGCCTCGGCGACGGTGGGCTCCCTGAAGGTGGCACTCTCCGGATGGAGGTAGGGGGCGAGCTCGGCGAAGAACCGGAAGGCGGCGAGCGCGCCCGCGTCGTCCAGGACGTCGCCGCTGCCGCCGGCCGCCCAGACGAACGGCAGCACGTCGCAGGTCAGGCCCTCGTACAGCGACCCCTTGAACGCGACCTTGCCGGGATGGGCGCGGGCGACGGCCAGGAGCTCGGGCCAGTCATCGGGCGGCCGACCGAGCACCGCGTGGTCGTAGACGACCGCCTGCCAGCCCAGACGATGGGGCAGGAAGCGGAGCCCGTCGATCGTGCCCGCGCGCACCGCGTCGGCTGAGAGCGCGTCGAGCTCGGACTTCACCTCGGCCGGCTCGAAGGGACACACGTGCGGCGCGGCCGACGCGAGGGCGTAGACGTCGAGCTCGACCAGATCGAGCGTGCCGCTCCCGGCCACCGCCTCGGCGGCGAGCGCGCGACGGATGTCGGCGTACTGCTGCGGCACGACGACGACGCGGAGCCCGCTCGCGCGCTCGAAGTCTGCCACTACCGCCCGGTAGACCGGGAGCTCGCTCGGCAGCAGCGCCACGGCCGCAGTGAGCGACGGTCGTTCGCGGCGACAGCAGACGAGGAGCGACGCTGCGATCGCCACCGCCGTCCGGGCGCGCATGGGCCACACGAGATCGCATAACATCCCCCGATCCCGCCGACCATCGGGGTGCGCTCAGGCGCCCGCCGTGCGTCGCGAGCCCCAGCGGCGCGAGTACACCTCGGTGAACTCGGCGCCGAGAAGAAGGATCTGCGCGGAGTAGTAGATCCACAGGAGCACGAGGACGAGCGAGCCGGCGGCCCCGTACACCGAGGTGGCGCCGGCACGGCCGAGGTAGATGCCGATCAGGCTCTTGCCAGCCGTGAAGAGGATGGCCGTGCAGGCCGCGCCGAGCCACACGTCGCGCCAGGCGAGCTCGACGGCGGGAAGCACCTTGTAGACGAGCGCGAAGAGTCCGCTCACGACGACGAAGGAGAGCCCGAAGTTGAGCGGCGGCAGCACGCGCGCGGCGACCGGCAGGCGCGCCGCAAGCAGGTCGTGCACCGCCGCGAGGGCGGCCGAGAGCACGAGGGAGACGAGCAGCAGGAAGCCGATGCCGAGGATCATGCCGACGTAGGCCAGGCGCTGCCGCACGGCCGCCCGCACGCCGCCGCCCCGTCGGCCGCTCGCCTCTGCCCCGAAGATCTGGTCGAGCGCCGCCTGGAGCTGACCGAAGACTCCCGACGCCCCGAGCAGCATGGTGCCGAGGCTCACGAGGGTGGCGACCACGCCCGACGCCGGGCGGCTCGCGCGCACGATCATCCCCTCGATCATCTTCGCCCCGTCGGGGCCCATCAGGCCCTCGATCTGCGCCACGATCTCGCCCTGCGCGGCCGCGCGCCCGAGCGCGAGGCCGGCGACGGCGATCACCAGCACGAGCAGCGGCGCCAGCGCGAAGAGCGTGTAGTAGGCGAGCGCGGCACCGAGGACGAGGGCACGGTCGCGCTGCCATTCGGCGAGCACCTCGCGCAGGAAGAGGACGAACGGGTGGCGAGACACCTCCCTCCCCTATAGTGCGGCCCCCCCGGTGCCCGAAAGACCTCGAGGCGCCACGGGCGTCCGGCAGCGGTTCAACGCAGGCTCGACAGGCCTCCGTCCACCACGAGCTGCTGGCCCGTGATGTAGTCCGCTTCGGCCGAGAGTAGGAAGATGGTGGCGTAGGCGACCTCCCACGCCGTCCCCTGACGCCCGAGGGGAATCGCCGTCGACGCGCGAGACGGTCGCCCCTGCGTGGCCCAGCGTCCGATGGGGGTATCGATCAATCCCGGGACCACCACGTTGGCGCGCACCCGTTTCTTCTCGCCTTCTCGCGCGACGTGCCGGCACAGACCGAAGAGCGCCGC
>VBLD01000019.1:22173-24116 GCA_005879205.1 Deltaproteobacteria bacterium
TACGAGGACGATCGAGCCGCCCGGAGCCATCGCCGGCAGCGCGACCTTGCAGCCGAGGAAGTGGGCTCGGACATTCACGGCCAGCACGCGATCCCAGGCGTCCGGCGTCGTGCCCTCGAGGCCCGCGCCGGCTCCGATACCCACGTTCATCACCAGACCGTCGATGCCGCCGAACGCGCTCACGGTCTCGGCGGCCATCCGCTGGACGTCCGGCTCGCGAGCAGCGTCTCCGACGACCACGCCGCCGCGACCTGCCTGCTTCTCGACCAGCTCCAGGGTTCTCGCCGCGCTCTCCCCGTCGACGTCGGCGCACATCACGGCGGCCCCCTCCCGCGAGGCGAGGAGACAGATCGCGCGACCGTTGCCCAGCGGGGGATCCGGCTCGTCGATCGCCCGCTGACCGGCGCCGACGACGAGAATGCGCCGGCCGCGGAGCCGGTCGCGCCCGGGGGCGCGTCCGGCGGATTCGGGCGAGAGCTCGGACATTGGGCCGTTCGTCGAGCACTACCGCACCCCGATGGAACGAGGCAAGTTTCACGGACCGCTCCCGGTTGACGCACCGCTCCGGGCCGCCCCGGCCCCCCCGCTCGCCGCCCCTCATGCTTTTTCAAGGTCCATCTCCCCTCAACCGGCGATTAACGAGGTGGCGCGTCGCCGGTATTGACTTGTCGCCGGCCTACCCCCGATCGGGGAGGGACAATTCGCACCCGACAAAACTCGGGGGGAGACGAACATGAGAGCTGAGTCGCAACCTACGCGTCCCGTTTCCGCCGGGTTGAACGGGCGGACGGATCTCCCGAGCGAGCGGCTCGACGAACGGAGGCTGCTCGAGGTCCTCACCGCGCTCCGCAACGGGAACTTCTCGCCACGCCTCCCCGTCAAATCGACGGGGTTCGCCGGCAAGGTCGCCGAGACGGTCAACGAGGTCATGGACATCAACCAGCGCATGGCCAAGGAGCTCCATCGCCTGGCCACCGTCGTCGGCAAGGAGGGACGGATCGATCAGCGCGCCTCGCTGGCCCACGTCACCGGGTCCTGGGCGGCGTCGCTCGAGTCGGTCAACGCCCTGATCGGCGACCTCGTCCAGCCGACGAGCGAGATGGCGCGTGTCATCGGGGCCGTCGCCAAAGGGGACCTGACGCAGAGCATGGCGCTCGACCTGGACGGCCGATCCCTGCATGGCGAGTTCCTGCGCACCGCCAAGACCGTCAACCGGATGGTCGAGCAGCTCGGCGCGTTCGCCTCCGAGGTGACGCGCGTCGTCCGGGAGGTGGGCACCGACGGCAAGCTCGGCGGCCAGGCCGACGTGAAGGGCGTCGCCGGCACGTGGAAGGACCTGACCGAGAGCGTGAACTCGATGGCGGCCAACCTGACCGCCCAGGTCCGCAACATCGCCGAGGTGACCACGGCCGTCGCCACCGGCGACCTCTCGAAGAAGATCACCGTCGACGTGCGGGGCGAGATCCTGGAGCTCAAGAACACCATCAATACGATGGTGGACCAGCTCCGCTCCTTCGCCTCCGAGGTGACCCGCGTGGCCCGCGAGGTCGGTTCGGAAGGCAAGCTCGGCGGCCAGGCCGACGTGCGTGGCGTGGCCGGCACCTGGAAGGACCTGACCGACAGCGTCAACTCGATGGCCGGCAATCTGACCGCCCAGGTGCGCAACATCGCCTACGTGACCAAGGCGGTCGCCAACGGCGACCTCTCGCAGAAGATCACGGTCGACGTGAAGGGCGAGATCCTCGAGCTCAAGAACACCGTGAACACCATGGTGGACCAGCTGAGCTCCTTCGCCGCCGAGGTCACGCGGGTGGCGCGCGAGGTCGGGACCGAAGGGAAGCTCGGCGGGCAGGCCGAGGTGAAGGGCGTGGCCGGCACCTGGAAGGACCTGACCGACAGCGTCAACCTGATGGCGACCAACTTGACCGTGCAGCTCCGCGACG
>VBLD01000372.1 GCA_005879205.1 Deltaproteobacteria bacterium
GGCTTTGATGGACTTCTAGATGGTACGGCGCTGCCCGCAGTCATCGTGCGGCAACTCGTACCACTGCTCGGAGACCGGGTCGAGGTCTTCGGCGGGTCGGACTCAGCCCGCGAGCGCGGTCGCCCAGGGCATCAGCACGACGACCGCGTAGAACGCACCGATGAACAGCAGCGCCGGAGCGGCGAGCGAGCTCCTGCGCAGCGGCCACACGAGGCCGATCAGCCCGATCGCGAAGAGCTTCACGACACACACGGTCGCCCCGAGGCCACAGTGCCCGATCACCGCGCGTACCAGCGGGTTCAGCTCCTCCGCCAGTCCCGGCCGGACGACCGCGAAGGTCATGGCCCCGTCCACGATCTGGAGGATCACGTTGATGAGCACGAGCGCGAGAACGACGCGCTCTCTGGACCGTCGCACCGGAGCCCCCTTTCAGGCGGGCGCGGCCGCGTCTGCACGGCGCGGCCGAACCCCTGGCGGGGGCTCCGATCAGCAACGGTCGTGCCTGGAATCCTGCATCGCGGCCGACGTTTGCGGTGAGGCGCCGGTGCCGCATCGCGCACCCGGGCCAGTCGTACGAATCAGGTGCCGGGGAGAGTGCGGCGTCTCAGACGGTGCCGACGAGGACGTGGTAGCTCGTCGGGGTGGTGAACCCCATCCGCTCGTAGACCGGGCGCCCGAGCGGCGACGCCTGGAGGTTGGCGAGGAGGGCACCCCGCCGGAAGCCCTCGCGTACGGCGGCCCAGGTAACGGCCTCCGCGTAGCGGTGCCCCCGGTGCGCCGACAGCGTCCCGACCCAGCCGATGCCGGCCACGCCGTGCGTCAGATAGAGCGCCGCGGCCGCCACCGGCGCGCCGTCGAGGTAGCCGACGAATCCCTGGATGTGCGGCGCGCGCAGGCTCTCGAGCGACGCGAACGTGTCCTCGGTCATCTCGCGCGGTTGCTGGAAGGTCGCGTAGGCCTCGGCGGTCACCTCGAGGTAGTCGCGCCGGCCCTGGTCGTCTCTGACGCGACGGATCTCGAGGCCCGGCGGCTCGCAGCGCGTTCCCGGGTCGGCGAGGAGCGCCATGCCCGGCACCTCGACCAGCTCCATGAAGCCGCGCTCGCGCAGCGCGGCTTCGAGCGCCCCGTCGGCGTGGTCGCGGGTGCCGATGGAGAAGGCGAGACCGCGGCGGACGTAGAAGTCGCGCACCAGCGCGATGATGGTGTCCGCGTCGACGGTGTCACGCACGATCGTCATGTTGTGGAAAGGCGTGCCGTGCGGACTCGCGCAGAGCGTCAGGGCCGGCGTCTCCAGTATCTCGCCCCCACGTCCGGCCCGCACGATCTCGCGAAACATCTCGCACATGTTGAGGTCCATCAGCCGGAGGAGCGCGTTCCGCTCGGCGGGCACGGTGAAGACACGCGCCACGAGTCCCGTGTCGAGATACTCGGTCACCTCCGCCACCTGATCGCCGGCGAACCGGAAGACGAAGCAGTACGTGTTGTCGTACGGCACCCCCGACCGCAGCGTTGCCCGCCCCTTCAGCTGGGCGACGACCCGGTCGTCCTCGGCGGTGAGGCTCTGCACCTCGATGGCGAGCGGCGTCGCGAGGGCGGCGACGAGCGGGCGGAAGAGACGCTCGCGCACCGCGGTGCGGCCGCGAAAGACACCGGAGTAGGCCGAGGTCCCGATCACCGTGTAGACGACATCGGGAGCGAAGAGGTCGAGGAGGGCCTGGCCATCGCCGCGGGCGAGCCCCTCGTACGCGCGGCGCACCCGCTCCTTGCGATCGACGAGAGAGGTCATGCAATCTCCAGTACCGCTCCGGCCTCGCCGCAGTCGCAGGGCGCCGGAAGCAGGCGCGCCGTGCGGCCGCTCGCGAAGCGCAGGAGCGCCGTGTCGCCGTCGAGCGGCGTGAGGGTGAGCAGGCCTTCGCGGCCGGTGGGCAACGGGGCGCCGCTCCCGGCGTCGACCACGTCGGCCTCGATCCCCTCGTCCACGTGATAGCGCGACGCCGCGCAGGTGCACGCGACGAAGCTCGACGCCTCGGGGACCGCGAGCCAGTGACGCTGCCAGCCCGAGAAGCCGGCCGCCGCCGGCACGCGGGGCGAGGCTCGACCGTCCCCGAGCCAGACGACGCCGCGCCACCAGGCGCGGGCGGCGCGCGGAACGGCGGCGAAGAACGTACCGGCCGAGGCCGCATCGAGGACCATCACCGCCGGCTCGACGCGGTCCACCAGCTCCCACGCCTGGCGCGCGGCCGCCTCCGTGTCGGGCGAGCCGAGCGGCACGTCGAGCGCGCCGATCTCCTCGACGACGTCGCCGAGGAGGAGCGCGCCGGGCGTCGCCAGTGCCCCGGGCAGGCTGTTCGCGAC
>VBLD01000373.1:0-301 GCA_005879205.1 Deltaproteobacteria bacterium
AGAAGAGGAAGATCCCCTCGCTGCCGAAACCGTTCACCGTGAACCCCTGCACGCGGGCGCGCTGGATGCGCTGCGTCGGGTCGGTCAGACAGCCGGGGCCGGCGGCGCCGCTCCTGGCGATGGCGATGCCCTGGTCGTGGGTGCCGGGATTCTCGACGATAACCGGCTTCTTCTTGCTCGACTGCGCGATCAGCCGGATGTCGTCCTTGGTCACGACGACCGAGCAGGTGTGGGACGCGTCGGTCGGGCAGGGGCTGCCGGGCTCGTGGTACGTCCCCGGGTAGACGACCACCTTGTCGCC
>VBLD01000373.1:350-3215 GCA_005879205.1 Deltaproteobacteria bacterium
CACCTTGATGGTGACGGCCGAGGCCGCGCCTGCACCGACCAGGAAAGCGAGCACCGAGAGCGCAACGGACGCACGCATGCAAAGACCCTCCTTCGTTGGTCCGCGCACGATAGGAGAGACGGCGGTCGCCCGTCAAACGATCGATGCATACCGCAACCTAGTTCAGGTAGCCGAGGGCGCGCAGCTTCTCCCGGGTCCTCCGCATGTTCACTGGCGCGGTGGCGGTCATCACCGGCGGCGCCTCCCACTAGCCTTTGGCGGGGCTCCCGGTGTGCGGCGCGATCAACTCCTTGATCCGTGCGACGAGCCGAGGCACCGCCTTCGGTGTCATCTCACCGCGGAGCAACTCCGCGATTGCGCCCAGCGCTTCCTGGGCACCGCTGGCACGATGCTCGACGAGTGCCAGGCGGCCACGCGCCAGCGTCAGCTCCTCGCGAGCGGCTTCGAGGGCCTGCCGCAGGGCCACGAAGCACTCAGCCGCCGAGGCATGTCGCGGCCCCCCGGTGGTCACCTCGCCACACAGGTCGCAACGGCGTGTGACTGGCACCGTAGCGGCCGGTGAGGCGCGCTGTGCTCCGGAACGTTGCGCGCCTCGACTCGCTGCGCGTGTGCCGCCAGTCCGCTGCTGCCCGCGTCTCGTCGATGCCCGGGGTTTCTTGGCCATGACATTCCGGGAACCCGCGCACCAACGACAGCCGATCAAAGGGAGCCGTCGGTCACGGGCCCGTGCTCTGGGCCTGGCTGTCCCTGTGGAAGTTCTGGACCTGCTGGACAGTGAGCGTCCCCGGACCCGGCCACGCGGCATGGAGCCGCGCGGCGCGGGTGGTGTGCGGGTCTACTGAGTCTGCACCGTTACCGGGAGGGCGACGGCGCCCGGCCCCGCCAGGTCGCCGGCCGAGTCGACGAGCGAGTTATTCGCATCCACTTCGCGTCCGGCCGGTTGGCCGAAGGGATCATGTCCTTGTAGTTCAGAGCAGATCGAGGAACTCCAGCAACGCCCGCCGCACTTCATCCCGCACGGCCTCGGGCGCAGGACCGAGATCGCGGCGGAACAGATCGTTGTCCCAGGCCAGCATCTGGTCGACGAGGACTTCACTGTCACGCGTCAGGCCGCATACCCCGGCCGGAATTCGTACGCGCAGCGGGAAGACATCCTCGCGAACGATCCTGGTCGTCAGCGGCAGCACCACGGTGCTCGGCAATCCGGCTTCGCCGAACTCCGTCGGCTGAATGACGAGGCAGGGGCGCTGCTTGCTGGGCTTCGTCCCCACGCGCGGATCGAGCGCCACGACATAGACGTGCCAGCGCTTGGGAACGACCGGCATCAGTCGAGCCGGCGTAAGCGGCTGTGCGGGCGGAAGGCGCGCAGCGCCGCGCGGCTTTCGCGAGCTACCACTCCGGCCGCCCTGCGCCACTTCGCCACCCGCTCGGCGCGCTCCGCATCACGTTCGAGCAGATCGAGCGCCGAGCGTACGACCTCTATCTTGGTGCGCGCCCGCAGCCGTTTCTTGAGCGACTCGATACGCTCGGCGTCGGCTTCCTGCAGCATCAGCGGCTTCCCCATCGATCGATCCTCGCTTATTTAGTTCCGGATATACTGCTGACTATACTCCGCCCCGACCACGGGAGCAATGAGCTCGGGCCAGCTCCTTCCTCAGCCGAGTGACCCGTTCGACGCTCCACACGCCGCGCAAATCGCGGCCAGTGTGGCACCGCATCCGCCACAGAACCGGGGCTCGGAGCTGTTGTCGTGGTCACACGACGGGCAGCGCACGGCTCTGCTGTGCGAGGACCTCCCGGGCGTGCTGCAGCTTGGCGACGAGAGCTCACGAATCATCCTGACGCGGTCCAGCTCCGTCTTTGTCCCCAATGGCTCCGTCGTGCTACATTGACGCACATGCAGAAGATCGGTGTGCGACAGCTGCAGCAGAACGCAGGCGCCGCCCTGCGCCGAGTCCGCCGCGGCGAGCGCCTCGAGGTCACGGATCGGGGTCGCCCCGTCGCCGTGTTGGCCCCCGCTGTCCACACGAACGTCATCGATGCGCTCGAAGCCGCGGGCCGGGTGACGCGTGGCGAGGGCGATCTCCTCGATCTGCCCGCACCGATTCGTTCGGCGGCCGGCACCGAGCGCCCCTCCCGCCGGCTCGCTCGCCTGCGTGCCCACGAGCGCTGAGCCGCCCCATGGTCTATCTCGACTCGTCGGCGCTGGTGAGGCTGGTCGTCCTCGAACCCGAGTCACGCGCCCTGCGAGCGTACCTGCGGGGCGAGCCGCAGCGCGTGTCGTGTGGCCTCGCTCGCACGGAAGTCCTGCGCGCGGTGCGGCCCGTCGGGCCCGCCGCCATTGCGGCCGCCAGGCGCCTGCTGCAACGCATCGACCTGATCCGACTCGACGACGCCCTCTTCGACGCCGCCGGGATGCTCGAGCCCGTCGGCCTCCGGTCGCTCGATGCCGTCCATCTCGCGGCGGCTCACCTCGTGGCACCTGCACTGCGTGCGATCGTCACCTACGACCGTCGAATGGCCGAGGGGGCGGGCGCGCTGGGCTTCGCCGTCGTGGCTCCGGCGTGAGTGCTGCGGGGCCCGGCCCGGACGAATGGTCCGTGCGCTGATCGCGACACCGTCGGGCATCCGGGCCGAGACGCGAACCGCCCGCTCTTCGAGGCTGCGGCCCGACAGCCGTCGGACGATCTCGCCGAGCAGCTCGTAGTTGTGGTTCGCATAGTGAGGCAAGCGACCGCGGGATCAATCCGGGTTGCAGGTGTCCGTGCAGAACTGCTCGACCATGCCGTCGGGGCGGAGGAACGCCTCGATCTGGGCCGCGGCCGCGAGCGAGCCCGTGGCACCGTGCGCGCCGTTGTTGAAGGG
>VBLD01000374.1 GCA_005879205.1 Deltaproteobacteria bacterium
CGTGACCACGCTGCAGAAGTTCCCGGTGATCGCGAAGGAGATCGGCGAGCTCCCCGGCAAGCGCTTCGCGCTGATCGTGGACGAGGCACACTCGTCACAGTCCGGCGAGAGCACGAAGAGCCTGAAGGCGGTCCTCGCCTCACGTTCGCTCGAGGAGGCCGAGGCCGAGGAGGCCGCGGCTGCGACGCCCGAGGAGGAGCTGGAAGGGACGATCCTGGCCGAGATGGAGAAGCGCGGGCGGCTGCCCAATCTCTCGACCTTCGCCTTCACCGCCACGCCCAAGCCCAAGACGCTCGAGCTCTTCGGCACGCAGCGCGCCGACGGCAAGTTCGCGCCCTTCCATCTCTACAGCATGCGCCAGGCGATCGAGGAGGGCTTCATCCTCGACGTGCTCGCGAGCTACACGACCTACAAGGCCTACTGGCGGCTTCTGAAGAAAGTCGAGGACGACCCGCGCTACGACAAGAAGAAGGCCGAGTACCTGCTCAAGTCCTTCGTCGAGCTGCACCCGCACGCGATCGGCGAGAAGGTGAGGATCTGCGTCGAGCACTTCGCGGCGCAGGTGCAGGGCGAGATCGGCGGCAAGGCAAAGGCGATGATTGTCACGCGCTCGCGGCTGCACGCCGTGCGCTACAGGCTTGCGGTGGACAAGTACCTCGCCGAGCGGGGCTACCCGTTCAAGGCGCTCGTCGCATTCTCCGGCACGGTGCTGGACGGCGGTCAGGCGTACACCGAGTCCAACATGAACGGCTTCCCGGAAGCGCAGACCGCGAAGACATTCGAGCGCTCCGAGTATCGCTTCCTGATCGTCGCCAACAAGTTCCAGACCGGCTTCGACCAGCCCCTGCTCCACACCATGTATGTGGACAAGAAGCTCGGCGGGGTTAACGCGGTGCAGACGCTCTCGCGCCTGAACCGCACGCACCCGGAGAAGAAGGGCACGATGGTGCTCGACTTCGCCAACGAGTCGGACGAGATCAAGGCTGCCTTCGAGCCGTATTACGAGACGACGCTGCTCTCCGAGGCGACCGATCCCAACCTTCTCTACGAGACCCAGACGCGTCTGCTCGGCTTCCCCGTCTACACCGAGGAGGACGTGGACGCCTTCGCCAAGGTGTACTTCGACGCCAAGGCGACGCAGGACCGGCTCTACGCCGTGCTCGCTCCCGTGGTCGAGCGGTTCCACGCGCTCTCCCTGGACGAGCAACACGATTTCCGCGGCCAGCTCACTGACTACGTGCGGCTGTACGTCTTCCTCGCGCAGGTGCTGACTTTCGCGGATGCAGACCTCGAGAAGCTCTACGTCTTCGCTCGGCACCTCCGCCGGCTGCTTCCCGCAGACCGCGCCGAGCTGCCGCGCGAAGTGCAGCAGAACATCGACATGGAGTCGTACCGAATCCAGCAGACGGGCAGCGGCAGGATCGCGCTCGAGCGCCGGCCGGGCGTGCTCGATCCCGTGAGCACGAAGAGCGGGTACGGCGTGGACGCCGCAGAACTGGAGACCTTGTCGCGCATCATCGCCGTGCTCAACGAGCGCTTCGGCTTGAACCTCGGGCCCGAGCATCGCGTGACGCTCGGCCAGATGATGGAGAAACTTGATGACGATGCCGCGCTCGATGCGGCCGCGCGGGTCAACACCCGGGAGAACGTGCGCCTCACCTTCGACCAGAAGGTCGAGCACGTGATCCAGGAGATCGTCGACTCCAACTTCGAGCTGTACAAACGCATCACCGACGACCGCGCGTTCGGCGAGGCGATCAAGACTTTCCTGTTCGACCAGTACCTACGCGCCCACCGCAACGCCGAGGAACTGATCAAGCGCGGCGAGTCCAAGACCCTGGAATTCAAGTCCACGGTGCGGTGGAGCCTCAAGGAGAATCGGCAGGACGACAAGGGCGTCACCCACGCCGTCCTCAAGACCGTGGCCGCGTTTCTGAACACCGAAGGAGGAGACCTTCTGATCGGCGTGGGCGATGACGGGGCGATCGTCGGGATCGAGCATGACCGGCTCGAGACCGATGACAAGTTCATGCGGCACCTGGCCCAGGTCGTCCGCAACGCGCTCGGGGATCGGGCGGGAACCTGCATCGACCCGAAGACGCAGATCGTGGACGGCAAGACGGTGTGCGTCGTGAGCTGCCAGCGCAGCCCGGAGCCGGTGCTTCTCAAGTGGAAGGGGCTGGAAGCGTCATCGGAGGGCGACTTCTTCGTGAGAAGTGGGCCCGGGACGGTGAAGCTGTCTCCCGAGAGCGCCCAGGAATATATCCGGACGCGGTTCGCCGTGCGCGCACGCGAGGGAAAGGCTGATGCTCCATCTGAGGGGGCTGTCTGACAACGGCATGCAGCGGACGGCGCTGCTGCCGCCGCTGATGCCGGGCGTTGTGCACGGTCGTCGCCATGCCACGAATGCCGAGGTAGTATCGGCGCCCGCGCGGACGCGAGGAGCGTCAGGCGGCTGCGGCAGCCGCGTCGATCGGGGCGGGAGCTTCGCCGGCGGAGACGGCGATCCGCGCCCCGGCCCGATAGTGCTCGCGGTCGAACCGGCGCGTGCTCCACCAGTAGCGCACCGTGCTTCCCGACCAGTTGTTCGTGATCTGCCCAGCCTCGGTCTTGTACCAGCTCTTCCCGGTCGCCGCCCAGACGGTGGACGCGAGCTCGCTCTGGATGCGGACGTTGTAGGCGTCCATCACCTCTGGGCGGAGGTCCAGCGACGCGAGCTCCCGCTTCGCCAGCGTCCGGATCGCCTCGAGCACGTAGCGGGTCTGGCACTCGATCATGAAG
>VBLD01000375.1 GCA_005879205.1 Deltaproteobacteria bacterium
TGACAACCCGTGCGCGTCAGACAACCACGGGCGGCGCAAAGTATCAGCGTTCTAGCTGCCGTCCGGGGCCGGGCTTCGAGCATTCGAGACGCACCATGACGCCAACGGCGCGGAGACCGTCGGGAGTGGCGTCTCATAGCGTGACCCCGCCGTTCGGCACGACCTCGCCCGTCCACTACTGTGGTCGCGCGGTTCGCGGCGGCCTGTAACGCGGACGTCGACGATCCGTCGCCCGGGCGCAGAACCCGTTCCGCAGCCGTCGCCAGACTGCCGGGCCGGTCGGCAAGGACGAGCTCGCGGGCGCGGCATGCGCGTTGCTTTCATGGCGATGCTTCGCCTCATGCTGCTGGGGCTCGTGGGTGCCTGGGTCGCGTCGGTGCTGAGACTGGCGCGGCTGTGGCGCGTCCCCGCCTTCGCGTTCAGGTACGACCGGCGATTCGCGGCGTAGGACGTCCAGGACGTCGGGCCGCCCGCGGTTGTGGCGCCGGGCAGGGTCGTTTATCTTGCCCGGATTCCGCCACATATGACGCAGGCCATGCTGCGCCCACTGCCCGAGCGGGTATCCGTGCCCGCGCTCGACGGCCGGGCCCCCACCATCGGCGGGAAGTTCTTCTTCGTCGGTGACCACAAGCTCTACCTGCGCGGGGTCTCGTACGGGCCCTTCGCCGCCGCATCGCACGGCTTCCCGTTCCCGGAGGAGGAGACGCTCGAGCGTGATCTCGCCCTCATGGTGGAGCTCGGGGCGAACTGTCTCCGCACTTTCACGGTGCCGCCGCGCTGGCTCCTCGACCGCGCCGCCGAGCGCGGCATCCGGGTGCTGGTGACGATTCCATGGGCGCAGCACATCTGCTTCCTCGATCGTAAGGAGATCGTCGCCGAGATCCGCGGCACGGTGCGCGCCGCGGCGGAGAACTGCGGCAATCATCCGGCGCTCTTCGGCCTCCTGATCGGCAACGAGATCCCGCCCGACATCGTCCGCTGGTACGGCCCCGAGCGCGTGCGGGCTTTCATCCGCTCGCTGGTCGACGTGGTCAAGCAGCGCGCGCCCTCGACGCTGGTCAGCTACGCCAACTTCCCGTCGACCGAGTACCTGGACATCGTCGAGTTCGTCGACTTCCTGTCGTTCAACGTCTACCTGCATCGGGAGGCCGATTTCCGCCGCTACCTCTCGCGCCTCCAGAACCTGGCCGAGGACAAGCCGCTCGTCCTCACCGAGTTCGGCGTCGACTCGATGCGGGAGGGGGCGCAGGCGCAGGGCGACATGCTCGGCTGGATGGTGCGGGCGGCGTTCGAGTCCGGCGTCGCGGGCACCTTCGTCTTCTCGTGGACCGACGAGTGGTTCACCGGCGGCTCGGCGATCAGCGACTGGGCCTTCGGCCTCGTCGATCCGAAGCGCGAACGCAAGCCGTCGTTCCGGGCGGTGCAGGTGCAGTACGGCGCGTCGCTCCCGCCTCGGCTCGAGGTGTCGCCGCGGGTGTCCGTGGTCGTGTGCGCCTACAATGCGGAGCGGACGATGGATGCCTGCCTCACGTCGCTCCGCACCCTCAACTATCCCAACTACGAGGTCATCGTCGTCAACGACGGATCGAAGGACCGGACGCTGGAGATCACCGAGCGGCACAAGCAGCTGTACGACGCCGATCCGGAGGGGGCGCGCCTCGAGATCATCAGCCAGGAGAACAAGGGTCTCTCGATTGCGCGCAACGTAGGGGCGGCGGCGGCGAGCGGCGAGATCGTCGCCTACACGGACTCCGATTGCGTGCCGGATCCCGACTGGTTGGCCTTCATGGTCTACAAGTTCGTGCGCAGCGGCTTCGTCGCCGTCGGGGGGCCGAACTTCCCGCCGCCCGAGCCGAGCGTCGTGCCGGCGGCGGTGGCCGTCTCGCCCGGCGGGCCCACGCACGTCCTCCTGAACGACGAGGTGGCGGAGCACATCCCGGGCTGCAACATGGGATTCACCAAAAAGGCGCTCGAGGACATCGGCGGCTTCGACGCCGTGTTCGCCGCCGCGGGTGACGACGTCGACCTCTGCTGGCGCCTGCAGAACAAGGGCTACGCGATCGGCTTCAGCCCGGCGTCCACCGTCTGGCACTACCGGCGGAACACCGTCAAGGCGTACCTGAAGCAGCAGATGGGCTACGGCAAGGCGGAGGCGCTCCTCTACTTCAAGCATCCCTACCGCTTCAATCTGCTCGGGCAGTCACGCTGGCTCGGTCGCATCTACGGCGAGCTGACGACGGCCGTCCTCTCCCGCCGGCCCGTCATCTATTTCGGTGCCTTCGGGCGGGGACTTTTCCAGTCGCTCTACGAGCCGCCGTCGTCGCTCCTCGGGTACCTGCCGTTCACACTCGAGTGGAACGCCGTCGGCGTGCTGCTGTTTCTCTCGGCGCTCGTCTCGCCGCGCACGCTCGTGATCGCGGCCCTGCCGCTCGCCGGGTCGCTCGCGCTGGCGCTGGCGACCGCGGCGCGCGCGCGCGTCGACCCGCGCTTCTCGGGCCCGACATCGCGCGCGCTGATCGCGCTGCTCACCTACCTCGGGCCGCTGGTCAGAGGCGTGCAGCGCTACCTCTGGCGGATACGCGGACTCGGGCAGGTCGGGCGCATTTCGTTCGAGGGGGAGCA
>VBLD01000376.1 GCA_005879205.1 Deltaproteobacteria bacterium
AAGGAGTAGCCGAACATCGACTCGCCGCGGACATACTTCACGCGCGGCGCGGCGATCATCGTCGTGATGATCGGATAAGTGATCTGGTCCTCCACGATGTCCGGGCTGCGCCCGGGCCAGTCGGTGAAGACGATCACCTGCACGTCCGAGAGGTCTGGGATCGCGTCGAGCGGGCTCGTGCGCAGCGACCAGACACCGGCCGCGGTCGCGAAGAACACGAGCAGCAGGACGAGGAAGCGGTTGCGCGCGCTGTACTCGATGATCCGGTTGATCATGGCGCCCGCTCGCTAGCCGCTGACGCGCACCGTGAACTTCTCGCGGACGGGCGCCTTGCCCGGCCGCTCGATCTGGACGACGAGCCCCCACGGTCCCCCCATCGTGAAGCGCGCCCTGCCCTCGTAGATCCCGTCGCTCCGGTCCTGCGCGCCGGACTGTTCGATGGTCATGCCCGGCATGTCCATCGTGTACGAGAAGCTCACGGCGGCGCCCGTCACGGGCGCGCCGCTCGCGTTGCGAACGCGCACGCGGATGAGGTTCTCTCCGATCTTGACGGGCTCGGCCGCCGCGGAGACGGCGACCAGGAGATCGCCGACGCGCTTTTCCTGCCCCTGACCCGTGGCGCCCGGCGGACCCGGCGGCGTCTCCGGCGGCGCCGCTTCGCTCGCCTGACCGCCCATCTCCATCGGCTTGGCGCTCTCCATCTTCCAGTCGCCCATGCCGATGGCGCCCATCATGCCCATCATGCTCTCGGCCGCCTGGAGCTTGCTCTCGGAGTCGACGAGGAAGTTGCCGCTGGTCACGACCCGTTCCCCGGGTGAGAGGCCTTCCAGCACCTCGACGTAATCGTGGAAGCGGCTCCCGAGCTTCACGTCGCGCGGGACGAGCTGCCCGTCTCCCGACGCGACGAAGACCACCTGCCGGCGGCCGGAGTCGAGCACGGCGGTCTCGGGGACCGTCAGGCGTTCGCCGGCCGGGACGTGAAGCTCGACGTTGCCGTACATCTCGGGCAGGAGCTGATGCTTGCCCGAGTTCGAGAGCTCGAAGCGGACCTTCGCGGTGCGGGTCTTCGGGTCGATGGAGGGGTAGAGGTAGGTCAGGCGTGCAGTCCAATCGTCCGCGGGATAGTACGGCAGCGTGATGTGGGCCTCCTGCCCGACCTGGACGAAGGGCAGCTCGTACTCGTAGATGTCCGCGTACACCCAGATCGTGGAGAGATCGGCGATCTTGTAGAGGGGCATTCCCGGCTCGGTCCGGTGGCCCTTGAAGGCCATCTTCTCGATCACGACGCCCGAGATCGGCGAGTAGATCGTCTGATAGAGCTCGGGCTTCCTGCTCTCCTCGAGCGCCCGGACCTGCTGCTCGGTGAGATCCCAGAGCCGGAGGCGCTCGCGGCTCGCGCGGAGCAGAGACCGTGCACTGTCGAGGGCACCCGGGACGTTGCTGCCGCCGAGGCGGCCGAGCGTCTCGTGGGCGAGCAGGTACTCCTCCTGTGCCGTGACCAGGTCGGGGCTGTAGATCGTGAACAGCGGATCGCCCTTGCGGACCGGCTTGCCCGTGTAGTCGACGAAGAGGTCGCCGATGTACCCCTCCCCCTTGAGCGTCACCTCGGCGAGCTTGCGCTCGTCGTAGTCGAAGCGCCCCACGGTCCGGATCACCTGCTCCAGGGAACGGCGCTCGACCTCGCCGTACGTGACCCCGATCGCCTGCTGTTGGGTGCGGTCGAGGCGGATCGGAGCGCGTGCGAAGCCCTCCTCGGGCGGGACGCCTGTTGGCGCGGCTTGCTCTCCGGCCGCGACGAGCTCCATTCCGCACTCGGGGCAGCGCTCTCCGGGGTGGTCGGCTCTCACATCGGGGTGCATGGGGCACGCGTACCGGCCGCGAGTACTCTCGCCGCGCGCCGGGGACACGAGCGGCGTGGGAGCGCCGGGCGGCCCGAGCAGAGCGAGACCGATCACGAGGAGGTGAACGAAGTGTCTTCCGGCGGTGCTCATCTTGGAATGCCTCACTGCTCGATGTCTCGTGGGAGGTCGCTGCCGACCGCGCGCTCCAGGTCGGCATACGCCTTCTCGAAGTCCGCCTCGGCCTGATAGTGCTCGAGGTGGACGGACTCGATGGCACGCACGCTGTCGATGAGGGAAAGGAAGTCGACCCTGCCCGTCTCGTAACCGACCTGCGACGCGCGCAGCGCCTGCTCGGCCTGCGGGATGTGCGTGGACAGGAAGAGGTCCCGCTGTGCGAGCGCCGTCCTCGCGCGGAGGAACGCCTGCTGGACGTCGTGACGGATGCGATCTTGCAGACGACGGAGCTCGGCCTGCGCCGTCGTGATCCGCGCGCTCGCCTCGCCGACGGCCGCGTCGTACTTGTACTTGTAGACGAGGGGGATCGAGATGGAGACCATGGCGCCCAGCCCGTCGCGGCGGTCGAAGTTGTAGAAGCGTTCCGCCGTGAACTCGAAATCGGGGAGGTAGCCAAGGCGAGCGAACCGGCGATTCGCCTCGAACCGCGCGATGGTAGCCTGCTGTGCCGAGAGCTCGGGGCGCTGGCGAAGGGCAACTTCCGTCAACGACCCGACATTCTGCTCGAGCCGCGCCTTCACCGGCTCCTCGGGAATCCCGATCGATCCCGGATCCTCCCGGCTGAGCAGAGCGCCAAGCTCCGCACGCGCCGTGTCGACGCCGAGCGTTTCGGTGGTCACGCGGTTGATGAGACGGGTGAGCTCGACCTGGGCGCGCAGGACGTCTGGCTGAGAGACCTGGCCCACGGCGTACTTCCGCTCGGCGATGCGCGCGAGGCGCTCCACCAGATCCTTGTCGCGGGAGTAGACGAGGAGGTTCTCGTGGACCAGCCAGAGGTCC